>DATMEZ010000084.1:0-20226 GCA_035556415.1 Povalibacter sp.
GGTGAAGACCACTGCGGTGGGCCGCTTGCTCACCACCTCCAAGCATTTCTCCGTCTACACCTACGACAAGGACACGGCCGAGAAGTCGGCGTGCGATACCGCCTGCACGCGGACCTGGAATCCGGTGCTGGCTCCGCAGACCGCGCGGCCTCAAGGCGAGTGGTCGTTGCTGGAGCGCTCCGCCGGCGTGCGGCAGTGGGTGTTCCGCGGCAAGCCGTTGTACACCTACGTTCCCGATGTCCGTACTTGGAGTCTCGAAGGCAGCGACATTCCAGGCTGGCACAACGTCTACACGCAGTCCGCACCGGCCGCTCCCGCGAGCTTCACCGTGCAGGACACGATCGTGGGGCAGGTGCTCGCGGACCGCCGCGGCATGACGATCTACATCTACATCTGCGGCGACGATTCGCAGGACCAGCTCAGCTGCGACCATCCGGAGGATACGCAGGCCTACCGTCTGGCCATGTGCGGCGGTGGGGACCCGGAGAAGTGCCAGCAGAACTGGCCGTACGTGCTCGCGGACAAGCACGAGAAGAGTCTCAGCCGCACCTGGAGCGTCATCCAGATCGATCCGAAGACCGGCCATCGCGCCGCGCCTGATCAGGCCGATGCGCTGAGCGTATGGGCCTATCGCGATCGACCCGTCTACACCTACGCCTCCGACCGCCGCCCCGGCGACGTCTTCGGCGACGGCACCGGCGAATGGCGCGGCCAGCGCAACGGCCTGAAGGCCTTCTGGCTGCGGGACGACAATTTCAACGGCGCATTGTGAAGCACACCCACGAATCCTCGAGGCTCGTCATGAAGCACCGCTGTTCACCAGAGCTCACCCGTAGTTCGATGTTGCATCGACTGATGGCTGCGGCCGGCATTGCCGTGCTCGCTGCCGGCACCGCCCTCGCCGCTGACGACAATGCGGCGTTCGTGCCGAAGGACGGGCGCATCGGTTACGTGCTGACCGATCTGTACTGGTCCATGTACCAGACGCCCGACGCCAAGAGCGAATGCCCCAACGGCTTCAACGACGGCCCGCGCGAGCAGTACGACGTACTGTTCCCCCAGGCCCAGGCCGCCAAGCGCACCGTGATCGACACGCAGCTCAAACAGGAGATCGAGACCTGGCTGCCGACCACGCAGCCGGATCGCTTCCCGTTCCACGAGGCCACCGGCAAGCACGCTTACGGCCTGAACCTCGATGGCAAGGTCGGCCCGGAGGATTTCACCCGGCCCGACGGTGAGACCGGCATCGACAACCAGCTGTACCGCGCGCTCGGCTGCATCATCGGCTTTCGCGGCCCGGACGGCGTCGAGTTCATTTTCGAGAACAAGGCCATCGCCCAGGCGCGTTACAACCGCACCATGATCGAGCTGACCGGCGTCGATAGCCTCACCAATGACGACGACGTGACGGTGACCACCTATCGCGGCCTGGACCGCCTGCTGACCGATGCCACCGGCAACAAGGTCATGGCCGGCGGCTCGCAGCGCATCGACGTGCGCTGGGGCAAGCAGCTGATCCAGCAGTTGAAGGGCAAGATCGTCAACGGCGTGCTCACCACCGAGCCGGCGGCGCAGATGATCATTCCGTGGATGAACCTCGGCGTGCCCACGCACCAGCTGATCCGCGACATGCGTCTGCAGCTGAAGCTGACGCCGACCGGTGCCGAGGGACTGATCGCCGGCTACGCCGACGTCGACACCTGGTACTACCAGCTGATCCGCAACGATTCCACTCACCACCTGAGCAACGGCCAGATCTCGGGCATCTCGCTGTACAAGGCGCTGCGGCGTCTCGCCGATGCACATCCCGATCCGAAGACCGGCGCCAACACCGCCATCTCCTCCTCGCTCGATGCGAAGTTCGTGCAGGTGTACATCAACCCGCTGGACGAGGCGACGCAGGCCGAGTTGCTGCGCGCTGCGAAGGAAAGAGCAGCTTCGACGCCGGTCACGCAGGGCGGCGGCAGCGTGTTGTCGAGATAGCGATCACATAGCGCGTCAGCAAAAGGGCCTGGATGCCAGGTCCGCTGGCGCGAATGCAGAACAGGCCCGCAAGGCCGTCCTGAACCGTTGAATATCTGGGCATCGCGGTTGCGTTTCGCATGCGCCGCGCGTGCCCATCTTTCGTTGACTTACCAGGCTCATCCATCGTGACTACAAAATCACCGTCTTCGTCCAATGCCGATCTGCTTGCGCGCCGCACCGCTGCGGTGGCGCGCGGAGTTGCAACTGCAACGCCGCTGTTCGCCCAGTCTGCCGAGAACTCCCACATCGTCGATGTGGAAGGCCGGCGCTACATCGATTTCGCCAGCGGCATCGGCGTGGTTGCGACCGGACACCGCCATCCCCGCGTCATGCAGGCCGTGCAACAGCAGCTCGAACGCTTTACCCACACCGCCTTCCAGGTGATGGCCTACGACAGCTACGTGGAACTGGCGGAGCGGCTCAATGCGATTGCGCCGTTCAAGGGGCCGGCCAAGAGCGTTCTGTTCACCACTGGCGCCGAGGCGGTCGAGAACGCAATCAAGATTGCCCGCATTGCGACGCGCCGCTCCGCAGTGATCGCATTCAGCGGTGCCTTTCATGGCCGCACGCTGCTGACCTCGTCGCTGA
This sequence comes from Povalibacter sp., assembly GCA_035556415.1. Taxonomy (GTDB): domain Bacteria; phylum Pseudomonadota; class Gammaproteobacteria; order Steroidobacterales; family Steroidobacteraceae; genus Steroidobacter. The sequence continues at coordinate 2,614 of DATMEZ010000084.1, forward strand.
CCGGCAAGATGGTGCCGTACAAGCAGCACGCCGGAGCATCGGCGCCGGAGATCTTCCGGCTGCCGTTCCCGATCGACCATCGTGGCATCCGCGTCGAAGACACGCTGCGTTCGCTGAACACGCTGTTCTACGGCGACGTCGAGCCGAGCCGCGTTGCGGCCATCATTCTCGAGCCGGTGCAGGGCGAGGGCGGCTTCTACGTTGCGCCGCCGGCGTTGCTGCAGGCATTGCGCAAGCTGTGCGATACGCACGGCATCCTGCTGATCGCCGACGAGATCCAGTCCGGCTTCGGCCGCACCGGCCGCATGTTTGCGGTGGAGCACAGCGGCGTCGAGCCGGACCTGGTGACCATCGCAAAGTCGCTGGCCGGCGGCTTCCCGCTTTCCGGAGTGATCGGCCGCGCCGCCATCATGGACAGCGTCGAGCCCGGTGGCCTCGGCGGCACCTATGCGGGTTCGCCGCTCGGCTGCGCTGCTGCCCTGGCCGTGCTCGATGCGATCAGGCAGGAGCAACTGCTGGAGCGCGCCGACGCAATCGGTCGGATCGTTCGTTCGCATGTCGAGCGCTGGAGCGCCGCAGGTGCGCCGGTGGCGAACCTGCGCGGCCTGGGTGCGATGCTGGCGTTCGACATCGTGTCGCGCGGCAGCGGTGAGCCCGACGGCCCCGGCGCCAAGCGCATCGTGGCGAGCGCTCTGCAGGCTGGGCTCATCGCGCTGACCTGCGGCACGTACGGCGAGACGATCCGGATCCTGGTGCCATTGACCATCGACGATGCCGAGCTGAAGCAGGGCCTGGAAATCCTCGGCGACGCCATTGCCCGTTGATGCCCTCATGAAGAACGACAACCTGGCCGAAGTGACTCGGCTGGCATTGACGCGTCCGCAGCTGCTGCGTGAAGCCGCCTACATCAATGGCGAATGGATCACGAGCAACTCGACGCTGAAGGTCATCAACCCGGCGACCGGGCGGCCGCTCGGTACGGTTCCTGCGCTGGGCGCCAGCGAGACCTCGCAGGCCGTTGCGGTGGCGCATCGGGCATTCGCTTCCTGGCGCGCCCGCAGTGCCGCCGAGCGTGCCGCGATTCTGCGCCGCTGGCATCGGGCCATCGTCGCCAACACCGAGGACCTTGCCCGGCTGATGACGGCCGAGCAAGGCAAGCCGCTGGCGGAAGCGCGCGGTGAAATTGCCTATGCCGCATCGTTCATCGAGTGGTTTGCCGAGGAGGCGCGGCGTGCCTACGGCGATGTGATTCCCGGCCACATGGCCGACAAGCGGCTGCTGGTGTTGAAGGAGCCGGTGGGCGTGGTCGGTGCAGTGACGCCGTGGAATTTTCCTGCGGCCATGATCACTCGCAAGGTCGGGCCGGCGCTGGCCGTCGGCTGCACGGTAGTACTGAAGCCCTCCGAGCTGACTCCTTTTTCCGCGCTGGCGCTGGCGCATCTCGGCCACGAAGCAGGACTGCCTCACGGCGTCTTCAACGTCGTTACGGGCGATCCGCAGCCGATCGGTGCAGTGCTCACGAGCGATCCGCGCGTCCGCAAGTTCACGTTCACCGGCTCGACCAGGGTCGGCAAGCTGCTGGCGGCGCGCTGCATGGAGACCGTCAAGCGTGTGTCGCTGGAACTGGGCGGCAACGCTCCGTTCATCGTCTTCGACGATGCGGACGTGGAGCGGGCGGTGGAAGGCGCCCTGGCGTCCAAGTTCCGCAACACCGGCCAGACCTGTGTCTGCGCCAATCGCTTCCTGGTGCAAAGCGGCATCCACGACGAGTTCGCCAAGCGCCTCGGCCAGCGCGTGTCCGCGCTGGTGGTCGGCGATGGCCTGGAAGGCGAAACGCAGCAGGGGCCGCTGATCAACGGTGCTGCGGTCAGCAAAGTCGACGGCCACGTGCATGACGCGCTCGAGAAGGGCGGCAAGCTCGTGGTGGGCGGGTCGCGCCGCGGCGGATATTTCTACGATCCCACCGTGATCACTCGCGTCACGCCCGAGATGGCGCTGTTTCGCGAGGAGACGTTCGGGCCGCTCGCCGGCTTGCTGCGCTTCGAGACCGAAGCGGAGGCGATCAGGTTGGCCAACGACACCAGCGCAGGCCTGGCCGCGTATGTGTACACGCGCGATCTCAGTCGCTCCTGGCGAGTGTCCGAAGCGCTCGAGTACGGCATGGTGGGGCTCAACACGGGACTGATCTCGACCACCGTCGCGCCTTTCGGCGGCGTCAAGGAATCCGGACTCGGGCGCGAAGGCTCGTACTACGGCATCCAGGACTATCTCGATACCAAGCTGGTGTGCAGCGAAATCGCCGCGGGCTGACCTCCGCAACCACAAACTCGGAAAAACTCACCATGAAAAAACTCGTCTATGCCGGCCTGTGCTGCTGTCTCGCCTTTACCGTGTCCGCTGGAGTGGCGCAGACCGCGGACCCGCGCTCCGCTGGCGGCGGCTCCTGCCAGAAGAACGCGTACAACTGCGTCGATACGCCCAATCCGCTGCCCAAGGCCGACACGGTGTGGCTCGCGGACATGACCTGGATGGACGTGCGCGACGCCATGGCCGCCGGCAAGAAGACCGTCATCATTCCCACCGGCGGTGTCGAACCCAACGGGCCGTGGGTGGTTCTCGCCAAGCACGACTACGTGTTGCGCGCGACCTGCGACGCGATCGCCCGCAAGCTCGGCAACGCCCTGTGTGCTCCTGTGATCAGCTTCGTCTCGCAAGGCGATATCGACACCAAGGGCGGGCACATGGACACCGTCGGCACCATCAGCATTCGCGACGAAGTCTATGAAGGCCTGATCACCGACGTGGCGCGCAGCATGCAGGCGCACGGCTTCGAGCACATCCTGTTCATCAGCGACAACGGCGGCAGCAACCAGAAGGTCGCCAAGAGCGTGGCCGACAAGCTCAATGCGCAGTGGGGCAAGCCCATCGTTCACGACATCCCCGAGTACTACCAGAGCTGGGAAGGCGCCGATGCGCTGCTGCTGAAGAAAGGTGTGACCAAGGCCGACGTCAGGGACGGCATTCACGACGATCCCTCGGTGACCACGCTGCTGATGCTCACGGATCCGCAATACGTGCGCTGGCAGGAGCGGGTCAAGGCCGGCAAGGCCAGCATCGACGGCGTGGCGCTCACCGACAAGAACAAAGTCCTGGAATGGGGGCGCGAGCTGCTCGAGTACCGCTCCACGGTCACGGCCGAAGCGATCCGCAAGACGCTCGCTGCAGACCAGGCACGCTGAATCGTACGTCGTTCACTGCGGGCGGGCGCCGCGTCGCCTGCCCGCACTTCTTCTCCCGGCCGTAGTCCGCAGCTTGCTGTAGCCCGGCCCGGCATCGATTTCTATAATGCCGCTCGTTGGCATACGCTCAGCCGCGCGCAACGCCTTGAAAGGCCACGCGCGGGCAGCTCGAATCTGCTGGGGGGCAGGTCGAGGACCGACGAAATCAACGAGTCAGATGCGCGGACCGCAGTGCCAGGGAGTCTCGCCGCCGGTGCGAACCTTGCCTTGCCGGCTTCGCATTCAACCGCCACGGCTCACCTGCCGGACGGCCTGCACCGGTCTGAAGGGATACGTTTTCAATGGACCAGCTGACCAAGAAGATCATTGCCATCCTGCGGCGCAACGGTCGGGCCTCGTACTCGGACATCGCCCGCGAGCTGGATACCGCGCGCGATTACGTGGCGAGCCGCATCAACCCGCTGTTACGGTCGGGTGAGCTGCGCGTCATCGCCGCCCCGCACCCGCGCGTGCTGGGTCTGACGGTCTCGGCTCATATCTCCATCAAGGTGAGCGGCGACACCCAGCCGATCGTGGCGGCGCTGGAGCGCATCGATTCGCTGGCCTTCATCTCGGTCGCCGCCGGCGCCTACCAGATCATCGTCGAGACCGAGCTGCCCAGCATGGCCGAGTTGGGGCAGCAGATCTCGATCATCCGCGCGCTGCCCGGAGTCAGCGAAGTGCAGGTGCTGCTGTACGAGCGCATCCTGAGCAGCTTTTTCCTGGGCGCGGAGCCCGAATCCTTCAGCTACAACTTCGACGAGATCGACATCAACCTGATCCGGCTGCTGCAGAAGGACGGCCGCGCCAGCTATGCCGACCTGGCGCAGAACGTCGGGCTGTCGCTGAGCGGCTGCCGCATCCGGGTGCAGCGGCTGCTGGAGTCGGGGGTGATGCAGATCGGGGCGATCCAGCAGCGCTCGGACATGACCGACGATCTGCTGTTCGGCGTGGGCATCAACGCGCACGGCGACCTGCAGCCGGTGACCGAGCTGCTGGGGGCCGAGCCGGGCCTGGAATTCATGGCCCGCACCGTCGGCCGCTACGACCTGATCGCGACGCTGAGCTTCAACTCGCTGCGCGAATTCAACCGCATGATCTCGCGCCTGCGCTCGCTCTCCTCGGTCACTTACAGCGAGCAGTGGCTGCACGTGCAGATCCTGCGCGAGCGCTACGAGCACACCATCGATCACCTGAAGGTGACGTCACCACTGGTGGTCAATGGCGTGCACTGATCGATGCTGAGTGCGGCGGCCCGTGCTGCCGCCCGTTTTCTGGCCACCGAGCGCGTCGTGCTGCCACAGACGCAACATTCCCGAACCATCTGTGCAACGTTGCGATCTGCGGAACGCCCTCGTACCACCATGCGGGACAGGGGGCTCGCTTGTACTGCGGGTTTTTGCATCTTTTGCCTGAAAAGTCCTTCATGCTTTTCTCGGCACGCTCTTTGAGCAGCCTGCCCGACGGTGGAATCGTCGTAACAATCCTATGCCCGAAAAGTCGTTTTGGTGCATAGTCGTTGCTCGTACGGGCCCGTCCGATAAAAATATTCAAAAATATATGGAGCTCATACAAACGCTGATGTCGCGGAGCGGCGTCGGATCCTGAGTTCTGCAAGGGGGAATTTCAATGGAAGGACTCGACAAGATCGACCTGAAGATCCTGCACGCACTGCAAGAAGACGCTTCGCATTCCGCGGCCGAGATCGCCGATACCGTTGGACTGTCGCAGTCGCCCTGCTGGCGCCGCATCCAACGGCTCAAGGAAGAAGGTTACATCTCCAAGGTCGTGGCGTTGCTGGACCGGCGCAAGCTGGATCTGGCGACGCAGCTGTTCGTGCAGGTGAAGGTGCTGCGCAATGACAAGGCCAGCCTGGCGCAGTTCACCGAAGCGATTCACAGCTTCCCGGAAGTGCTGGAATGCCACGTGGTGCTCGGCGCCTATGATTTCCTGCTGCGCGTGGTGGTGCGCGATATGCAGGCTTACGAGAAGTTCTATTTCAACAAGCTCTCGGGCGTGCCCAATATCCGCGAAGTGAATTCGTTCGTGGCCGCTCTGGAAGTGAAGTCGACCACGTCGCTGCCGTTCCGCGCCTGAACCGGTTGCGTGCACGGCATGCGCCCAAGCGCCGCGCTTCGCGCATACATCATGCGCACCGCATCGCGACCTTGGATACATCAGAAAGAATCTTGCCTAGGGGGCAGTGTAGCCTTCAAGCTAGAGAGCCGGGGGGATTGAGAACGATGACTGACAAGATTTCACGTCGCGCAGCGTTGCGCGGCCTGCATATTCCGGTCGGCGGCGCCGTTCTGTTCGGACTCGGCGCGAGTAACTGCAGCAGCTACGACGTGCTCTGCAGTGGCATCGTGAACAGCCCAGGTCATGCAAACTCCTGGAGCGCCCGGACCTGACGGTCTCAAGGCGCCCGCTACAGACGGTAACTTCAAGAAATGGTCAACTGCGAAATCGATGCGCGCAGCCTCCTCGCTGCGCCGAGCACCCCGCGTTCCGGCATTCGCTTCGTTTCCCGGCACCTGCTGCCTGCAGTGTCATCGGTGCTGCTGCTGACAGCATCCATGACGGTGCGAGCTGCCGACGATGCCAGTGATCCCGCTGCTGCCGATACCGCTGTTGCTGCCGATACGGTGAGCACCGAAGCGGAAGGCGCTCCGGTCGTGCCGGCGGGCCCCGACCCCAAGAGCAGCGATCCGGTCGAGCGGGGCCACTACCTGGCCCTGGCCGGCAACTGCGCCACCTGCCACACCGTCGAAGGCGGCGAAACGCTTGCCGGCGGCCTGCCGTTCAAGACGCCGTTCGGCACGCTGTACTCGACCAACATCACGCCGGACGCGGAAACCGGCATCGGCAGCTGGACCGAGGCGCAGTTCGCCGACGCCATGCGCAAGGGCGTGCGCCCGGACGGCCAGCATCTGTATCCCGCGTTCCCGTACACCGCGTTCACCAAGCTCACCGATGAAGACGTGTCGGCGCTGTACGCGTATCTGAAGACCGTGCCGGCGGTGAACGCCCCGGCGCCGGCCAATGAGCTGAGCTTCCCGGCCAACCAGCGCTGGGCCATGGGCATCTGGAAGATGCTGTTCTTCACCGAAGGCCGCTTTGCCGCCAACAGCAGCAAGTCGGAAGAATGGAATCGCGGTGCTTATCTCGTGGATGGCCTTGGTCATTGCTCCTCGTGCCATTCGCCGCGCAACTTCCTGGGCGCCGAGAAGACCGATGCGGCGCTGACCGGCGGCGAATACACCGACAAGGTCGCCACCGGCGAGCTGCGCGCCTGGTCGGCGCCGAACCTGACCTCCGCGCCGAACGGCCTGGGCTCCTGGCCGCTGGAAGATCTGACCGCGTACCTGCACACCGGCCGCAACAGCTTCACCGATACGTACGGCCCGATGAACGAAGTGATCATGAACAGCACCCGGCACATGACCGAAGCCGACGTGCGCGCCATGGCCACCTATCTGAAGGACGTGCCGGCCAATCCGGGCAACCTCGGCTCGCCGCCGAGCGATGACGTGAAGCTGGCGGGTTCCAACCTGTACGACGTGCATTGCGGCACCTGCCATCTGCCCACCGGCCTGGGTCAGGACAATGAAGACGGCGGTGCGCGTCTGACGGGCAACCCGGTGGTGCAGGCCAGCAACCCGGCCTCGCTGATCAACGTGATCCTGTATGGCCCGCAGCTGCCCAATCCTCCGCTGCCCAAGCGCTGGAAGCATATGGAAGCCTTCGGCGACAAGTTCACCGACGAAGAAGTGGCGGCACTCACCAGCTTCCTGCGCAGCAACTGGGACAACCAGGGCGGCGCGGTGACCGCGGGCCAGGTCGCCAAGCAGCGCTAGCTGCAAACCGCAGCGGCGTCGAGGCTCTCACCATGTACGCGCAGTCGGGCATCCATCCACGGATGCCCGGCTGCGTGGCGATGACTCGCGCCCGCCCGGCACGACTAGGCTGGTCGGCGCGACATTTGCGGCAGCGGGCGGCTGCCGGCGCTCACGGGGGAATTCAATGAAGAAACTGTTCTGGGCCCTGGTGGCCGTGATCGGCGCCTTTGCGATCGGCGGATTGGCCCTTCACCGTGGCGAATCGATCAACGCAATGTGGATCGTGGTCGCCGGCGTCTGCGTCTACGCCATCGGCTACCGTCTCTACAGTGCCTGGGTCGCAGCGAAAGTCCTGACGCTCAACGACGCGCGCATCACCCCCGCCATCCGCATCAACGACGGCCGCGATTTCGTGCCGACCAACCGCTGGGTGGTGTTCGGACATCACTTTGCGGCAATCGCCGGCCCCGGCCCGCTGATCGGACCGACGCTGGCGGCGCAGTTCGGCTATCTGCCAGGCACCTTGTGGATTCTCGTCGGCGCGGTTCTCTGCGGCTGCGTGCAGGACATGACGGTGCTGTTCCTCTCGACGCGCCGCAACGGCCGCAGCCTTGGTCAGATGGCGCGCGATGAGCTTGGCCCGGTCGGCGGCTACGCCGCGATGCTCGGCACGCTGGTCATCATGGTCATTCTCATCGCGGTGCTCGGCCTGGTGGTCGTCAATGCGATGAAGCACAGCCCGTGGGGCACCTCCACCGTGTTCGCCACCATCCCGATCGCAGTGCTGGTCGGCCTGTACATGCGCAACATCCGCCCGGGGCGCGTGCTGGAGGCTTCGCTGATCGGCATCGTGCTGCTGTTGCTGGCGGTGGTCGGCGGCGGCCTGGTCGACAAGCACGAAACCCTGCGAGTGTGGTTCGACCTGGACTCGATCACGCTGGCCTGGTTCGTGATCGGTTACGGCTTCATCGCCGCGGTGCTGCCGGTATGGTTGCTGCTGGCGCCGCGTGACTATCTCTCCACCTTCCTGAAGCTCGGCACGGTCGTGCTGCTGGCGATCGCCGTGGTGGTGATGCGGCCGGAAATCCACATGCCGGCGCTGACCCAGTTCGTCGACGGCACCGGACCGATCTTCGGCGGCTCGCTGTTCCCGTTCGTCTTCATCACCATCGCCTGCGGTGCCATCTCCGGCTTCCACGCGCTGGTGTCCAGCGGCACCACGCCCAAGCTGATCGGCAGCGAATCCGACATCCGCATGATCGGCTACGGCAGCATGATGCTGGAGTCGGGCGTGGCGCTGATGGCCATGATCGCGGCCACGCTGCTGCAGCCGGGCGTGTTCTTCGCCATCAACAGCTCGCCGGGCATCGTCGGTGCGACTGCCGAGGCGGCCGTCGCGACGATCTCGGGCTGGGGCTTTCCGGTGACGGCGGATCAGATGCATGCGCTCGCCTTGCAGATGGGCGAGTCCACGCTGTTCGCACGCACTGGCGGCGCGCCCTCGCTCGCTGTCGGCATGGCCAGCATTTTCTCTTCCGTCTTCGGGCAGGGAATGATTGCGATCTGGTACCACTTCGCCATCATGTTCGAGGCGGTGTTCATCCTGACCACGCTGGATGCCGGCACGCGTGTCGGCCGCTTCATGCTGCAGGACGCGCTGTCGCATATCTGGCCGAAGATGGGCGAGACCTCCTGGTATCCGTCGGTGCTGATCTCCAGCGGCCTGATCGTCGCCGGCTGGGGTTACTTCCTGTACATCGGCGTGGTCGATCCCAACGGCGGCATCAACATTCTCTGGCCGCTGTTCGGCATCTCCAACCAGTTGCTGGCCGGCATCGCGCTGTCGATCTGCACCGGCATCCTGGTGAAGCAGGGCAAGCTGCGCTATGCGTGGGTCACCGGCGGACCGCTCGCTTTCGTCGCGCTGGTCACCACCGTTGCCACTTGGGAGAAGGTGGTGTCCGACGACGTGCGCGTCGGCTTCCTCGCCGCCGCCAATCACATGGCTGAGCAACTGGCAGCCGGTGCGCTGCCGGCCGCGCAGGCCGCCGTGGCGCCGCAGCTGATCTTCAATCAACGCCTCGATGCGGTGCTGGCCGTCATCCTGACGCTCATCCTCTGGGTCGTCATCTTCGACAGCCTGCGCGTCTGCTTGCGTGTGGCGCGTGGATTGCCGGTGCTGCCGAGCTCCGAAGTGCCGGCAACGACGGTGGCAGCGCAGGCATGAGCGAAGTCGCGAAGACTCCCGGGGTGAAGGGCCGCGTGCGCCTGGCCTGGGAGTTTATTCGCGAGCTGTCGACCGACGACGCCTACGAGCGTTACCTCGCTCACCATCAAGCCGCTCATCCCGACGCGCCGGTGCTCAGCCGGCGCGCCTTCTTCGAGATCGAGCAAAGCCGCAAGTGGAACGGCATCAAGCGCTGCTGCTGAATACCCGCCTGATTCGCCAGCCGCTGCGCTGAATGCGCCGGCTGGCTACCTGACCTGTTCGTCGTTCGAGGCTCCTCGCCTCAGATGCTGCCTGCGGCGCAGCTGTGCTTCGGCGGCCGGGTGCTGCACGGGCCCTGCGGTTTTCCGGCCTTGCTGCGTTCGAACCCGGAACTCCGCAGCAGCGACACGCATTGCCCTGATTGATCCCTCGACGACTTTCCGGTGGGCCGAACGTTGCGATCGACAGCAGTGCGTTCGCGCCTTGTTGCCACACCCAGGTTCAAGGAGAGCAGTCATGGCCAGAACGACTTCACGAAGATCCAAGTCCGCGCGCGCCGGCCGATCGACTACGACGCGTTCCAACTCAGCCGGCGACGCGGTCGTCCTGCTCAAGCGCGACCACCGCACGGTCGAGAAACTGTTTCGCGAGTTCGAGTCTGCCGACGGCGGTGAGCAGCTCGCCGGGCACGTCTGCGACTTGTTGATGGTGCACGCCCAGATCGAGGAGGAGATTCTCTACCCGGCGGCCCGCGAAGCGTTCGCGGACGACGAAGAGGACAGCGAATTGGTGTACGAGGCGGCCGTGGAGCACGCCACCGCCAAAGAGCTGATCCGCAAGATCCAGGGCATGAGCGAGTCGGACGAGGAGTTCAAGGCGACGGTGAAGGTGCTGAGCGAGTACATCGAGCATCACGTCAAGGAGGAGGAAGGCGAGCTGTTTCCGAAGCTGAAGAAGGCCGGCCTGGATCTCAAGGACATGGGCCGGCAGTTGTCCCAGCGCAAGATGCAGCTGATGCGACAGATGGGTCTGAAAGAGGAACAGTTGGGACGCCGCCGTGCCCCGACACGCATGCGCGCTTCACGTTCGGCACACCGGGGACGTTCATCGGTACACGCTCCGGCACGTTCCGCCAGGCATTGACGGTCGTGCGCCGATGAAGGCCATCGATGCCTACGGGATCGAGACCCGTGGGCGGCGGGCTATTGCGGCTGATCCACGGTATTCGATGCGTTCAGGGCCACAGCGAGCGCCGCATCGCCGCTCACCAGGTCTTTCCATGCCAGCACCGTGCCCTTTCTGTGACCCTTCACCGTGAGCTTGAGTTCTTCCGACGTCAGGGTCAGCACATAGGCCGTGCCCTGAATCTCGATTTCGCGTTTCAACGGCCGATCCAGTTTGGTCATTACCCGACTCCACGTTGGGCGCGCCGGCATTGCTGCACTTGAAGCAAGAGGTGAAACAACAGGCCGGCGCGGGCCTGCGGCGCCGCGAAGCGCGACGCCGCGGCCCCGGGTCGTGGCCCGGGGCGTCAGCTCGACAACGAGCGGCTCCTGCTGAAAGTTCGGATCGCTGGTCTTTTTGGCTGCAATGTCCCTGTATCGCCTGATTTGGCCCCGCTGGGGGCAGGCGGCTGCGTACCGTGCGTACGCAATTCCAGTCGTGCTGCCAGGTAATGCGCCGCAGAAGGAAGGCAAGCAGCCCGCGCCGGCCAGTGATCGGGCGCCGGGGGCGCGCCGATGAGAATCGGCTGACCCGATGCCGGCGATCCCAGGTCGAAGCAGGTCGCCGCATGTATGATCGGTGCGTCCGGGCGCAAAGCTCGAGTCGAGCAGCAAGTCAGGCCCGGCAACGTCGAGATGGCCGCAGGCCGTACACTCGAGGACTCGATCCTTGCATTGGGGAGATTCACGGCGTGAGCACCAGCCTGTCCTCTGAGCCGGCCGCCGTCCGGCGATCCATCCCGCCGTCGATGCTGGCGGCGCTCGCCGACTGGCTGGGGCCGCGGTTCTCCATCGCTGCCGCCATTCGTGAGCATCACGGCCGCGACGAATCGCCGCTGGAATCCATGCTGCCCGACGCCGTCGTTTTCGCCGAAAGCACGGCGGAAGTAGTGCGCATCATGCAACTCGCCCACGAACATGCCGTGCCGGTGATCCCTTACGGCACGGGCACCTCGCTCGAAGGGCATGTGCTGGCGGTGCAGGGCGGCATCAGCATCGATGTCTCGCGCATGAATCGTGTGCTGCGCATCGATGCCGGCGATATGACCGCAACCGTCGAAGCCGGTGTTACCCGCAATGCCCTGAACGAGGCACTGCGACACGAAGGCCTGTTCTTCCCGATCGATCCGGGTGCCGACGCCTCGCTGGGCGGCATGAGCGCAACGCGGGCGAGCGGCACCAACGCGGTTCGTTACGGCACCATGCGCGAGAACGTGCTCGGGCTGACGGTCGTGACCGCGACTGGCGAGGTCGTGCACACCGGTACACGCGCCAGGAAATCTTCCAGCGGCTACGACCTGACGCGCCTGTTCGTCGGCAGCGAGGGCACGCTGGGCGTGATCACCGAAGTGACGCTGCGGCTGCATCCGCAACCGCAGGCCGTGAGCGCCGCCGTCTGCCACTTCCCGAGCATCGAGGCGGCGGTGCGGGCGACCATTCATATCATCCAGCAGGGCATTGCGATCGCGCGCTGCGAGCTGCTCGATGAAACGACCGTGATGGCGGTGAACCGGCACAGTCATCTCGGTCTGCAGGAACGGCCGATGCTGCTGATGGAGTTCCACGGCACCGAAGCCAGTGTCCGCGAGCAGGCGGAGGCGGTGCAGGAGATCGCGCGCGACGTGGGCGGTGAAGACTTTCAGTGGACGACCACGCCCGAAGAACGCACTCGCCTGTGGAAGGCGCGGCACAGTGCTTTCTTCGCGTTGCTGCAACTCAAGCCGGGCGCTCGCTCAGTGACGACGGACGTGTGCGTGCCGATCTCGCGTCTCGCGGATTGCATCGTGGAGACGCAGGCGGACTTGCGCACGATCGACATTCCCGCCGGTATTCTCGGCCATGTCGGCGACGGTAATTTCCATGTCGCGATGTTGGTGGATCCGACAAAGCCCGAGGAACGGGCCACCGCCGAGGCGGTGAACGATCGGCTCACCAACCGCGCGCTGTCCATGGAGGGAACGTGTACCGGCGAGCATGGCATCGGCCTGCACAAGATGCGATTCTTCCTGCAGGAGCACGATTCGAGCGCCGTCGCGCTCATGCGCGAAGTGAAGCGCGCTTTCGATCCGAAGAACATCCTCAACCCGGGCAAGATTTTCCATCTCTCATGAAAGGCCCCGTCATTTCCCCGTTCTATGCCGGCGAGATCGGTCGCCGCGGTGCTGCCCGCCTGCGTGCCGGCCTGCCGGTGCTGCCGATGCATTTCGGTCAGCCGACCGCCGGCGCGCCGAAGCCCGCCATCGAAGTGGCGCACCGGATTCTCGACAGCGATTCGCTCGGTTATTGGGAGTCGGTGCCGTTGCGTGAGCGCTTGGCCGAGCACTATGCGCAAACGTATGGAGTGCAGGTCCATCCCGATCGCATTCTGCTGACGGCAGGGGCGAGTGCTGCGCTGGTGGCGGCTTTCACTGCGCTGTTTCGCCCAGGCGATCGCATCGCGCTGGTGCGGCCGGGCTATCCAGCCTATCGCAACACGCTGAGCGCTCTCGGCCTGGTACCGGTGGAAATCGATTGCACGCGCGAGCCCGGATATCGGCCGACGCCGCAGATGCTTGCAGCCCTGGATCCGGCCCCGGCCGGATTCGTGCTGGCCAGCCCGGCGAATCCGACCGGCGCGATGGTGGACGAAGAGGAACTCGCTGCATTCGCTCGCGTTTGTCGCGAGCGCGGCATCCAGCTCATTTCCGATGAGATCTATCACGGCATCACTTTCCGCGGCCGTGCCGCGAGCGCGCTCGAATGCGAGCCGCGCGCGGTGGTCATCAACAGTTTCTCGAAGCTCTATCGCATGCCGGGATGGCGGCTCGGCTGGATGATCGTGCCGCAGGAATACGCCGCGCCGATCAGTTCCTATCTCATCAACATGTTCCTGACGCCTTCGACGCTCTCGCAACATGCGGCGCTCGCCGCCATGTCCGAGCGCGAAGACCTGGAGCGCTGGGTTCAGATCTATGCTCGCAATCGCACGCGCCTGATCGAAGGCTTGTCGGAGATGGGCATCCGGGGCATCGCTCCGCCCGACGGCGCGTTCTATCTATATGCGGACATCGGGCACCTGACACAGGACAGTCTGCAGTTCTGCCTGCGCGCCATCGACGAAATAGGCGTCGGCCTCGCGCCGGGCATCGATTTCGACGTCCAGGATGGCCATTGCTTCGTCCGCTTCTCCTACGCGATCTCGCCGCAGGAAGTCGAGCGCGCGATCGAGCTGCTCGGCAACTGGTTGCCGGGTTACCGGCCGTAGACGTACGCCGCGACCGCGCTCGATGCGTGCGCGCAACTGGCGGCGTAGTCGTTTCCCGGCGATCGACCTGCCGCAAGTTGCGATCCGCCTGCGGAGTCACCATCATGCGGCTCTCGAATGCATGCGGAGATTTCCATGGTTGGCGGCGTAAATGCGGTGGTGCTCATCCAGGCGGAAGTCGACCTGATCAAGGAGCTGGCGCAGCAGCTGGCAGAGCTGCCCGGCGTCGCCGAGGTCTTTTCGGTGGCCGGACAGTACGATCTGGTGGCGCTGGTGCGGGTCAACGAGAACGAGCAGCTGGCCGACGTCATCAGCGAGAAGATGCGCAAGCTCCCTGGCGTGCGCATGACCGAAACGCTGATCGCCTTTCGCGTCTATACCAAGGCCGAGATCGCCGGCGCTTTCGACCTCGGCAGCTGAGCGGTACGCGATGACCGGCGAACACAGCGGGAAGCATCGCGGCCCGGCGCAGCGTGCAGTGCCCAGATTGATCCGTTACGAGAATGGCATTACCGCGGTCGATGCACAGTACGTGCGGGTCGGACTGGCTGCCGTGCACATCATCGAGCACAAGGGTAAAGCGGCCTTCGTCGACACCGGTGCGAATCACTCCGTTCCTTATCTGCTCGCGGCGCTGCAGGAGCTCGATCTAGCGCCCGCGGCGGTGGAGTATGTCTTTCTGACCCACGTGCACCTGGACCACGCTGGCGGCGCCGGGCAACTGATGCGTGCTTTGCCGAATGCACGCGCCGTGCTGCATCCACGCGGAGCGCCGCACATGATCGATCCGACCAAGCTCATCGCCGGCTCGATGGCCGTGTACGGAGAAGCGGAGTTTCAACGGCTCTACGGCGAGCTCGTGCCGATCGCCGCGGATCGCGTGGTGGTAACGGAGGATGGGCAGCAGCTCAGCCTTGCAGGCCGCGTGTTCGAGTTCCTGCACACGCCTGGTCATGCCCTGCATCATCAGGCCATCGTGGATGTCGCGAGTCGCGGCATCTTCTCCGGCGATACGTTCGGACTCTCGTATCGCGAGTTCGACACGGCGCGCGGACCGTTCATCGTGCCCACGACCACGCCGAGCCAGTTCGATCCCGACCAGCTCATCGCTTCCATCGATCGCCTGCAGGGCCGCGCGCCGGATGCCATCTACCTGACTCACTACGGCCGGGTTCGCGACGTGCCGCGGCTGGCTGCCCAGCTGAAGTCGCAGATCGGACAGTTCGTCGAGATCGCACGCCGCCATGCTGGGCAGAGCAACGCATACGAGCGGATCCAGGCCGAGATGCGCAGCCTGTGGCTGCGGTTGTTGCGTGAACACGGCTGCACGCTGCCCGAGGCGCAGATCGACGAGCTGCTCGGCGGCGATCTCGAGCTGAACACCCAGGGCCTGGTGTCCTGGCTGAAAAGGACGGCTTGAGCGGCAGCGATAAGCCGTCGCTCGGGCAAACCCCGACGGGTTCGCAAGCGCTGGCAAAGAAACCCATGCGTAAGTTTTTCGATGTGATAGGATGCGCGCCCGCGCTGGCGGCAGGCCGTCCATCCAACGTCCTCTCGAGTCCTCCAGCGGCGGTCCTGGGAAGGGGATCCATGTCAAAAATCCCTTCCGCATCAGGAAATTAGGTCGCGGTATCGCCGCTGCCTAGGGTTGCGCCCGTAGCTCAGTTGGATAGAGCGTCTGGCTACGAACCAGAAGGTCGGAGGTTCGAATCCTTCCGGGCGCGCCATCTCATTCAAAGGCATACCCTCTCTGTCTGATTGCTGCTTCCTTGAAGCGACCACCGAGCGACGGTGATCCCGGGGCTGCAACCGATTTTCATGCACTGCTGTTTCGATCTCGTGCAGCCAAAGAATGGGAATTCTCGATCCATGACATTCACCGAACTGCAGCTCGCACCGGCCCTGATCGCCGCGCTGGAAAAGCAGCAGATCAGCCAGCCCACTCCCATCCAGAACGTGGCGCTGCCAGTCCTGTTGGCCGGTCGCGACGCGTATCTGCACGCCGAAACCGGCACCGGCAAGACGCTTGCCTATCTGCTGCCCATTTTTTCTCGCCTCGATACCGCTCAGGCCGCGACTCAAGCGGTGATCGTCGCGCCGACGCACGAGCTGGCGATTCAGATCCATCGTCAATGTGGTGAGCTCGCGCAAAACGCCGGCTGGCCGGTTCGTGCGCTGCTGCTGATCGGCGGCACCTCCACCGAGCGACAAATCGAGAAGCTGAAAAAGAAGCCACATCTGGTGGTCGGTTCGCCTGGTCGTATCGCGGAGTTGCTCGGCAAGGGCAAGCTCAAGGCGCAGCATGTTCGCAGCGTCGTCGTCGATGAGGCGGATCGGCTGCTGAGCGACGAAAGCATGCCTGCCATTCGCGCCATCATTCAGGCTGCGCCGCGCACCCGGCAGCTGATATTCGCGTCGGCGACGCTGGAGCGTCAGAGCATGCAGGTCGTCCAGGAGCTGGCGCCAGAGTTGCTCATGCTTCAGGCGGGCGCCGCTGCGGTGAACGAAAACATCGAGCATCTCTACCTGATCTGCGAGGAGCGCGACAAGCCGGATGAGTTGCGCAAGCTATTGCACGCGCTCGCGCCGGAACGCGCCATCGTTTTCGTTCACCGCAACGATCTCGCCGAGAAGATCGCCCTCAAACTGGCGCATCACAAGATCCCGGCCGCCGATTTGAATGCGGCGCTCTACAAGGAGGATCGAAAGCACGCGATGGATGGTTTGCGAAGGGGGACGATTCGAGTGCTGATCGCCTCGGACATCGCCGCACGCGGCTTGGACATCAAGGGTGTCACGCATGTTTTCAACTTCGACGTGCCCACCTTGAGCCAGGCGTATCTGCACCGCGCGGGTCGCACTGGCCGTGCTGGCGCAGAGGGGGTCGCGATCACGTTGATGACCGAGAGCGAGGCGAGGCTGGTTCGCCGTTACGAGGAAGAGCTCGGCATCGAAATGCAGTGTGTGCGCATGCGCGAAGGCAAAGTGCTACGTCGCGAACGCGAGGCCGGTTGAGGGGCGAGGATGGTCGGTGAGCGGCCTATTTCAAACTGGCCTGTTCCCGCAGTTTGTCTTTCTTGCTCTTGCGCTTCCCTTTGATCCCGCCGGCCGTTGCGCCGGGTACAAGTGTGAGCGGCGCGGCCGTTTCCATCGGCTCGAATCCCGCGACGACCTCGCGCGGCAGAGTCATTTTGTGCCGCTTCTCGATCAATCGAAAATGGGACTCGGTGCCAGCGCTCACGAAGCTCACTGCCACACCTGATCGACCGGCGCGCCCGGTGCGACCGATGCGGTGAATGTAGTCGTCCGTGGATCGCGGCAGATCGTAATTCACGACAGTGGGCAAGTGCATGATGTCGATGCCGCGGGCCGCGACGTCGGTTGCCACCAGAACCTGCAACTGCTCCGCCTTGAAATCCGCCAACGCCCGAGTTCGCGCGCCCTGGCTGAGTTCCCCATGAAGCGCAGCGGCGTTGATTCCTGCACGGCGTAGTTTCTCCGCCACGTGCTCCGTCGAATACTTGGTGGCGACGAAGACCAGCACGCGAGGCCAGCCGTGCTCCCGAATCAGGTGAAGCAACAGCTGGGTGCGACGAGGCGGGTCCACCTGGATGGCGCGCTGGTCGATATCCGGCACGGTCGCAGGGGTGGACGGAATGTCGACTCGCAGCGGATCGCGCAGCAGATTTTCTGCAAACGAGCCGACAGCGGGCGGAAACGTTGCGGAGAACAGCAGGTTCTGACGACGCTCGGGCAACAAGCTCAGAATATTCGCGAGTTCGTCTGCAAAGCCGAGATCCAGCAGCCGATCGGCTTCGTC
>DATMEZ010000085.1:0-8766 GCA_035556415.1 Povalibacter sp.
GCGAAGTCGCACCGATTCGCTGCTGCCGCGGTCTCGCCCTCGCCGCTCATACGAACGCACCCGCTTCGATCAGCTGCAGGACGATGGGAAAGCCGATGATGATGAAAGTGACCGGGAACAGCAGCGCGATCAACGGGAACAGCATTTTGACCGGCGCCTGGTTGGCCAGCTTCTCAGCCCGCAGAAATCGCTCTTGCCGTCTTTGTCGCGCCTGCTCGGCAAGCACGGCGCCGAGAGCGCCGCCGGTTTCTTCGGCCTGCGCAACAGCCGCAGCGAAACTCGACGCCGCAGCGGTGGCAACCCGTGCCGCCAGACGGTCGAGAGCCGCTCGCCTCGTAACGCCGGCGCGGATCTCTCGTAGATAACGCGCGAATTCCTGCCGCACCGGCCCTTCGTGAAGCTGTTCGACAGCTTGCTCCACGGCAGCCGAGAACGTCAGCCCCGCCTTCATGCTCAGCGCTAGCAGATCGAGCAGAAAAGGAAACGCTTTCTCGAAATGTGACTGACGCTTCCGCGTCGCTTCGCGCAGACGTAGATCCGGATACAGGCACGCAAGAAACCCGAGACCTGCTGCGATGATGGCACGCAGCAGCTCAGCCCTGCCGAACGTGAGCATCGCGATCACTACGCCGCCAGCACCGACGATGAACGCGCAGCGCCGCAGGACGAGAAACTCGGCCGGCGTGATCAAATATGACGCCCCGGCCGCGCTCAGCTGCGCCTGCAACACATCACGCCGATGATCGACAAGTGAGCGATCGATACCAGCGGCATAGCGACGAATCACCGGGCGCAGCAGTTGCAATGCCCACGGCAGACGATCCCGCCAGGCCGCATCGCGTTGTGCCGAATCGCCGACATGCCTTCGCAGCACCAGCGGCAGCAGTGCGATCTGGCCACAGGCGATCGCAGCCAGTGCCGGCGCAAGATACATGGCCATCACACGTCGATCCTCACGATCTTGCGGATCATCCAGGCCGCAAGCGTCATCATCGCGACGATCACGGCCAGTACGACCCAGCCGAACCAACGCGTGAACAACAACCCCATGCGCTCGGGTTGCTGCTGGTACAGCACCAGCGCGACCAGGATCGGCAGCAATCCCACCACCCAGCCCTGCGCACGACCCATCGAGGTCAGCGCATCGATGCGGCCTCCCATGTGTGCCTGCTCGCGCAGAGTTTTCGCCAGCGCTTCCAGCGTATCGCCGAGATTGCCGCCCACACGGCGGGACACGTTGATCGCGGCGCTCATCAGGTCGAGCTCCGGTGCGCCGACGCGGCGGCGCAGATCCGCAAGCGAATCTTCCAGCGCACGACCCACCCGATACTCCGCCAGTACGATGGTGAATTCCTGGCTGAGCGGCGGCGCCTGCCGTGTTGCCAGCAACTCCAGGCCTTTCGTCAAATGCGACCCGGCACGCAATGTCGATGCGAGCGCGAACAACGCATCCGGCAGCTGATAGATGAACCGTCGCGTTCGTCGGCGGCGCAGGCTCGCGGCCACGAAACGCGGCGCCACTATCGACATGGCGGCCCCAGCAATCAACCCAACCGGGCCGGCACCAAGATAACCCAGCAGTCCGAGCAACAACGTGAGCAACAGGCTGATTGCGAACAACCTGCGTGGCTCGGCGATGATGAAATTCAGCTGCAACCCGGTCGCCGCCGCGGTCAAAAATGCAGTCTCGTATCGATTCGCACAGCGCCGTATGACGCTTATGCCAAGCAACACACCGACCAGCATGCAACCTGCCACCGCGTACCTGGCATCGACCGGCATGAGATCCAATGGAAGATCCATCGCCGACGCTACACGTCACGGTCGCCGACTGGCGCGGCGAAAAGACTGCGATCCAATGCGACGCCGGCTTCCTCGAGCTCCTCGTAGAACCGTGGCGCCTGGCCCAGGCCGACGTGCTCACCCAGCACCTGGCCGTCGGGACTCCATCCTCGTTGCCGGAACGCGAACAGCGGCTGCGTCAGAATGACATCGCCTTCCATGCCATCGACTTCCACAATGGCGGTGACCCGTCGGCGGCCATCGCTGAAGCGCGCCTGTTGCACGATGATGTCGATGGACGACGAGATCTGTTCACGGATCGCGCGCACCGGCAGCTCCATGCCTGTCATCAACACCATCACTTCGAGCCGCGACAGCAGGTCGCGCGGCGAATTGGCGTGACCGGTCGTCATCGAGCCGTCATGGCCGGTGTTCATCGCCTGCAGCATGTCCAGCGCCTCGCCGCCACGGCACTCGCCGATCACGATGCGGTCGGGACGCATGCGCAGCGCATTGCGGACCAGGTCGCGAATCGTGACCTCACCGCGATCCTCGACGTTGGGCGGCCGTGCTTCCAGCGCCAGCACGTGCGGCTGTGCCAGCCGCAGCTCGGCCGCATCCTCGATGGTCACGATGCGCTCACTGGCCGGGATCGCCTCCGACAGGGCATTCAGGAACGTGGTCTTGCCCGAGCCGGTGCCGCCCGACACGACGATGTTGCGGCGATGCCGAACGCACAGGTGCAGGAACTGAGCCATCGGTGCAGTGAGCGAGCCCGCTTCCACCAGGTGGCGCATCGTGAACCGCTGCGCCGAGAACTTGCGGATGGTGAGCACCGGCCCCACCAGTGACAGCGGTGGGATGACGGCATTGACCCGCGAGCCATCCGGCAGACGCGCATCCACCATCGGCGAGCCCTCGTCGATGCGGCGGCCCAGTGGATTGACGATGCGCTCGATCACCCGCATCAAGGTCTGCTCGTTGATGAAGCGTGCCGGCACGGCGGCCAGCCGGCCGTGCCGCTCGACGTAGATCTGGTTCGGACCGTTGACCATGACTTCCGACACCGACTCATCGGCGAGAAACGGCTCGATCGGGCCGTACCCCATGATCTCGGCCGTCATCTCACGCACGAAGCGCATGCGATCGACGTCCGCCGGCAGCTCGATTGCGCCCGATGCAATGATCGACTCGATGGCCTGTCGCGCCTCTTCGCGCAGATCGGCGCCGGCGAGATTGTCGAGCGCGGTGCGCCGGAACAGGTCCAGCTCGCGCAGTACCAGGCTCTGCAATTTCTCCTGCAAGAATCGCAGTTCGGTTGTCGACATGCGGTCCCTCGCTTTTTTCGTGGTCGGCGCTTCTGCGCGTTGTTGCGATCGACATCAGTCCTGCAGCTTGGGCTTCAACGCCTGGTCCGATTGCTGCTTCAGCGTATCGAAGTGTTCGATGCGCGACTTGAGCGCTGCGGAGTCGGCACCGATCAGCTCGGGCGTGACCAGCACCACCAGTTCGCTTTCACCACGGCGAAACTGCCGTGACTTGAAGATTTCGCCCAGCACCGGAATCTGCCCGAGCCCCGGCACCTTCACCACCGTCTTGGCATCGTCGGCGCTGAACAATCCGGCGATCACCATGGTCTGGCCGGACTGCACGTTCATCTCGGTATTGGTCTTGCGCGTGGCGAATCCAGGAATGCCCAGCACCTCGATCCCCTTGTCGACGCTGCTCACTTCGACGTTGACCTTGGTGCGGATCAGACCCGTGTCGTTGGTGCGCGGCTCGACGTTCAGAATGATGCCGAACGGCTTGAAGACGACGTTGAGTGCGCCGTCCTGGCTTTGCACCGGTATCGGCACTTCGCCGCCGACCAGGAAATCGGCGTGCCCACCGTCGATGCAGGTCAGCGTCGGTTCCGCCAGCAGCCGGGCATCGCCGTTGTTCATGAGCAGCCGGATGACCGAGTCGGCGCGGCTGGTCAGCGCGAAGTAATTGTTTGACGTGCCCAGTTCGAGCGGCAGCCCATCCAGGCCCGACACGCCGGGTGGAACCGCGCGGTAGTACGGATTGGTGACGAACTCGGAGAAAGTACCGAACACCGGGCCAGCGGCCACGTCGGCCCAGTCGATTCCAATGTCGCGCAGCGCGGATTTCTTGACTTCGATGAGCTTCGCGCGAATCAGAATGGTGCGCCGCGCTTGCAGCGGATCGACAAGCGGCGGTGCGGGTTTGACGGCGGCCAGCACGTTGATGAGATAGGCCAGTGTCGTCCCGTGACGGCTCCAGATGCGCAGGTCGGTCAGCCCTTCCTGCTTGCCCAGCAGCAGGATTTCCTGGGTATCGTCCAACACTTTGACATCGACGATGCTGCCATCGCCCACCGCGACCCGCTTCACTCCGGGGTAGCGCAGCAACAGGCTTTGACCGGTCGTGACTGTCAGCACGCTGACGGGTGCGGCAGCGATGTCCGTATTGATCACATCCGCGTTGGACTGCGTCGTGAGTGCTGCGAGCAGCATCAACAAGGAGATGCCACCTCTGGCGCAGACTACCCGCTCTGCGTATCTCAGCATCATGCGCCACCCAGGATGATTTCGACGCGGGCGCGCGCCGCTGACTTTGCGGTGCGTGGAGTATTCAGCAGAGAGTCTTTCGTGATGCGTGCGAGCTGAAGCGGACGATCGTCTCCGGGCCGTCGCAGCGTGATCGTGATTCTCCCAGCCTGCTGGGCCAATGTGATCTTGGCCGCGTCTTGCGGCGAAACGCAGAGCGTCACGGTGTTGAACTGAATACCTGCACCGTCTGGCTGGCGCTGGCCGTCGAGCCATGCCGCATTCGTCGCCGTGCGGATACCCGTGGCCAGGACCGGCACATTGAACAGCAGCGCGACGGTAGCGTTCTCGTTGCCGGAGTGGGTCGTGAACAGAACGTCGATGCGGTCGCCGGGCGCCAGCATTCCGGAAATCGACGCCTCGACATCGACCGGCAATGTCAGCGCACGCATTCCCGTTGGCAGCTGCGCCGAGAAGCCGGCACCGGGTTCGTGCGCTAGATGCGACCGCAGAATTGGCTCGCCGCTTCTGACGGCATGGGCAAGTACGCGGCCGGCAAGCCCGTTCCAGTTCTCGGCCAGCACGGCTTCTGAGTGCAGAAAGGCGCGCGGTACTTCCCGTACGGCAACGGTCTGCCCGGACAGCGTCGCACCCGGTTGCAAATCTGCATTGGCAACGATCACTCGCAGCGGCCGGTACTGCGAATCGAGCTCGGCGCGACGCTCGGCAATGGCGTGATCGATGTAGCCGTTCGCAAAGTACGCAGCAGCGCCACCCGCGCCGAGCGCACCGATCAACATCGATACCGTGACCAGACGGTCTCTCATTCGCTCCTCCGTGAACGTCCTAAAGGGGCCTTCAGAATGGAATCATCAGGGCCTGCGAGAATGCATCGTGATGTCGCTGCAGCAGCCGCAGTACCCACTGCGCGCTTTGCCATACGGCCATGAGTCCGAACAGTACGGCGACGTACTCGCTCGTGCCCCAGCCGCGCTGCATTCGAAGTCGCCGGCGCGACCTCACGTCTTTCTCCAGACGATCACAATGGCCGTGCTTGCCGGGTTGCGGCGATCTGGCTGCAGCACCAGCAATGCCTGTTGCGTGTCGTGCTGCGCCTCCACTACGACGCCGCGCTTTGTTGCCTGCATCCCTTGCCGGCGCACGATCTGCCATCCGGCGCGGTCGAGCTCGGTGACGAAGGCCTGCGCTTCGACGCCAACCGGTCGCAACGACGACAGACTCAGGTGCTCGGACTCGATCCCGGCATCATCGTACTCCTGCCGACTGAGCAGCCGCGTCGTATCGGGATGCGGGAAATCCGTGGTGATGACGGGCGTTTCGCTGCCTGGGGCGCCGCTCACCAAAATCGTTCCGTCGCTACCGCCTGGGGTCGCGCGCGCCTGGACCGTAATGTGGTAGCGCGATGCACGGATGCTGAGTATCTGCCACTCATCGTTCCTGCTGTATCGATACTCATGGCCCGAGCGCTGGGCCATCTGCGATCGGTAGAAGTCGAGCAGTTCGTCGGGGCTCAGCCGCGACTGGAATCCTTTGAGGGTCATCGGCAAGCCATTCATGCGCATGCTCGGCGCAATCCAGAACGCCCCTCCCACTGGGGGTTCGGGAGCATCCGGCAATGCTGCCGTCAGGCGCGCGAGCGCACCGGCCTGCGCATCGAACGCGAGACCGATCGCCATGAGCAACACGCCAATGCGACCGTTGACTATCGAAGTTCGCATTGCGGGTCTAGTCCTGCACGAGATAGAGGGATGGCAACGTCGTGGACTTCGGCCTGAAGTCCGGGTCCCAACCGAACTGGCCTTCGCCGTACAGCGGTCCGCCCTTGCTCAAAGCCTGCCAGCCGATCGGTCGTCCCGGACGCTCGATGCCATCGATCAGTTCATCGGCAACCAGACGATCGACGCGCTGTCCGAAGCTGTTCTCATCGCGGGCTGACCAAGCATCACTGAGGATTGCGCCGTGGGCTGCCTGCCTGAGCGGTTCGTGCACTCGCTGCAATGGAGATGGATGCGCGAACGAAACGGATGAATCGGCCAATTGCGCCAGCAGCGGCCGCACGCGAATAGTCAGCGCAATGCTCGCGAAAGCGCGTTGAGCAAGACCCAGATCGTCGAGTTTCAACGTTTCCTCGACACCGCCCATCGGGCCCGCACCGTACGCAATTCCAGGCGCCAGCCAGCGGCCGACTTCAATCGGCGCAGACAGCTCGCGATGGCTTATTTCAATTGGCGAGCCGTACCCACCAGACTCCAATAGCGAGCGATTACGAACATCGCGCCACAGCGGATTCTCCGTAACGCCTTCGGTCCGCAACGAACTCACCGCCACCAGGCCACTCAGCGGATGCCCCAGCGTGCGGTCGCGGGCTTCCAGCGCGAGGTCGGCGTCAGATTTGCCGTGCTCACCCTGCCTGGACCAGATCGTCCGTTCCCACACCGAGTAGCGGCTGGCGTCGTAGGCCTTTTGCTTGATGTCGAGTTGCTTGCCGAGCAACGGGATGCCCGCAATGAACGGCGTCAACGCCAGCAACGCGACCAACGTTTCGGCCATTGCGTTACCGCGTTCGCGCGCGGCCTTGTTCCAATGACTTACGATTCGACGGCTCATGGGACGACCTGTCGCCCGAGCGGTTCCAGCGGCGCGAGCTTCGCTTCCCAGAAGGGATTGAACAGGTTGGCGTACTCATGCCGGCCGGTATCCAGTCGTGTGAAGCTGCCGTCGTCCGGCCGGACGAACTCGACTTTGGCCGTGGCTACGGCAGCGAGCATCGACGCCTCGGTAGCAAGACCGAACTGGGACCGTGTCTGCGGCTGCGGCCTGGTCGCCAGTGCGGCGATTCGCAGCGAACGATCGCCGGGCGAACCGGCGACATTGTAGTAATGGGGCACGCCGTCATAGCTCGAATCGAATTCCGACGCGCTGGCGCTGCTGGGGCGGTCGCCGACCCGACGCCAACGGTGCCACCCAAACAGCCCTCGTGTCCGGTGCTGGAGCTGATCCGTTGCGCGCCAGTCTGCGCCGGACGCTGTCTGCGTATGACGGGTGCCACCTTGCTTGCGAATCTGCGCCAGCAGCAGGTTTTCCTGCCAGCCGCGCTCACCTGTGATCCATCGGCGCATGTCGTTGTCGGCTCGAATGCTGGCGTCGATGAGCTCGCCGATCGCACCGTGATCCGAGCCGGCCGTGAACCGCTCGACGAACGTGGGGACTCGAACCAGCTGCCCGATGAGCTGCGCTTGCACGACGGCACTCACCTCATGCGGCAATTTGCCGATGGCCTGCCGATCGTTGACGCGAATGGCCGGATCCCAGCGCCGCGCCGTCTGCTGCATCAGGTCGTTCAGAGGATCGAGCGCGAGTGACGTCTGAACTTCCAACTGCGCTGCGCGCAAGTTGGCGTTCCAGCCGTCGACCGCGGGCACGGCGACAGCAGCAGCCTGTTGCGTGGTGTCGCGAACGCTTTTGGCGAGTTGCTCAACCACATCCACGTACTGGCCTACGTACGGAATGAACTGCGTGATGCGATCGATGTACTCGATCGAGTCGTCGATGTAGCGGATCCAGCTGACGTAGGACACCAGGTGCCCGACGGCAGCATGGTTCGCAACCATGGCGCGATTGGTGTACGCCATGAAATTCAAATGCCTTGCGGTCCAGACGGCACCGCTGTACGCCGCCGCGTCGGCGGCGTTCGCGACCTGGGACTTCTCCGCAATCTTCCGGCCAGTATTGAACATCGTGACCAGAACCGCGCCGGCGATGAGCACGCCGAACAAGGCGACCGGCGCAACCTGTCCCGACTGGGGCATGCGGATGGTGGCTTGCATGGCCGACGCTCAGCGATCAGCGTTGGTCTGCTGGTTGTAATTGGCGAGGCTGTCCGCCTGCGCCGAGCGGGTTTGCGCTGTGGTGGCGGAGCGTTGCGCGTTCTGGATGTCGGTCGCGCCGGACTGGCCCGACATTTCCATGCTCATGCTGGCCATCTGGCTCTGCAGCGTGTCGCCAAAGGCGGCGAACAGACCGATGCCGGCCACGGCCACCAGCGCAGTGATGATGATGTACTCGCTCATTCCCTGGCCGAGCTGCCGGCGGGCGTTGCCGGATCTGCCTGTCGTGCGGTTCTTGGACAGCCTCGGAACTCGATGGACTCGCGGCGTTTTCATCTCGCACCTCCATGTGGCGATCGTCGGAATCGACAGCGACAAGCTACGGTGCGCCGACTGGAACGCAGCACGAATATCTGGTCAGTTCGCGCAAATATCCGCTTGCCGCCGTCACGGCGATCCTTGCCGCACGATTCTCATTCACGGCACAACGGCGTATCGTCGCCAAAAACAATCCCAAGGAGACTCGCAGTGCGTGCACTCGCTTTGGCTCTTTCGCTCGGCTCCCTGCTGGCCCACGCGACTTTGGC
>DATMEZ010000086.1:0-6437 GCA_035556415.1 Povalibacter sp.
TTGAGGCGACCGACGCGGAAGGGCAGAGCACGCAGCCGTTCAGCCAGGCGATTGGACGGCGGATCGCCGGCGCGACCGCCCTGGTAGTTCGTCAGGCCCACGTGGATCTTGCCGCCCAGGAAGGTGCCGACCGTCAGCACCACCGCCCGGGCGCGGAATTCGATGCCTGTCTGCGTCACCACGCCGTGGATGGTTTCGTGCTCGACGATCAGGTCGGCGACTTCCTGCTGGAACAGCGTCAGGTTCGGCTGGTTCTCCAGCATGGAGCGGATCGCCTGCTTGTACAGCACGCGATCGGCTTGAGCGCGCGTGGCGCGAACGGCCGGACCCTTGCTGGCGTTCAGGGTGCGGAACTGGATGCCGGCGCGATCGGTCGCCCGCGCCATCGCGCCGCCGAGCGCATCGATCTCCTTCACCAGATGACCCTTGCCGATGCCGCCGATGGCCGGGTTGCAGCTCATCTGGCCCAGCGTCTCGATGCTTTGAGTCAGCAACAGGGTGCGCGAGCCGCGGCGGGCCGCCGCGAGCGCAGCTTCGGTGCCGGCATGGCCGCCGCCGACGACAATCACATCGAAATGATCGGGAAAACGCATGCAGGCAGGCCGCCGCAGTCAGGGGGCGGCTATTGTAGGGCAAGCCCCAACCCGCTCAATCAGGCGTCCTCGCAAGTCCTCGAATCGGGCCAGCCCCGGTGCTTCGCTGTGCCGCGCCCGCCCGGGACCCCAGCAGGAGTCGGCCCGCTGGTGCGGGACGGCGGCTCTGGCGGCCTGGGCACCCGCTGGTCTGACCGCTGCGGAGCAGTTTCAGCGGGTTTTCACGCAAACAGACTGATGGTCTCGGCCTGCGGCGCCAGCCGGACCGGCCCCGCATACCGCAGCCCCAGCTTTTCCAGCACCCGGATCGATGCCGTATTGCCGGGGGAGACCACGGCGACGATGCGCTTCAAGCCCAGCGGACCGCGGCCGTATTCCATGACGGCGGACGCCGCTTCGAACGCGTATCCCTGCGACCACCAGGCCGGCAGCAACGCATAGCCGACGTCCACCTCGCCGATGGCCTCGCGGTAAATCAGTCCGCAGGTGCCGATGGGAACGTAACCGTCCTTCAGCTCGATCAGGTAATGGCCGTAGCCGTGGCGCTCGTAACTGGCGATATGGCCCTGGATCAGGAGCTGGCGCGCCTGCTCGACCGTGCGCACGCCGCGATCGCCGATGTTGGCAATGAATGAGGGTTCGTTGAGCAGGCCGAGCATGAACTCGGCGTCCTCGGGGATGAGCCGGCGTAGGATCAGCCGTTCGGTCTCCAGCACTTTCAGCGCAGCATCAGCCATGTACGGATACTCGAGCGCCGCAGCGCCCGAGAGCAAGGATAAAATCTCTGTCCTTCCATTGCCGACGCGTACGGACAACTCGTTGGCATCATGCCGGCGCGGGAAGCTGCAACTGTGCTTTCACACCGCCAAGTGGCGATGAGCCCATGAGGAACGCACCCTCGTAGAGCGCAGCCAGATCGCTCACGATCGCGAGCCCCAGACCCGTGCCGGGTGTGGATTCGTCGAAGCGTTGGCCGCGCTCGATGCCGAGTGCCTGCTGCTCGCGGGACATGCCGGGACCGTCATCTTCGATCTCGATCTCCAGTCTGTGCTGTCGCAGTCGCGCTGTGACGGCAACTCGCGAGCGCGCCCACTTGCAGGCATTGTCGAGCAGGTTGCCGAGCATCTCTTCCAGATCCTCGGCATCGCCGGCGAATCTCGCTTCGTCCTCGATCCGGACATCGAAGGTGAGAGACCGCTCAGAATGAATCTTCGACATTCCGCGCACCAGCGCCGCAATCACCGGCTGAACCGGCGTCAAGACGCCGCGCCTTGGGCCGGCGCTGGCGGCGCGCGCCAGATGCCGATCGATGATTCTCTGCATCGCCAGCACTTGAACCAGATCGTCGCGGTTGTCCTGCGACATCGCCGAGCGGATCACCGACAATGGCGTCTTCAACGCATGCGCAAGATCCGCCGCATTGGCGCGGGCGCGATCCAACGTGCGGCGGTTCTGGTCGAGCAGCGTATTGATCTCTTCGACCAGCGTGTCGAGCTCACGTGTGCCCGTCGTTTGCAGCGTCTGAGCCGTACCGACGCGTACCTGCTCGATATTCGCCGTGACTTTGCGCAGCGGACGCAGACCAAAGCTGACCTGCGCCAGGATGGCCAGCACCAGGCCACCGCCAAGCGCGATCAACGACAGCCACAACAGGCGATTGAAATCGCGGGCATCCGTTTCCAGCGTGGCCAGATCGCCGGCGATGGCGAACGTCACCGGCACCGCAATGCCCGGCAGATCCACCGTTTGCTCGGCGACGCGCAGGCGCTTGCCGAGCGCATCCTGCACGCTACGCAATCGCGGCGTTGCACTCACGGGCGCTGCTTGCGCAGCGAGTTCCTGATCCCACAGCGACCGCGAGCGCAGTGCGTTGCGCTGATCGTGGCTGATCGACCAGTACCAACCCGAGTAAACCTGTTCGAAGCGCGGATCGCCCAAGGGGCGCGCCAGAACGATATCGCCCGATGGCGCGATTTCGGCCGAGCCCATCAGGATCCCGAGCAATGAGGTCAGCCGCTCGTCGAAGGAGTCCGCCAGCGTATCGCGAAAGCTCAACGCCAATCCGCCGCCACCGATGGGAATGGCCACGGCCACCCAGGCCAGCGCGGCCAGCACCAGACGCGCCTTGAGCGAAGTGACTCTTTTCTGCATGGCTGCCGGCGAAATCAGCGCCCCCGAACGCGGGCTCTCGATGGATGGCATCGTTGCAGCTTCTTGGGTGACGGCCGGCGTATCTTAGGAGTCGCTCGACGCCGCGCCGTCCGAAAGCATGAAGCCGCGGCCGCGGACCGTGGCGATCAGGCTCGCGCCGACCTTGCGGCGGATACGGCTGATGAGCACGTCGATGACGTTCGAATCACGCTCCGAATCCCGGTCGTATACATGCTCGGCCAGCTCGGTGCGGCTCACCACCTTGCCCTGGTGATGCATGAGATAGGACAGGATGCGGTGCTCCTGCGCGGTCAGCTCCAATGGTTCCTGGTTGAGCTCGAACAGCGCGGCGTTGACGTCGAGCCGCAGCGGGCCGCATTGCAGCGTCGAAGTAGCGTGGCCGGTGCTGCGTCGGATCAGCGCACGCAGCCGCACCACGACTTCCTCCATCTCGAATGGCTTGACCAGGTAGTCGTCGGCGCCCGCGTTGAATCCCGCCAGTTTCTCGTGCCAGCGGCTGCGTGCCGTGAGTACCAGCACCGGCACCTTGTGACCCGAAGCGCGCCACTGTTCGAGCACCGACAAGCCGTCCTGCTGCGGCAAACCGAGATCGAGCACCACGGCATCGTAGCCTTCGGTATCGCCGAGAAAATGGGCCTGCCGGCCATCATGCACCACGTCCACGGCAAAACCCGCCGCCGTGAGCCGGGCTGCGATGCGTGCGGCCAGATTGGGCTCGTCCTCGGCAACCAGGACGCGCATCAATCATCCTCTTCGATACGGATGCGCTGGCCGGTGCGCCCGTCGTACTCGAGCTCGAGCACCCGACCATCGCGCGTCAGAATCTTGATTTCGTACACCAGGGCACCTGTCTTCTTTCTGCGCTCGAGCTCGACCTCCAGCACGCGGGCAGCGAATTCCTTTTCGACCGCGCCAAGAATCTCCGACAGGGGCAGCAGCTCGCCGCTTTCGACCGCACGCCGTGCGCTCTCGTGGTCCTCGGAATCGGCCTGACTCGGCGGTATACCGGGGACGCAGAGCAGGATCAACAGCAGACAACAGAGCTTGGGCCACATGCGCCGCAGGGTAAGCAGTCGGCATTGAATGAATCGTTAACGGCGCGCTCACGACCCATTCACCGCCGTCGTGCCAGTCTGTGCCACGTACCAACACACACCCTCGTCCACGACACAGGAGTTGCTCATGAAATCCTTCTTCCGCGCATCCGCAATCGCATTCATATTTGGCCTGACGGCTGCCGCCGGCGCGTCCGCCCAGCAAGCCACGGCACCAGCGGCGGAGCTGACCGTGGCCCAGATCGTCCAGAAGCTGGAAAGCCTCGGCTATACCGCCATCGAAGACATCGAGAAGGACGACGGGGTCTGGGAAGTCGAGGCCACCGCAGCGAACGGTACGCGCGTCGAGCTCGACGTCGACCCGACCGATGGCCGCGTGCTGCGCGAACGGCCGGATCACCCCAAGCGCCGCTGATCGTCCACGAACCGTCGCGGGGCGGCTGCCATCGCCGCCGACTGGCTCGCCGTCCCGCGGACGCTTTCTGCCTGTTTGACTTCGGGTATTTCGCTGCGCCACTCTCGAGACACGGCTCGGGCCTGCCGGCCCGAACGAACAACGACCGTGCCACCGTGGCACGCCGACCGTCACTCGAGCAGGCACCTCATGCGCCATCTCTTCGCCGCTACTCTGCTGGTCATTGCAGCTACGTTCGCCACGGCGAGCATGGCCGCCGACACGAATCGTCGCCTGCTGACTGCCGACGACATCAATGCCCTGCACGAGGTCAGCGACCCGCAGCTCTCACCGGATGGAGGATGGGTCGCGTATTCAGTGCGCACCACCGATGTCGAGAAAGACAAGCGCGTCACGCATCTGTGGATGACGAGCTGGGACGGCGAACGCAACGTGCAGCTCACCGCCTCGAAAGAAGGCGAGCACACGCCGCGCTGGAGCCCCGATGGCCGGTATCTTTCCTTTCTATCGTCGCGCGGCGGCGAGGATGAGCCCGACCAGCTCTGGCTGATGGACCGCACCGGCGGTGAAGCGCAGGCCGTCACCGGCTTCAAGGGCGACGTGCTCGACTACCAATGGTCGCCGGACGGCAAGCGCCTCGCGCTGATCGTGATGGACCCGGATCCGGCCAAGTCCACGCCAGACGATCAGGACAAGACGCCGCCGCCGATCGTCATCGACCGCTTCTACTTCAAAGAAGACGAGACCGGCTATCTCGGGGCACTGCGCCGGCATCTTTATCTGTTCGATGTAGCCACGCGCAGAACGGAAATCCTGACGCCGGGGAAATTCGACGAAGCCTGGCCTTCCTGGTCGCCCGACGGCGAGCAAATCGCCTTCGTCAGCAAGCGCGGCGCCGATCCCGACCGCAGCAATGAGAACGGCCTGTACGTCATCGCGCCGCGTGCTGGCAGCGAGGCGCGATTGCTGGCGACCTTTCACGGCGACGCGGGCGATTCCGGCTGGATGACCACTCCTTCGTGGCGACCGGACGGCCGCGAGATTGCCCTGACCGCCGCCAGTGACCCCAAGCTCATCTATTACGCCCGGCAAAGTTTGCTGGTCGTACCGGTGAATGGCGGCACGCCGCGCGTCGTCACCCAAGACATCGATCGCAATGTGATTGCGCCGAACTGGTCGTCCGACGGCAAATCGATCTACGCGCTGCTCGAAGACGATCGCAACCAACAGCTGGTGCGCGTGAATGCCGCAACCGGCAAGCTCGATCGGCTGATGCCGGGCCGTCGCGAGTCCACTGACTTCGACGTGGGTCCGAAGAATCGCATCGTGGTACTGGACAGCACGGTGGACCGGCCGGATGAAGTGTTTGCGTTCGAGTCGGGCAAGGCGCGGCAGCTGACGCATCACAATGCTGCCTTCCTGGCGAGCGTGAAGCTGGCGGCAGTCGAAGAGATCTCCTTCGCCTCGAAAGACGGCACGCAGATCAGCGGCTTCCTGGTCACACCGCCCGACTACGTGCAGGGAAAAAAGTACCCGACGCTGCTGCAGATCCACGGCGGTCCCGTGTCACAGTTCGCGAATGCCTTCATGCCGCAATGGCAGATCCTCGCCGCGCAGGGTTACGTCGTCGTCGCTGCGAATCCGCGCGGCAGCTCAGGGCGCGGCCAGGATTTCTCGATGGCCATTTGGGGGGAATGGGGCGGCAAGGATACGCCGGACGTGCTGGCTGCGGTCGACTACGCCATCAATCGGGGTATCGCCGATCCCGAGCGTCTCGGCGTCGGTGGCTGGAGCTATGGCGGCATCCTCACGAACGCAGTGATCTCCAAGGACTCGCGCTTCAAGGCCGCCACCAGCGGTGCTTCCATCGGCAATGCGCTCGCCGGCTACGGTACCGACATGTACGTGCGCGAATACGAACTCGAGCTCGGCACGCCCTGGAAGAACACCGACGCGTATCTACGCAACGCCTACCCGCTGCTGCACGCCGACCAGATCCGCACGCCTACGCTGTTCCTGTGCGGCGAGAAAGATTTCAACGTGCCGCTGTTGAACTCGGAGCAGATGTACCAGGCGCTGAAAAGCACCGGTGTGGATACCCAGCTCATCATCTATCCCGGCCAGTTCCACGGCCTGAGCAAGCCGAGCTATCTGCGCGACCGGATGCAGCGCTACATCGACTGGTTCGGCAAGTATCTGCAA
>DATMEZ010000087.1:0-5599 GCA_035556415.1 Povalibacter sp.
CAGCGGCCGGATATCGCCCGACTGGTCTACTGGGCACACTGGGTCACGCCGTCGATCATGCCGCGTCGTTTCGATACGCGCTTCTTCATCGTCGCCGCACCGCCCGATCAGCCGGTGATTCCAGACTCACATGAAACGGTCGAAACTGCCTGGCTGCCGCCTGCGCAATTGATCGAAGCGGCGCAGCGCGGCGAGATGCCGCTGTCGCATCCGACGTTGTACAACCTGTATGAGCTCGAAGCCGCCCTGCAGCACCATCGCACACTGAGTCGACTGCTTGCCGGCGAAGCCTCGCGGCCCATCGCACCGATCATGCCGAAGATGCTGCGCGAGCAGGGTTCGGCGACCATCCTGTTGCCGTGGAATCCGTCCTATGCAGACGCGGCAGGCGAAGGAGTGCCCGCCAGCGTCGAATATCCGCAAGCGCTGCGCTCGTTGCCGGCGCTGATCCGTGTTGCCAGTTGAGTTGAGCCGATCTCATGACGACCGAACTGCTGTTCCGCGACGATGCCTATCTGAAAACCGCAACCGCGCGCGTGCTCGCTGTCACCGAGCGCGGGATCGAGCTGGATCGAACCATCTTTTATCCGCTGGGCGGCGGCCAGCCCGGTGACACCGGAACTCTGGTGCGTGAGAGCGGCGAGCGGATCCAGATCGCCGACACACGCAAGGGCGAGACCCTGAACAGCGTGGTCCACATCCCGCTGACCGGTACGGCACTGCCTGAGCCTGGCGAGTTGCTCACGCTCGAGCTCGACTGGGCACGACGTTATTCGCTGATGCGGCTACACACCGCCCTGCACGTCATGTCCTGCGTGGTGGTCGCCCCCGTTTCGGGCGGCAACATCGCGCCTGACAAGGCGCGCCTGGATTTCGATATCGACATGAGCTTGCTCAACGCCGAACGCATCGAACAGGGAACCAATGAGCTGATCGCACGCGGTGTCGACACGCAAACCGAATGGATCACAGACGAGGAACTCGACGCGCGTCCTGAGTTGGTGAAAACCATGAGCGTGCAGCCGCCTCGTGGCGCGGGTCGCGTGCGCCTGCTGCGCATTCCCGGGATCGATCTGCAACCCTGCGGCGGCACGCATGTGAAGAACATCGCCGAGATCGGCGGCATCCGCGTGCTCAAGATCAAGAGCGAGGGCAAGCGCAATCGACGAGTGGAGATTGCGTTGGCGGGCTAGGCGCGGAAGAAGGCGAAGCAGCTTTGTCTGGCGGCGGGCGATTGCGATGGGTCGCTCGTTTCGACGGCGTGGTGAGGCCGCCGGAAGAAGCGGCTTCGTTGACAGTGTGTAGTTGCGGCGAGACTGCTTATTCCGGCGGCCTGGTGAGCCTACCGGGGAGGGAGAGTAGCTTCGATTGGCAGCGTGCGGTCTTAGCGTGCGGTCTTGTAGCTGCGGAAGAGTAGCTTCGTCTAGCAGCGTGCGGTCTCGTAGCTGCGGAAGAGTGGCTTCGTCTAGCAGCGTGCGGTTTCGGCGGGGGTGTCTCGTTTCGGGACCGCCGTGAACCCCTCCCTGGGGGCTGCCGTCGAAAACATCCTGTTTTCGAGGCTCCCGAAACGAGACAACCCCGCCGCAACCGCAGAGGCTTCTAGGTCCGTGGCGCTCGGAGAGCGCGCTTCCGGAAAGGAGACGTTGGTGTGCTCTTTCGGGCATCGTTCTGGGCGGGGCCACTCATTTTCAGGATGAGAGGAGGAACAGGACGTTCCGAGTGAGCAAGCCTACATGGACGTATTTACGTGCGGTCCTGAAAATGAGTGGCCCCGCCCGGAACGACGCCTGGCACGAACCTCTCCATCTGGAACTCCGCCTTCCGGATACCAAACGCAAGAAGGGCCGCCCGAAATCGAGCGGCCCTCCTGAGACCCATCAGTACCGGAGCAAACGCCCTATGCCCCGGCTACGGATCTGAACCTGTCTTATCTGCGACGCGCAGCGATGGCGCTGACTTCGAATGCCATCTTGTCGGAGGCCAGGCCTTCCACGATCAGCACGGACTCGGCGCTGGGCTTGTTCTTCAGGCCCGGGGCCAGCTTCTCGGCGACTTCGTGGAATTTCTTGCGGACCTGCTCGGCATCCGCACCCTTCTTGATGAACAGGCGGTGCTTGACCAGGTTGGCCAGCGTCAGGCCGGACTTGCGCAGCGTGGCATCGAGCTTCTTCACCGCAACTTCGACCTGCACCAGCGGGTCGTCGGAGATCGCGCCGTTATTGTCCATGCCTTCCTCGCCCGACAGGAATACCAGGTCGTCCACGGCGACGCTGCGCGCGATCGGCATGGAGTGGTCATCGAACAGCACGCGATTGAAATTGTCGGGCTGGCCCTTGACGGCGGGGCGCGCCGCCACGGCGTCCATTTCCAGCAGGAAGCCGTCGCCGGCCATGCCGTCGACCACCACCAGCGTGCCGACGCTCGGGCGGTCCTTCAGCTCCGGTGCGTAGCGATGCGTGAGCTCGTGGAACTTCTCGATGACGTGCAGCGGGTCGGTGCCCTTCTTCACGTACAGGTTGTGGGAAATCATGTTGCCGACGCCCAGGCCCGCGTTCTTGAGCGCGGCGTCGAGCTTGCCGACGATGACTTCCATCTGTTGGTCGATGGTCGGCACCAGCGTGCCATTCTTGAAGTCCATGGCTTCCAGGCCGGCGGTGAACACCAGCTTGTCGTTGCCGATGGACTCGGCGATTTCCTGCGGACCGTACACGAACGGCACGCGCTGATAGCTCTCCGGTGAGCTCTTGCCGGCGACCCAGTCCAGCATGATGGTCGTGTTCTTGTCCGGGAAGTCCGGCACGCGAATGATGGTGCCGACGCTGCGGAATTCCTTCAGGCTGGGCGCCAGCTTGGTAGCGGTGCCGTGGAAGGCCTGCAGCACCTGCATGGGCGACAGGGCGCCGTCCTTCACGAAGATCGTGTGCTGGAGCATGTTGCCGATGCCCAGGCCCTGCGCAGCCAGCTGCTCGTTGGCCTTGCGCACGACCTCCTCGACCTGCTGCACGCCGGTCTGCGAACCGGTCGGACCGGAGGGGAAGACGATATTGCCGGCGGTGACGACAGGCGCACTGGCCGGCGCCGCGGCGCTCTGCTGCTCACCCATGCTGGTACAGCCGGCCGCCGCCGACAGGACCGCAACCACCGCTACCGCAGTCAACCGCTTGATCATGATCTGGACACCTATGGCGAAACGCTTCGCGTATGAAAGCAGATCGCAAAAGATACGCGATGCATAGCTGATCACCGGAAAGTGCAAGGACGTGGCGGCGATGGCCGCCGCCACGAGACGATGACAGACCGAGCCGGATCGAGCGATGCCCGCCGGCGCGGGCAGGACGAGACACGATCACCCGGATACGCCTACCGCTGCCCCTGCATCAGCGCCCTGACCTTGTCGTGCGGCAGCGCCTCGACGGTGGAGCCGTCGATGGCCTTCATGGACCTGGCGCCCACCATGGCGTTGACGATGGCCTCTTCGGTGGCCTCCACCGTCGCCTGGAACAGCGGGCTGATGCGGTCATTGGACAGCGTCTGCACGGCGTTCGGGCCGGGCTTGCCGTCTGCTCCGTGGTTGGCGGTGGAAAAGGCGATGAAAATATCCCCGGAATAGTTGCCGGAAGTGGACCCGGTCCGGGCCAGGCCCATCGTGGCGCGCTTGGCCAGACGCTTGAGCTGCACCGGCAGGAGCGGCGCGTCGGTGGCGACCACGATGATGATGGAGCCGACGTCGCCGGCCTCGCCGTCGGTTTCGAAGCCGGGCCGCTTCTGCTGCGTCGGCAGCGCCTTGCCGACGGGCACGCCGGCGATGGTCAGGTCCGATCGGTCGCCGCAGTTGCACTGGACGAACACGCCTACCGTGTAACCGCCCTGGCGTGCCGGCAGCACGCGCGAGGACGTGCCGCTGCCGCCTTTGAACTCGTAGCAGATCATGCCGGTGCCGCCGCCGACATTGCCCTCCGCTACCGCGCCGCCCTTCGCTGCGTTCAGGGCCGCGAATACATCCTGCTTCGAGATATGAAAGCCGTTGATGTCATTGATCCCGCCGTCCCAGGTTTCCGCGACCACCGGCAGCATCCAGGGCTGCACCGCGAGCCGGCCCTGTTCCACGCTCCAGGCGATGACAGAGTCGCGCACCACGCCGACCGAGTGCGTGTTGGTGATGGCGATGGGGCCTTCCAGAAAACCCGACTCGTCCAGCCAGGTGGTGCCGGTCATCTCGCCGTTGCCGTTCTGCGAGAACCAGCCGCCATAGACCGGCGCGGGATCGTCCTTGCCGCGCGGAAACACCACCGTCACGCCGGTGCGGATCGGCCCTTTGCCGACCACCAGCTTGCCCTCTCCTTCGATGCGAGTGGTGTAGCCGACCTCGACGCCGCGCACGTCCGTGATCGCGTTCAGCGCACCGGGTGTGCCATTGAATGGAATCCCCAGATCGCGCGCCCGCTCCGGTGTCTGCGCACCGGCCGATGCAGATGTGATCGCGCAAGCAGCCAGCAGCGCGGTCCGCCAACGAGTGTTGTTCTTCTTCGATTGCGTTGTCATGCACGACTCCCGTTATGAGCCCGCGACGCGGGCGCGATGATCGCAAACCCCTATTGGCACGACACTAAACTTGTTACGACGCAACCTCGCTTCGTACTCACCGAAGGGATGATTGCGACAGGCGTCGCTTTACAAGAACGTGGCCCGTGAATGTCCGCGCACTGCGCAATTGGGGAGACAGACATCTTGATGGCCGAATCCGATAGACGCTGGTTGCAGGTCGGTGAGTTCGTCGCCGATTTCGGCGGCAACGAGCTGGACCACGCATCGCTGCTCGCCGGCCGCTCGCTGCGGCTGAACTTCGAAGACGGCACCACCGAGCAATATCGCTTCGGCCAGAACGATGAGCTCAGCGTCACCGGCGCAACGCATTCGGGCAGCCCTCTGACGCTGGACGTGAACTATCGCGCAACCCAGCTGCGCCCGGGCATCGTGCTGGTCGACTTCATCGACCCGAAGTCCCGCATCCGCTCGGTGAGCACGGTTCTGGACCTGCAGCACGGCGTTTGCACCCAATTGATCGGAATGCTGCCGCAACGCGAGCAGACGCTGGTCCCATTGTTCACCCGCGTGCAGAAGAAACAGAGCCTGTCCGCGGTCGAAGTAAAGATTCGTCGCGGCGTCATCGACGCGCCCTTCTCGTCGACGGCAGCCCTGCACGCACCCACCAATGAACTGGTTGGACGCCGCGTGTACCACGAATACGGCCCGCACGACGCCTACGAGCACATCTATCTGGAATCCGACCTCTACAGCTGGCACTGCATCAAGGGCCCCGAGATCGGGCTGGCGGATACCGACCGCTGCTTCGTCTACAAACTGGATCAGGACCTGTACCTGTTCGCCTGGATCGAGAAGATCATTCCCACGCTGGGCGTGGTGATGATGGACTCGGCCGCGCTGCGCACCACCGGCAAGATCTTCGGCTACCAGGGCGATGATTTCGGCGCGACGGTCAATTCACCGGTGGGCGCCGTCTCGCGGCTGGTCAACGTCACCCAGTACGAGCGCTGACATGCAGCAGCCGGTCGCTACGCAACAGGCGGCCCGGCCTTCG
>DATMEZ010000088.1:0-6716 GCA_035556415.1 Povalibacter sp.
TTCACCACGCGCTGGAGGTGGGACGCCTCGATCGCGCTGGCGCTGCCGCGCTTCCGTGGCGGGAAGAAAGTGCCCGCGCCACTGGCACGCATGAATGCGGAAGACCTGCTGGCGTCGGTGTTCCCGGACCAGGTGGCGTGCGGTGAAAACATCGTCGGGGATATCGTGGTGCCGGACCATCCCCTGGTGCGGCAAACGGTGCGCGATTGTCTCGAAGAAGCCATGGATATCGAGGGTTTCGAGCGGCTGCTGCGCGGGCTGCTCAGCGGCGAGATACAAGTTGCGGCGCGGGACTTGACCGAACCGTCACCGCTCGCGCTGGAAGTATTGTCGGCGCGGCCATACGCGTTTCTCGACGATGCGCCGCTCGAAGAGCGGCGCACGCAGGCGGTACAGAGCCGGCGCTGGATGGATCCGCGCACCGCGGCCGATATCGGCAAGCTGGACGCCGACGCCATACAACTGGTGCGCGCGGAGGCATGGCCGGATGCGACTACGCCGGATGAGTTGCACGATGCCCTGCTGTGGTTGACATGCCTGACCGAAGCGGAGTTGCGCAGCAACCCGGCCTGGCCGGCGCTGATGCATGAACTCATGACGCGGCGGCGGGCGCTGCGGATGCCCGGCTCGCCGGCAACCCAAGCGCTGTTCATCACGGTCGAGCGGCGCCCGTTGTTCGAAGCGGCACTGCCGAACCGGACGTTCGATGCCGAACTGCCCACCCCGGCAACTCATGCCAGAACCTGGACGCGCGAAGCGGCGTTCATGCAAATCGTGCGCGGCCGGCTGGAAGGGCTGGGCCCCACCACGGCGGCAAAAATCGCAGCGTCGCTGGGAACGGCCCTGTCCGACGTCGACGCCGCCCTGTTGGCGCTGGAAGCCGAAGGCTCCGCCATGCGCGGCCAGTTCGACGCGGAGGAAACGGCAACACCCCAGTGGTGCGATCGGCGCCTGCTGGCCCGCATTCACCGGTATACGGTCAAGCGGCTGCGCTCGGAAATCGAACCAGTGCAGGCGCGCGACTTCCTGCGTTTCCTGTTCGACTGGCAGCATGTAACACCAACCACCCGCATGCAGGGACCGGACGCGGTGCCCGCAATCCTCAGTCAGCTGGAAGGATTCGATACGGCCGCGGGCGCCTGGGAAACCGAGGTACTGCCAGCCCGCATCGCGGAGTACGAGCCGGCGTGGCTGGACGAGCAATGTCTTGCCGGACGCATCGTATGGACGCGCCTAGCTACGCGTGCCGGTGACGCTGAGCGCGGCGCGGCTCCAGTGCGTTCCACGCCCATCGCGCTGCTCACGCGACGCCACATGAAACTCTGGTCGAGCTTCGCCGAGCCGCCGGAGCGAACCCAGCTCACTCCCAAGGCACGCCAGATCGCCGACTTCATCCAGGAACATGGCGCGTCCTTCTTCGATGAAATCGTCGAGGGCGCGGGGTTGCTGCCCAGCCAGATCGAGGACGCGCTGGGGGAATTGGTGGCGCTGGGGTTGGTGAACTCGGACAGTTTCGGGGGTCTGCGGGCGCTGCTGGTGCCCACCGATCGACGCCGACCGACCGCGCGTGATGGACGCCGGAAACGTCGCATTGCTATTTTCGGGATGCAGGATGCCGGGCGATGGGCCTTGGTGCGCAGGAATCGTGCCGCGTCCATTGCCACGGCGGGTAATGCGCCAGATGCCGCCGCGACGCCCGACCCGATCGAGCATGTATGTCTCACGCTGCTGCGTCGCTGGGGCGTGGTGTTCTGGAAACTGCTGGAGCGAGAAGCCAACTGGCTGCCGCCGTGGCGCGACATGCTGATGTCGCTGCGTCGACTCGAAGCGCGGGGTGATATTCGCGGCGGAAGATTCGTCGCCGGTTTTTCGGGTGAGCAGTTTGCGTTACCTGAAGCGGTCGGCTTGCTGCGCGAGGTGCGGCGCAAGCCTCATGACAACGCTCTCGTTTCGCTGTCCGCCGCCGACCCGCTGAACCTGATCGGCGTGCTCACCCCGGGCGCCAAGCTGCCGTCGCTTACCGGTAACCGGGTGCTGTATCGCGACGGACTGCCGCTCGCACTGTACGTCGGCGGTGAAGTGCGATTCCTGGAGCAGTTCGACACCAAGGAGCCCCGGGACCCCAAGGATCAGTGGGCGGCGCAAAATGCCCTGCTGCGTCGCCAGGTGCCGGCGCCGCTGGCCGACCTGGCCTGACGGCATTTTCATCCGGCATCGTCGAGCGACTTGAGTCCGGCTTCAGACTGAGTGCTCAGCGCACCGGCTCGAATGTGCCACCGAGCAGTGCCCAGCCGGAATCGAACGACTCGACCCGACCTTCCGCTCCCACGCGAAACGTTGCAAAGAATTTCATCAGCTCCACACCCGCGGTGGACACGTGCATGCGGAACATGTCGCCCTGCCAATGTTCCAGGCGCCAACTGAACGTGCCCGGAAGACGCAGCAACAGGTCTTTACCTGCCTGCTCGATTTGCACGCGAATGCCCTGCGCATTGCGATACTCTCCCGCGTAGCGCGCCAGCGGCACCGACGACGGCAGATCCTTGATCCTTGCGGCCTGAAGTCGCGCCTCGGTCTGTGATTTGCGTGACTCTTCCTCCTGCGCTTGCCGCAGGAACACGGCGTTCCAATCATGCGGCGGCGCCTTGAGCAGCACATCGACGATGCGCAATATGACGGCCGTATTGAACAAGCCGACACCGCCACGGCCATAGCTGTTGGCGAGCACCACCACGCCGATGCCCTGCTCTGGCAGCATGGCAATATCCGACATGGCACCGAGCAGCGCGCCGCCGTGGTCCAGGTAGATATGGCCGCGGAAGTGGTTCCTGAACCAGCCCAACGCGTAGGCGGCCGGCTCACGGTTCGGGCTCACCTCGGCCACTGTTCTCCAGGTCGCGTCGAATGACGACGAGGGCGATTCGCCGCGCATCAAGGCCTGCGCCGCATGCAGTTCCTCGAGTGTTGCCGGCTGCAGCACGCCACGACCGTCGCTCAGATGGAAGCGTGTCCAGCGCAGTAGATCATCGAGATTGGCGACCGCCGATCCCGCGGCGGCACCGCCACGCAGCGATATCTGCCAGGGTACGGGTCGAACTGCTTCCGGCGTGTGCCAATGCGGCATGGTGACGTTCGGATGCAACGCATCGACGATGCTGGCGCGTCCCGCGGGTGCTTGCCCATACATGCTGGGAGCCAAGTGCTCGGGCTTCCAGAGCCGGGCGGTATCGACGCTGGCATGGCTGTCGGACATCTGCAGCGGTTTGAACAGCCGCTGTTCGACGAACTGCGCCCAACTCATCCCTGACACCGCCGTGACCAGTTCGCCGGCGATGTCGTAGAGAGCGTTGCTGTACAGCATGGTATCGCGGAAAGGCGCGAATTTCCGCAGGGTGGCCGACGCCTGCAACACCTGCCTGGAACTCATGGGCACGACGGTCTCCGTGCCACCCTCGAACCCCACCCGATGAGCCAGCAGATCGCGCACGGTGACTTGGGTGCTCACCCATGGGTCGGCCAGCCGGAACTGCGGCAGGTAATCGACCACTGGATCGTCCCAACGCAACTTCCCTTCGTCCACCAGCACCGCGAGCGCCGCGGCGGTCATGGCCTTGGTCAGCGAGCCGATCTCGAACAAGCTACCCGTATCCACAGGCGCCGACTGACCGATTTCGCGCACGCCGTAGCCTTTGGCGAAGATCACCGTGTCGTCCTTGATCACTCCGACAGCCGCGCCTGGCACTTGCCAATCGTGCAGGGCGCGCTCGATGTAGCCGTCGAGCGCCGCAACCGCGGCCCGCTGGACGGCCAGATCGGCGGCTTGGGTTATCGACAGGCTCGATAACCCAAGCAAAACCCAAAGCGCGGCCAGGCTGCGCCATGCGAGAGTCGCGCGCGATCCGCGCCCGTCAGAACTGATACAACACATGCCCGATCACTGTCCGCGCCGGATTCACATGCACACCGAAACCGAAGCCGTTGTAAGCCGGGGTGTAATATTTCTCGTTGAACAAATTGGTCGCCGCCAATTGCAAGCGCCAGCGTTTGAAGTTGCGGAAGATGCGCAAGTCCACTTCCGTGTAGTCGCCGAAGTCGTAACGCAGCGGCAAGCCATCCGTGCCCAGTTGCGTGAAGAAATTGGTGCGGCCGCTCTTGTACACCACGCCGGCACCAACCCCTATGCCCTGCAGAGCGCCATTCTGGATTTCATAGCTGGTGAACATGGAGAGACCAAACTTGGGAGCGTTCTCCGGCCGATAGCCTTTGAACTCACCATCGATGAATTCCGCGTCCAGCCAGCCGAGCGAGCCGAACAGCTCCCAGCCCGGTATGAGCGTGCCCTGGAACTCGACTTCGACGCCGCGGCTGCGCTGCGTGCCGATCGGGTCGGAGAACGGCGTGCCGAAGCGCCCCTGGGCGATATTGCTGCGTTCCATGTCGAACAAGGCCAGCGAGTAAGAGAAGCGTGCTGATAGCGCCCCTTTGAGACCGATCTCCTTCGCCACACCTTCTTCGGGATCTATGAAACGGTTGGGGCCGGCCAGCAGGGTTTGCGGCTCGAAGGTTTCGCCATAGCTGGCGTAGAAATTCAGATCGGGGGTCAGCGCATAGGTCAGCCCGGCCTGCAGTGTCGTCACGCTGGTCTTCAGGTCGAGGACATCGAAAGGGGTATCGCTGCCTGGTAACGTGGCATCTCCGAACCGGGTGCCGTCGGCATTCTGATCGTGCGAATAGCGGCCGCCCAACAGCAGGGTCAACCGGTCGAGCGGCCGGATGAACACCTGGGCAGTGACACCGAAACTCTCCTGGGTCAACCGGCGCTGGAACAGGTCGGTGTACTCGCTCACGCCAGGCCGGGCAACCGCGGTGTTGTAGCTGGGATCGAAGATGCTCGGACTGACCATGTCATAGAAACTGGAGTACAGCAGCGGATTGTTCAGCTTCGAGTAGTCGACCCCCAGGAACAAGGTTTGCGCGCGCCCGAACAGTTCGACGTCGCCATAGACGTTCAGCTCCGCGCCGTCCAGCGTGAACTCATTGTCATTACGGGCCACGAATGCGAACCACGGCACGCCATTGGCCTGCGGGAAACCGCTTTCGCGTTGCTCGTACAGCAGATCCTGGTCGTTGTGTTGCGCATTCAGGCGCAGCGTCCAGCCGTCCGCGAAACGGTGCTCCAGGCTCGCCTGCAGTATCTTGGCCTCGAATTCGGAGTGATTCCATGAGGCGCCGTTGAAGAACGAGCGCGGCACGTCGGCAATTACCAGCAGCGTGGGGTCGAAACCGGTGGCGAACCCCTGATCGATGTCGCCCAGGTACTGCAGGCCGGTGCCCCACTGCGGCACCAGGTTGAACTTCTGATAGTTGAAACGCACATAGGCCGAGGTATCGGGAGTGAACTCATAGCGCAACGTCGGTGCGAACACCGTGGTTTTCTTGCCGGCGTAGTCGAGATAGGAGTCCTCGTCGAGCCGTGCGCCGACGATACGATAGGTGAGTGCACCATCATCGGTCAGCGGTCCATAGACATCCGCATCGACCCGATAGTGATTGAAGCTGCCCACCTCCAGCTTGGCCGAGCCGCCGAACTGGTCTTGCGGCATCTTCGAAACGGCGTTCAAGGTGCCGGCGATCGAATTCTGGCCATAGAGCGTCGAGGTGGACCCTTTCACCAGTTCCAGCCGTTCCAGCGGCGCAAAGTCGAGATTGAAGTCGGCACGCAGGCGAAAGCCATCGATCTTGATGGCATTGTTGCTTTGCTGGCGGAAGCCCCGGAAATAATTAACGGTGAAGTTGTCGGTACGATGCGTGGTGCCGCCGGTGGCATCGACCCGGTAAACGTCCTGAAAGGTCTTGATGGCGGCGAAGTCCATCACGTCCCCGGTGATGGCCAGCACGGTCTGCGGGGTATCCTTGATGGATAACGGCACTTTCATCGCGGTACCCGCGATGTCGTCGTGAAAACGTACTCCCTGCACCAGGATCTCCTCGACCACGGGACGATTGCTCACTTCCTGGTTCGCGCCGCGCACCACGATCGAGCCGTCGGCCTCGATGATGTAGCGCAATTGGGTTCCTTTCAGCAATTGCTCGACCGCCTGCTGAGGGGTCATGGTGCCCGAGACCGCGCTGGATATCTTGCCGCTGGTCATGGTCTGCGGCGCGACCACGATCACGTCGGATTGGCGAGAGAACTCGACCAGCGCCTCGGCCAGCGCCTTGGCGGGAATATCGAACGCCTTGACGGTTTCCGCGGCCTGGGCGATGCCGGTCCAGACGCCTCCCGCCAGTACGATTGCCGCGGCACAGCCCAGCGCCCGTCGATGCAGCTTCCGCAAAGCCATTGTCTCACTCCCCTATTTCGTTATCGGCCCCTGAAGGTCCTGCATGAGTGAGACAATCGAGATGCGGCAAT
This sequence comes from Povalibacter sp., assembly GCA_035556415.1. Taxonomy (GTDB): domain Bacteria; phylum Pseudomonadota; class Gammaproteobacteria; order Steroidobacterales; family Steroidobacteraceae; genus Steroidobacter. The sequence goes on from DATMEZ010000088.1 coordinate 6,416, forward strand.
TCGTACCTCGCGGGTGGCGAATGTTATCCGCTGCGCATCGACAATCGGATCTGGCGTGCGCCGACGTGCTCAACCTGGATCGGCAGCGCGCGTGTCAGCATGTCCAGCATGCGGTCGATTTGATCGGTGCGGAATGCCACGGTCAGCCGCAGGTCTCCGACCTGAGGAGCGTCCAGTTCTATCCGGCCATCGTAGTAACGATTCACATCGGCGATCACATCCATCAGGCGCGCGTCCACGTACACCAGTCGCCCCGAACGCCAGGCCCCGAGACTTCCCGCCGGCACCGGAAACGTGCTGT
>DATMEZ010000089.1:0-11790 GCA_035556415.1 Povalibacter sp.
CAGACGCGCCAGGCGCTCGCCAATCTCAATACCGTACTGCGCAGTGTGAACTGCACGCCCAAGGATATCGTGCGACTGCGTACGTACGTGGTGAATCATTCCCCAGACAAACTGGGGCCCATTCTCGGTGAGATTGGCGCGTTCTACGGTGACGCAACGCCGGCGCCGAACACCTTCATCGGGGTGGCCGCGCTGGCGCTACCGGAGTTTCTGGTGGAGATCGAGGCGATCGCCGCCGTTCCGAGCTGAGGTTTCGGGCTGACGTTCCCGGCTGAGCTCGCCTCGGTCTGGTCATGCCGCTGCGGCGATCAGGCTCTTCAGGTGGGCTTCGATCCTCAGCATCAGCCGGTAGCCGCCGTTGGGGATCTGCCGCCCGGCGCGCGTGATCAGGCTGATGCGGGTGGAGTTCATGACCGGATTGTCGATCGGGATCGAGATCAGCTTGCCTTCGCTCAGTTGCGGCTGCGCCAGGAATTCCGGCAGGAAGGTGACGCCCCGGCCGCACTTGGCAAAGTCCTTGAGTAGCATCATGGAATTGGCGATCAGCGCCGGCTCCAGGAAGATACCTTCGGCGTGCTCCGCCTCGCGTACGATCTGACGGATACGGAAGGAGTCCTCGGGCAGGCCGATGCTGTATTTGCCGAGTTCGGCCAGCCTCAGGCTGGTGCATTGCGCCAGCTCGTGCTTGGGATGCACGATGGCCTTCAGCGGCTGTGACAATGTCAGCCGGGCGCGCACCTTGGGGTCGCGCGGCAAGTCGAAGATCAAGCCGAAATGCGCTTCGTCGTCACGCACCAGTTCGACGGCGTTGTTGGTGCCGCTCATCTTTACGCGCACGATCAACCCGGGAAAGCGCCGCATGAAATTCTGCAGTACTTCGCTGAAGGCGTCGCTGATGAATGCTTCACCGACGGCGAGATTGATGGTGCCGCTGCGAACGCTGCGCAGTTCCTCCACTCGGGAGAGGAAGACCTCTTCGTGGGCGCGCATTTCCCGGTAATAGGCGAAAGCCGCGTCACCCGCTTCCGTCAGCTTGATCTTGCGCCGCCCGCCCTCGATCAGGCGCATTCCCAGGTCCTTCTCCAGCGCGGCGATCTGCCGGCTGATGGAGGAGGTGGCGACATTGAGTTCTTCGCTTGCGGCCCGCATGGTGCCCAAGCGCGCCGCTTCATAGAGATAACGCAACCTGATTTCCCCTTGCATACAGGCGTCTCCCCGGTTATTGCAGCCAAAGCAACGAATCGAGTGTATGTTAGCCCTGCGCGCCACTCAATAGAGGCGGGGGCGCCGCCATGTTGCGTTCAAGTCAACGAATTCACTGCGCGGCTGCATTGACCGCACCGCGGCGGCGGGCTTGAATGGCGGCGCTGGGTCGGCTAACAAGGGTCAGAGGGAGGCGTGCATGCCGCAACGTAGTCTCGGCTCCTGCGATGTGCTCGTCATCGGCGGCGGCCTGGTGGGTTGTGCTGCCGCTTACTACCTGTCCCGCGCCGGCGCTGAGGTCGCGCTGATCGAGCAGGCCGACTTGAACCGGGAAGCTTCCGGCCGCAATGCCGGCTCGCTGCATTTCCAACTGGAGTACCGCCTGATCAAGTACGGCGATGCTCAGGCGGCGCAATTTGCGCAGATCATTCCACTCAGCTTGATCGCCATGGAGGATTGGAGCGGCTTGGAGCATGAGCTGGACACTCCCATGGAAGTGGAAATGAACGGTGGGCTGATCGTCGCGCAGACGCCCGCAGACGTGGCCATGCTGGAGAACCGGCAGGCCTTGCAGCAGCGTTGGGGATTGCCGACCGAGTTGCTGTCGGCGGCCGAGGTTCGACGTCGTGCGCCCTACCTTGTCGAAACAGTGATCGCAGCCAGCTTTTGCGGGCGGGAGGGGCATGCCAATCCGCGCCTGGTCGCACCCGCCTTTGCCCGCCGGGCGGAAACTGCCGGAGCCCGGATCCGCTGTCGTACACGGGTAACTGCCTTGCAGCGCGACGGATCGCGATGGAGAGCGACGGTTCGTCGCGGCGATGGATCGATCGAAGAGATCGACGCGCGGGCGGTGCTCGATGCGGCCGGTGCTTGGGCTGCCGAGATCGCCGCGTTGGCGCACTTGCACCTGCCCATCTATCCGGTGCCGTTGATGATGAACGTCATCGAGCGTACCGTGCCGACGATTCCGCACCTGGTACAGCATGCCAGCCGGCGGCTCAGCCTGAAGCAGGTCGGTGCCGGCAATGTGCTGGTCGGCGGCGGCTGGCCTGGGCGCTTCGCGCGCGTTCATTCAACCATGGACACGCAGCAGCGCGCCGAACCGGTGCTCGATAACATGGTCGAGAATCTTGCGCTGGCGGTCGAATTGGTGCCCGCGCTCGCCCGTCTGCACTTGCTGCGCACCTGGACCGGGATCACTGGCGTGACGGCCGACCAGATGCCACTGCTGGGCGAGGTGCCGGAGGCACCTGGATTCTTCGTCGCCGCGGGCGGCGCGGCTTTCACCCACGGCCCGACTTACGCCCGCCTGATCAGCGAGCTGATCTGCACCGGTCGCGCTTCGACCGCGATCGACCTGTACAGTCCCGCCAGGTTCAGTCACGTGAACAACTTCATGGCATCGATTTGAAGCATGAGCGCGCGCATTGTGAACAACGTTACCCGCCCTGCGCCGGTAACCATCCACGTCAACGATACCGAGATCCTGGCCTACGAGGGAGAATCGCTGGCGACAGCTTTGTTCGCCAACGGCTGGTTGATCATGTCGCGTGATGCGTCGGGTCGGGCACGCAGCCCCTATTGCAACATGGGCGTATGTTTCGACTGCATGGTGGATGTCGTCGATGCGGCAGGATCGTGTTCGCGTGTGCGCGCCTGTATGACGGTGGTGCGGCCCGGCGTGCGAATCAAGGTTGCCGCGCAATGAGCCCACGTACCGCCGCCGCCCGCGAGGGGAATGGTGTTTACGAAGTGGCCATCGTCGGCGCCGGACCGGCGGGGCTTGCGGCAGCGTCCGTGCTGCGTGAGCACGGCGTTCGCGTTGCCGTCATCGACGAGCAATTGCGTGCCGGCGGACAGATCCTGCGCCAGCCGCCCGCTGGCTTCAGCGTCGAGCACTGGCTGCCGGGCCGCAGCTACGATCGCGTCAAACGGGTGCTGCGCGCGGTCGGGGATCGTCCTGACATCGACTGGCGCCTGGGCGCGACGGTCCTGGGTCTCACGGGAGCTGCCTCCTTCCGGACTCAGGGCGCGTCCGCGGTACCGCATCGTCTGTGGATTCAGGACGCATCCGGCAGCCGCGTGCTCGAAGCGACTGCCGTGCTGGTCGCGACGGGTTGCTATGAGCGGCCGCTGGCCTTCCCGGGATGGACGCTGCCGGGCGTCATGGGAGCCGGGGCGATCCAGGCCTTCGTGAAGAGTCAGCAGTTCGTGCCCGGCGAACGATTCGTTCTGACTGGAAGCCATCCGCTGCAACTCGTGGTGGCCGATCAGTTGCTGCGTGCGGGAGCGCGCGTGGCCGCGGTAACTTTTACCCAGCCACCGACCCGAGCAGCCGCGGTGCTGCGCTATCCGCTGGCGATGCTCCAGCAGGCACGCCAGATGGTGGACGTTGTGAGAATCCTGGCGCGGCTGCGCCGTGCCGGAGTCGCTGTGCGGTTCGGTACCACGATCGTAAGAGCGGACGGTGGCGACTCGATTGCGAGTGCCACGCTTGCGCCGATGCATGGCGGCGCGGTCGATGGTAGCCGGTGGGAAGTCGTGGAGTGCGACCGGATCGGCGTTTGCCACGGGTTTATCGCCTCCTCGGAGCTGGCACGACAAGCGGGAGCAGGCATTCGTTGGGGCGAGCACGAAGGCGGATGGCTCATCGAGCATGACGCCTGGCTGGAATCGAGCGTCGCGAATCTGTTCGTCGCCGGCGAGGTGACTTCGGTGATGGGTGCCGATGCGGCGCTGGAGAAGGGCCGTATCGCCGCGATTGGAATATTGCGAACGCTCGGTCGTATCGGGGAGCGCGAGGCTCAGCGGCTTGCAGCAGCGCCGCGGCGGCGTTTGCGGCGCTTGCTTCGTTTTGCCAGCATGCTGCAGGAGCTGAGCCGGCCGCCTGAAGGGCTGGAGCGGCAAGTCGTGACGGGCGAATCGCTCGTGTGCCGTTGCGAATCGATAACGCGTGCTTATTTCGACGAGCAGTTGCGAGAGAACACGCACGTTGCCTCGGCCGATGCGGCAAAGCTGCTGACACGTGCGGGAATGGGCATGTGCCAGGGCCGGTTGTGCGGCGACAACGTTGCACGCCTGGTCGCCCTGGCCCGTGGATTGTCTCCAGGAGAGGTCGGCCCCTTACACGCCCGGATGCCGGTCAAACCGGTTCCGCTCGGTACGCTCTGCCGTGATCGTTGCGGTTGAGGCAACGAAAGCACGCAGTCCCGGTAATTGTAATCGCCCAGCCCTTGTCGCACTGTCGGCCTGACACGACGCGCAAGCTGAAAATCGGGAGCTGGACGTGACAAGAATCCACCGGTATTTGTTCCCCCTGCTGTGTGTTGCCGCGCTGGCGGCCTGCGGGTCGAAGGCACCCGAACCCGCTGCGGCCACCGAGCCCGCTGCGAACTCCAAGGCGTTGGAGGCGGTCGATGGTTTCTGGGCCTACACATCCCTGAAGGCCGGTGGCACGGGCGAACTAATGCCGCTGACCGGCGTGATCCTGTTCAAGGACGGAATTCTTGCGCAACAGTCCATCTTCGATGGCGAGCCGTTCGAAGCGCAGGGTGCAATGGCGCACGCCGGCTCCTATAGCAGCGGGCGGCTCGGCGTGCACATGGTGACGGCGCAAACCATCAGCATTGCACCGAAGGAGACACCGCCGCTCACCTTTCGAGCCGATGTCCAGCACGACATTTCGGTACAGCGGGCCGGTGATGAACTGACGATCGTTTTCGGCAGCGGCACGGCCCAGACTTTCAAACGCATCGGCCCCGGCAGCGGTCAGATCTACCAGTTCGACAAGGGACTGCTCGCTCTGGTCGACGGTTATTTTCTGTTGGTCGATGGCGACGCACAGAGTGTAGTCACCGGCTACGGCAAGTATCGCAATGAGGGGACCGCATACGACCTCGAGGTGACCCGCTGGGCTGAGGCCAGCAACCAGGGACCGACGGCCAAAAATCTGCGCGATGTCGTACTGAAGGCCACTTTCGACGGCAAGACGTTCACACTCGCTGACGGCAGGGCCTTCCAGGTCGTGACGAGCCACTAGGCGTCGGAGTGAGTTACATGGCGAACCCATCGAATGACCGTTCGTGGCGGCTGTGGCCCGCCATTGTCCTGCTGGCAGGCTCGCTTGCCGGGTGCGGGCGGCAGCCGCCGCCTGAGTCCGCGGCGCCGCCACCACCGTCAGCGGCTGCCGTGGCCCTGGAACAGCTGGTGAAAGAATACGCCAATCTCGAACGAGGTGTGGATGAAGACGATCCCGCCGCGGGACTGCGGAATCTTTCCGCGCAGGCATTCCAGCAGGAGATCGAGACCCGCCGGCAGTTGTTGCAGAAGGTTCAACAGGTGGGCGCGGCGGGACTGTCGCTGGACGAGGATATCGACCGGCGCTTGATGATTGGATTGCTGGAGTCGACGATCCATACCTCCGAGGCGCGCCGCGTGTGGGAAAACGACGCGTCGCTGTACGTACCGGCGGGAGAGATCGGCAAGGCACTGGAGCCGACGGCGCCTGGCTCGCCGGTCGAGCGTGCCACTGCCCTGGTCAAGTTGCTGAACGAGGTGCCGGTACGGCTGAACGAGGGACGCAAGAATCTTGCCAAGCCACCGCGCTACTTCACCGAGTCGGCCATCTTCAAGACCGAAGGCACGCTGAAGGTGCTGCATGCGGACGCACCGGCGCTGGTGGCTGCCGCGGGTGGTGAGGTGGGCGATCGGCTGACGGCGGCATCGAAGGGCGCGCAAAGCGCATTACAGGACTATCTGAAATTCCTGCAACAGGACCTGCTGCCGCGCTCGACGGGTAGTTGGGTTCTGGGCAAGGAAAACTACGATTACGTGCTGCAGCATCGCTGGATGCTGCGGACCGATGCCGACGGGATACTGGCGCGTGGGCGGCAGGCGTTCGAGGAAACCGAGGCACTGGCGCAGGAGGTTGCGCACCGTATCCAACCCGACGCCAAGCATTGGACCGAGGTGTACGAGCGCATCAAGAACGATCATCCCACCGCCGACGGCATCAAGGCGGCCTACCAGGCCAAGATCGACGCCGCCAAGGCGTTCGTGATCGAGCATCACATCGTGACGCTGCCGCCCGGTGAACGGGTCATCACCATCGATACGCCGCCGGCGATGCGACGGTCCTCGCCATTCGGCACCTTCCAGTCGGTGGATGCATTCGGCACGGGGCTGGAAGGCAGGCTGGTGCTGACGCCCATCGAGGAATCGCTCGAGGGCGCGCAGCGGGAGGAGCGGCTGCGTTCGCATCACAATGCCTGGATTCCCATCATCGCCGTGCACGAAGCCTATCCGGGGCATCATGTGGACGGCCTGTTCCGCCAGGCCAACCCGCGCCTGCTGCGCAAGGTGGCGCGCGAGTCGATCATGGCCGAGGGCTGGGGGCTGTTCACCGAGGAGATGATGTTCGAACAGGGCTTCCTGCAAGGCGACGACGTGCGGCTCACCCAATTGCGTAACCGGTTGTGGCGGGCGGCACGCGTGATTCTCGATGCCAGCCTGCACACCGGCAAGATGACCTTCGATGAGGCGGTGACGTTCCTGGTCGACAAGGTGCGGTTCGACCGCTATGCCGCGGCGCTCGATGTGGGCATGTATATAGAGCGGCCGACGTATGTGCTGGGTTATTTGGTCGGCATGCAGGAGATCGCGGCGATCCGCAAGGACTACATTGCGCGGTACGGCGAGCCCTCGCCGCCGAGCGAGTTCTACGATCGCCTGCTCAGTGTCGGCTCGATTCCGCCGGCTCTGGTGCGCGAAGCACTGTTTGCCCGCAAGGCGGAAGACGTGAAGACTGCCGGTTCCAAAGAATGAAAATACTCGGTGCCGTCCTGCTGACGTTTGTGTGGCTTGGGGCGCCGACGTTTGCACAGTCGCCCAAAACACAGCAGTACACGCGCGCCGTTGCCGCCGACGTCGACCAGTTGCAGTTCGTGCAGGTGAACGGCGTGAAACTGGCCTATCGCCTGGCGGGCGCGGGGGTGCCGGTTGTCTTCGTGCACGGCGAAGGTTATTCGCATGAGCTGTGGACCTATCAGATGGAGGCGTTCAGCCGCAAGCACCTGGTGGTGAGCTACGACCGGCGCGGCCATGGCATGTCCGACGATCCGATCACCGGCTACTCGGAGACGGCGCATGCGGAAGACCTGAACGCATTGCTGATGCACTTCGGCATCCGCGAAGCTCACTTTGTCGCCAACTCGCGCGGCGGCGCCATCATCGTCCAATTCCTTAAGCTATATCCGCAGAAAGTGCGCAGCATCACCTTCGCGGATGCGACTATCGCCTTGGCTCCTATTACCAGGGAAAGCGCGTTTTACGGTGCGCCGGCGGCGATGAACGGTCCGCCGCCCACTCTGGAACAGGCGTTGGCCGGCCGCGAGTCGGCCAAGCGGTCCTCGTTCACCAAGGTGGCGCAGTCGCGACCGGAGCTGAACCAAATCCAGCGGCGTATGGCTGACCAGTTCAGTCCCCGTGTGGCCATGGATCCGCAGCGGTCCGACTCGGGCTCGGCCATGCATATCGGTCCCTGGAACAGCCGCGATTTCCCGGATATGACCAGGATGTACCAGCCGATGCTGTTGCTGGTGGGCGAACTGACCGACGTGTTCTTCATCGAGGGGGCGAAGGAGGCGCATCGCCTGTGGCCGAACACCCGTCATCACATGATTCCCGGCACCGACCACATGCTGATGATGGAGGATCCCGCGACCTTCAACCGGCTGGTCCTGGAGTTTCTCGACGAGGTGGACGCGCAGGTGGCGGGCCGCGACAAGTGGATCGGACAGATTCCGTGAAGGCGGTACGTCCGGCCGCACCTGCGCGTTGCGGGGGCTTTTGGTGCCTGTTCCGAGGTTGCACGAGAAGCAACAAATTGCTCTGTCCGGCGTCATTGTGCGCCGAATCGAATTGGGATTAGATCGCTACGCAGTATCCACTTGATCCGCTACGAGCCGCGCATGGAAGCGGCGCATTCAACAGATGGGGGAGGTCGCATGATTTCGCTTCATGGTAGGCACGGCGCTGTTATTTGTGCCGGTGCCGCAACGGTTGTCCTGGGGTTGTCGTCGGCATCGACGGTTGCGCAAGAGCGAACGACGGGCGAGGTGCGTGCGCTAGAGGAAGTCACCGTCACCGCGCAACGGCGCGAAGAGAATCTGCAGAACGTGCCGATCAGCATCTCCGCGTTCACCTCGGCGAGCATCGAAGAAAACATGTTCGCCGACGTAAGCGACTACCTGGTCAAAACGCCCAACGCCAGTTTCATGTCGACCGGCGCGCGCTCGCGTCGCGAGATCAGCATCCGCGGCGTCACCAATTTTCTGCCCGTCGACAACGCGCTGCGTACCTCCACGTTCGGGTTCTATGTCGACGGCTTCAGTGTCTCCGGCACCAGCGTCAACCCACCCATCATGGACGTCGAGCGTATCGAAGTACTGCGCGGCCCACAGGCCACCTATTTCGGTCGCAATGCCGCGGGTGGCGGCATCAGCATCACCTCGAACAAGCCGGTCAACGAATTCGATGCCTCGGTGTCGGCGGATTACGGGCGTTTCAATACCGTCGATCTCGAGGGAATGTTGAACGTGCCGATCGTCGACGGCAAACTGGCTGCGCGCTTCAATGCCAAGTACGCGAGCAGCGACGGCAACATCAAGAACATCAATCCGATTGGCGGCGGCAACGACTCGACCTACAAATATTACAAAGGATCGCTGCGCTTCACGCCCACCGATCAGCTGACCATCGATCTGACCGCGAGCAGCGTCGATGAAGAGGTCGGCATGCGCGAAGGCGTGCCGTCGGGCGTGTTCGCGCCCTTCGAAGGCGATACTTTGTACGCGGACTTTCCTGATCTCAACGGCGACGGCAAGGCGGATCCGGATCCCGATGGCGTCGGCTTCTATCCCCGCAACCGCAGCCGGGTGAACTTCAGTACTCCGCAGAGTATCGGCACGAATTTCGACTACGCCATCGGCACCGTTCACTATCAGACGCAGTCGCTGTCTTTCACCAGCGTCACCGGCTACATCGATTCGGACTTCTATATCGCTGGTGATATCGATGGCGGCAGTCATGACTTCTTCAACGAGTACCGCCACACGCCGCGCAAGAGCTTCAGCCAGGAGTTCCGCCTGCAGAATACCGGCGATCAGCCGCTGTTGTGGAACGTCGGCCTGCTCTATGCAAAGGACAAAGGCACCAGCGACAATCGCACTTATGTCGGTGCGGATGGGCGTTTCGGCTTGCCCAATGGCTTCCTGATCGATTCCAGTGATTCCACGGGCAGTTCGCAGAGCTGGGCGGTGTTCGGTCAGTTGGATTGGAAGGTCATCGACGCACTGACGTTGTCTTTCGGTGGACGCTACAGCCGGGAGAACATCGAGCAGACCGAGATCGGCTTTTCCGGGGTCACGCTCACGTCGGTATCCGCCGACAATACTTTCACGGACTTTTCGCCGCGCTTTGCCATCGGCTACGACTTGACCGGCCATTCACGCCTCTACGGTTCGGTGTCGAAAGGTTTCAAATCGGGTGGTGTCCAGATCAGCCCGCTTCCCGGAGCGGCCAGTTATGATCCGGAGACCTTGTGGAATTACGAGGTCGGTTGGAAGGGCGACCTGTTCGATGCGCGCCTGCGTCTGAATGCGGCCGTATTCTTCATGGATTGGAAAGACCTCCAGACCTCTTATCAGCAATCGGGCACCGACGAGGACGGCAACCTGATTCTGTTCGGCGGCATCGTGAACGCCGACAAGGCCGAATCCAAGGGGGTGGAGCTGACGGCGACCCTGTTGCCGATGAATAATCTGCTCATCAATCTGAGTGCGGGCTATCTGGATGCCAAGTACAAGAAGTTCACCTCTTACCTGGAGGGAGAGAACCGCGTGCTCGACGGCCAGACGATCCCGAACTCTCCGAAATGGACTTTGGCGGCCGACGGCGAATATCGATTCGACATCACGGCGAGCCTGGAAGGCTTTGCGCGAGCCGAGTGGAACTACCGATCCGGTATCCGCTCCGGCAACGACGCACTGATACACTCTGGTTTTCCGTGGGAAGTTCCCGCCTACAATTCCACCAATATCCGCGTCGGCGTCCGTGCGGACAAATACACGGTGACGTTGTACTCGGAGAATGTGTTCGACCAGGTGTACTTCCTCAATTCCTATTCCAAGGCGTTCACCGGCGGCAATTTCATCGAGCCGTCGGTGCAGAGATACGGGGTGCGCGTTACCTATGACTTCAAGTGAGCGTAGGGCGCTCTCGCCCTCGACCGCGGTCGTAATAGCTCTGGCGATCCTGCTCGGCGGCATTTGGAGTGCCGCCGAGGCCCGCGAATCCCTGACGCTCGAGTCCATCTTTGCCGGCGATGACTTTCACGTACGCACCCTGGACAACATCCAGTGGGACACCAACGGCAAGAGCTTCACGTTCAGCCGCGAGAATGCGGCGACGGGCCTGTCGGACGTCTACCGGCAGCAGATCGCGAGCGGCAAGGAGGAACGGCTGGTTGCCGGCGAAGCGCTGAAGGCGGGTGGCGCGTCCGGGCGTATCAGCATCGCCGCCTGGACGCGAGACGGTCGCTATCTGCTGTTCGGCGGACCGATGACCCGCACCTGGGATGGCCAGCTGGAGGCGCGTTATTTCATTTACGACGCGGACAAGAAGACCGTGCGCCCACTCGCCGAACAGGCGTTGCGGCATGTGGCACTGTCGCCGGACGGCAGGCGCATCGGCTATGTGCGGGACAACAATCTCTACGTCGCCGATCTTGGCGACCTCGCTCCGCAGGCGATCACGCGCGACGGCGGCCCGAATATCTTCAACGGCCAGTTCGACTACGGCAGCTCCGAGTTCGGCGGCGCCGCGGCGTGGTTCTGGTCGCCGGACGGCAAGCGAATCGCCTTCTGGCGCCTGGACGTGACCGACGTCAGGACCTTTCCGATCGTCGATGAGCTCGGCAAATACAGCGTCGTCCATGAGTTGAAGTATCCCAACACCGCCGAGCGACATGCGGTCAACCATATCGGCGTGTACGACCTCGCGCGTGCCACGACGGTCTGGATGGAGATCGGCGATAATCCCGACGATTACATTCCACGCCTGAACTGGACGGGCGATTCGCGCAGTCTGTTGTTGCAGCGCCTGACCCGCAATCATCACACGCTCGATCTGCTGCTGGCCGATGCCGCGACGGGCAAGAGCAAGCCGATCTATCGTGACACCGACCCCGCCTGGGTCGAGATCACCGACGACCTGATCCCGTTCTCCGACGGCCACCGCTTCGTCTGGACATCGGAACGCAGCGGTTTTCGCCACGCGTACCTACATGACATCGACGGTACGGTGCGGGCGATCACCAGCGGCGACTGGGAAATCACCTCGCTGGCCGGACTCGATGAGGCGGGTGGCTGGCTCTACTTCTACGGCAAGAAAGACTCGCGCGTCGATCAATACATCTATCGCGTTCGACTCGATGGCAGCGGCCTGCAAAAGCTGTCGGCGACACCGGGCTGGTACGAATGGCAGATCTCCGCTGACGGCCACTATGCGATCGAGACCCATTCGGACATT
>DATMEZ010000090.1:0-5090 GCA_035556415.1 Povalibacter sp.
AGCACGCCGGCGACCACCAGAGCAACCAGCGCAAGCACCACGCGCGACGGATTGATGGAGATGTGGCGCTTCGGTGCAGCAGCCTCAGTGGCACGAAAACGAACCGCGGCGAGAGGCTCGGCTTCGCCGTCGCTCTCGCCGCGCACGCGCGCACTCTCGCTGATGATGGGCGGCGCAGTGATATTGCCGCTGCTGCCGTCGTCGACTTCGACGACGCGCTGGTCGTATTCCTCGACCACGCGCAAGCGCGCCGCGCCGAGATTGATGACATCTCCAGGCTTGAGCCAGGTGGAGCGAGTGACACGCACGCCGTTGTGCAGCACCTCTGCACCTTCCGCAGGCTGCACGAACAACTGATCCTCGTGCGATCCGATCCACGCCTGCACGCCTTCGGGCCGGCCCGCAAGCACGATGAGACTGCCCGCGCCGCCGAAGGCGAGCGGAAAATCAGCCACGCCGAAGCGCCGTTCGCCCAGGGATTCGCGAACGACGAGCACTTCCCCGCTGAGGGCTGACACGCTCAAATCTTTTCCTCGCAACGGATGACCACGGGTTCCAGCGTCGCGCCGGGCACGATGTTGAGCTCACGGCGTACATCGCGGTAACCGGGCCGCGTACCGACCACGGTATAGCTGCCCGGCGCCAACTCCAGCGAGCGTTGCTCGAAGGCACCCAGCGCACCGACTCGATAGATGACGACCTGCGTCAGATTGTCCGATTGCAGCGCGACGTGCACCGGCACGTCGGCACGCGCCAACCATTCTGTCAGCGTCTGTGCCTGACGCTTCAATACAGGGCCGGCCGGATTCACCGCCGCGGCGCGTTCCAGCGCTTCGCGCGCGGCGTTGCGCACTGGAACGCTAAACAGCCGCTCCGGCTGCGTCAGATACATTTCGAGCTGCTGGTTGAGCTCGGCGCGCGGCGCGGCTCGTGCGACGCCTTCGTTCGCAAAAGCCACCGTGGAATCCAGCTGCAGCACGGCGCGATATTCCTTCAAGGCATCCGCCCAGCGCTCTTTGGTCTCCAGATCGCGTGCAGTTTCGAGCTTCGCCGCGATCGTGCGCGTGCGCTCTTCCTGTTCGATCTGCTTCAGAGCCTGCGCCACTTCCGGTGAATTCGGGCGCACGCGATTCGCTGCGTCGAACGCGGAGCGCGCTTCGGAGTAATTGGATTGCGACAGCGCCGCAAAGCCGCGCGCCATCGCACCTGCAAAGGCATCGCCCGACAAGCGTGCGTTGACGCGTGCCAGACCTTCCGTTGCACGCGACGCCTCGCTATCCAATGCCAGCGCCTTGCGGAACGCGTCCGCGGCGGAGTTCGCATCGCCTTCTTTTTCCATGCGTTCGGCGCTCGCCACCAGGGCAAGCACCTGATCCAGAGTGCCGGCGCGCTTCAGGCCGCGCGCGGCGGCCTGATTCTTCGAATCGATCTTGCTGGCCAGCTCGAACGCGGTCTTGGCCTCCGCCGCGCGTCCTTCGTCGAGCGCCTTGGTGCCGGCGGCGAGTTGCGCCGTCAGCACTTCGCCCGCTCGCTTCTCCAGTGTGGTCAGCAGCAGCTCGACGGCCTTGAAGTGCTGGGCAGCGGTGATGTACTCGCGGGCGGCGAAATCCTTGTCGCCAGCCGCCAATTCGTCGGTGATGCGCTTGAGCTCTTCGCCACCCCATTGATCGACGGCCTGGGCACGCAATTTATCGAGCCGCGGATCGATCTCGCCGCGCTCGTCTTCGGCCTGCTGCTTGGCGCGCGCCAGGGCTGCGAAATCCAGCGGTTTCTTCTCAGGCGCCGGCGCTTCCACCTTGGGTTCGGCGGCGGCTGCCGGGGCCGGCGTCTGATTGCTGCCGACCCAGCGCGGCAACGCGAAGAACACGATGCCGATGCCGACGATTCCCAGAACCAGCGCCGCGGCGCCCAGGCCGCGGCGAAAACCCTGCCATCGAAATTCATCCGCGCTGGTCGTCGCCGCCGTGGTGCGGCGCCATTCGCCGCGTAACGGCTCGCTGTGACCGATGGGCGGCCGTACCGAGGGCGGTGCAATGTGCACGGCGGCTGGCTGCGCACCTGCATTGACGATCGTGGCTGCGGGCAGGGCCGCCAATGCTGCCGCCAGCTCGCGCTCGATCGATTCCATGTCGGCCGGTCGCTCCTCAGGCGACTTCGCCAGACATCGATCGACGAGCTGCGCGACCACGGCAGGAACCGACGAGGTCGTCAGTGTCGGCGGCCGCTCGTTGCAGATCCGCTCTTCGCTGGCTTGCGGATAGAACGGCGGATAGCCGGAGAAAAGCTCGTACAGCATCGCGCCAAAGGCGTACACATCGTCGCTGGGCCTGGCGGCCGCACCGGCAAGCTGCTGCGGACTCATGCTGTAAGACGAGCCAAGTCCGGCGCGTTCATCGGGCCGCGCACCGACAACCAGCGCAATACCGAAATCCGCGAGCTTGGGCGCGCCGTCCGAGGTCAGCAGCACGTTGGCAGGCTTCACATCGCGATGAACGATGCCTCGGCGATGCGCGAAGGCCAGCGCGCTCGCCACTGGAATGACAGCCCGAAGAATTTCCGCAGCAGCGCGGCCACGCAATTGCGTCAGATCGCCGCCGGAGACGTATTCCATGGCGATCCAGGCGTGATGCTCCGAACGGTACAGGCCGTCGACCCGCAGGATGTTGGGATGATCGAGCGAGCAGGCGCGCTCGCACTCCTGCTGCAACGCCGCGATCGCGGCTGCGTCCTGCCTCAGCTCATCGGCCAGGAGCTTGACCGCCACGAAGCACTGACGCTCCTTGTCCTGCGCAAGCCAGACGCTGCCGCTGCCGCCTGCCTGGATGGCGCGGACCAAAATGAACCTTGCAGAGAGCTCCTGCCCGCCTTCGACCATGATCGGATTGTAAAGGGCTGACTGGGGAAAACTATTGCGCGCTGCCGCCAGCGTTCGCGGGAGCCGGGGGTTGCACCTTGGCCGCCGGCGCGGTCGCTACCGGAAGACCGGTCTCGTTCTCGTAGAGTTCCTTGAGGAGCCTGCGCCACTCCTGGAACTGTTCTTCGGCCGTGCCGCGCAACTGCAGCGTCCGGCCTTCGACCTCGATCACCATGGGCTGCACCTCGGCCTGGAACGACTCGCCCAGCTGCTTGAGCGACTCCGAATGCATCTTGACCTCGGCGCTCCTGTCGAAGCCGCTCTTGACCGCGTAGGCGCCGCCGAAGACGGCGGCCGTTCCGGCTGCCTGTCCGACATACGTATTCGATTGCGTTCCCATGACCAGGCCGCCGACGATGGCGGCGGCGCCCAGCAGCTTGCGCGTCATCGCCGAACGCTGTGCATCGTCTTCGGCTTCCAGCTCGGAGTAGCTGTAGCGACGCCAGTTGGTGTACGACTCGGACATGTTGTCGGCGAACAGCGAGTAATGCTCGTTCACCGTGTCGAGCAACGCGTAGTCACGTTCGCGAATGCGATCCATGCGCACCAGCATCGGATCGTCCTGCGCCGGCAGACGCGTGATCTGGTAAGTGCCCTTTTTCTTGTCCTTGGTCAGGTAGTTCTGGAAGGCGTACGGCGCCAGATCGGCGGCGAAGCGCAGCTCGGAAACGCGGCGAATGTTCTCGAGGTCGGCCGCCTGCAGCGTCTGGCGGTGCGCCAGGATGTCATTGGCGACTTTGACGTAGAGATTCTGGAACGGATCGCGCGGCTTGCCGGTGCCGTCCTTGTAGGAACGGGTGTCGGCCGGCTGCTCGTATTCCTTCTGGAACCAGAGCCGGCCGCTGGAATCGTCGACCTTGATGTCGAGCCGCAGCAGCATGCCGTTGGATTCGAGGATCTTGCCGGAGACGCGCACGTCGAGCGCATCGGCGTCGGCAGGAATGACCCGCACCTGGCCCCACTGGCCGGTGCCTTCCATGGTGTTGCGCAGCTGCATTGCGAAGTAGCGCGCTTCCGCCTTGCGCACGTCCGGGAAGATGCGCTCTTTCTCCCGCACCTTCTCGTCCTCCGGCACGTTCTCGTCGAGCAGGCGCACGCCCACGTCCAGCAGCTGGCTGTCGGGAATCTCCGTGGAAGCCTGGATCGCGGTGAGTCGCGGCAACGGCCGCGTCTCGCGAGTCATGCAGCCGCTCAGCGCCAGCGCCGCCATGGCAAGAACCACCACCGCGAACGGGGACCGGCACAGCAATGACATTGGACGATTCATGACGTGCAAACTCGTCGATTGAGGATGGGCGTGCAATCAGCTTCCTTTCTTGTACTGGCGATACTCGTTCCACAGCTTCTCGCGCAACTCGGGATCGGTCTCCGCCATCGCGGCTTCGCGCAGCTGCCGTGCCACGACATCATCATCGCTGCCGTCCGGGATATCCGCAGGAACCGTATTCGGGCCGCTGCCACCCTTGGCGCCGCCGCCGTAGCCGCCACCGCCGCCACTGCGATTGCCGCCCTGACCGGAGGCGTTGCCGGCGCCGGCCTGACCTTGGCCCTGCTGCCCCTGGCCCGCCTGCCCCTGGCCTTGACCCTGGCTGCCGTTCCCCTCGCCCGCGCTGCCGGCGGTACCGGAATCGTTGCCACCCGATCCATCCTCCGCCGCGGCACCGGCACTGCCATTGCCGCCGTTGCCTGAGCCGCCGCGCGCACCACGCTGGCCGGCAATCGCGGCCTGCTCATCGCGCATGCGACCGTCGAACACACCCATCGAGATATCGAACTGGCGGTCGATGTTGGCCATGCGCTCGGACGGTGTCATCGGACCCCCGCCGGCACCGCCACCTGCACCGCTGGCTCCGCCGTTGCCGGCTCCACCGCCGGCCGCACTGCCTGCGGTTCCACCACCCGATGTATCGCCGGCGGCCTGGCCCTGGCCACCCGCCCCTTCAGGCATACCGGACGCAGAGCCCGTGCTTCCGCCGCCATTGGACCCCGGAGTACTGCCTGGCGCGCCGGGCACGCCGGCTGACATCGTGGCTGACACGCCGCCGTTGGCACCGCCCGTCTGATCGCCGGCCGCTGAGCCTGCCGCACCACCGTTGCCGGTCGAACCATCCTGACCCGAGCTGCCACCGGCATTCTGGCCCGTACCCTGGGAGGAATTCTGGCCGGCGCCTTGGCC
>DATMEZ010000091.1:0-1664 GCA_035556415.1 Povalibacter sp.
GAATGAGAGTCGTGGTGCTGGGGGGCGGCGTGATCGGCGTCACCTCGGCGTATTTCCTGGCCCGCGCCGGGCATGAAGTGGAAGTCATCGAACGCCAGCACGGCGCCGCGCTGGAAACCAGCTTTGCCAACGCCGGTGAGATCTCACCCGGGTATGCCTCGCCCTGGGCCGGCCCGGGCATGCCGCTCAAAGCACTGAAGTGGTTGTTCACGCGGCATTCGCCGCTGGTGGTACGTCCCCGCCTGGATCCGGCCATGTGGAAATGGATCCTGAAGATGCTGCGCAACTGCACCCTGGCGCGTTACACGCTCAACAAGAGCCGCATGGTGCCCATCGCCCAGTACAGCCGCGACGTGTTGCGTCAGCTGCGTACCGACACCGGCATCAGTTACGACGAGCGCTCGCGGGGAACGTTGCAACTGTTCCGGCTGCAAAGGCAGCTCGACGGCGCGGCCGACGACATTGCAGTGCTCAAGGAACTCGGCGTGCCGTACGAAGTGCTCGACGCCGCTGGCTGCGTCGCAGCCGAGCCGGGCCTGGCGGACGTGAAGAACATCATCGTCGGCGGCCTGCGCCTGCCCGAGGATGAGACCGGCGATTGCCACATGTTCACGCAGAAGCTCGCCGTCATGGCCGAGCACTTGGGCGTGAAGTTCCGCTACGCAACGGCCATCGACGGCCTGGATCGATCGGGCGAGCGCATCGACGGCGTGCGCACCAGCAACGGCCGGATCCAGGGCGACGCCTACATCATGGCGCTCGGCAGTTTTTCCACGCCGATGGCGCGGACGCTGGGCATTCGTCTGCCCGTCTACCCGGTGAAGGGCTATTCGATCACCGTGCCCGTCGTGAACGAGGCCAAGGCGCCCGTCTCCACCGTCATGGACGAAAGCTACAAGGTCGCGATCACGCGGCTGGGCAACCGGGTGCGGGTCGGCGGCACTGCCGAGCTTTCCGGTTTCAACGGCAGACTGCATCCGTCGCGCCGCGCCACCCTCGAATTGTCGGTGCGCGGCCTGTTTCCCGCAGCGGCGGACTTCACGCAGGTTTCGTTCTGGACCGGCATGCGACCGATGACGCCGGACGGCACGCCCATCATCGGCCCGACGCGCTACCGCAATCTGTATCTGAACACCGGTCACGGCACACTGGGCTGGACCATGGCCTGCGGCTCCGGGCGCGTCATCGCCGACCTGATCTCGGGCAACAAGACCGATATCGACGTGAGCGGCCTGGGCCTGTCCCGCTACGGTTCCTAGCCGCTGCGTCACAAGACCGCGTGCGGATAAAGCTGCGTGGGGAAACTGGAAACCCCCACGTCAGCCTGCAAGAAAAACTCTGCCACCCCGGAAAAATCTCGTCGCGTGGTGCAGGCGATGCTGCACATGGACAAGCTCGACATCAGAAGCTGGGCGAAGCCTACGGCGAATGATCGCCGTCACGGAATCGGCGCGACCGCAGCCCCATCAGCGCCAGCAGACCCAGCACCGATCCGAGGCCCAGCGCTCCGCCACCACCCTCGCGCGATGAGGTGTTGCCGCCGGAGCCCGGAGCCGGTGCACTCACATACTGATCGCGCGACCGGTCTTCGAGTGGAACCTGCGCCAGCGCCAAGCGCTCGCTGCCAGCTGATGCGGCTAGCTGACCGCTCGCCGTGTCATATA
>DATMEZ010000092.1:0-19556 GCA_035556415.1 Povalibacter sp.
TCATGCACGGCCGGTCCGCTTCCTGGCAATGCGCTTCGCTGCCAAGGAGGCCATCGTCAAGGCGATGGGTACTGGTTTTGCGCACGGTATGTGGATCCGCGATTGCGGTGTAGTCCCCAATGCCTGGGGCAAGCCGGAAATCGTCTGGTCGCCGCGCGGCCAGCAGATGTGCGAGAAGCTGGGTATTGGCGAGGGGCATGTGACGCTGACTGACGA
The DNA here is from genome assembly GCA_035556415.1 of Povalibacter sp. Lineage (GTDB taxonomy): Bacteria > Pseudomonadota > Gammaproteobacteria > Steroidobacterales > Steroidobacteraceae > Steroidobacter. The sequence goes on from DATMEZ010000092.1 coordinate 217, forward strand.
AGCGGATCTGGTCGTTGCGGTTGCGGTGCTGATGCGGAAGTAGGCTCGGGGCGGGCGTGCAGGGTTCGGTAACGGCGTCGTTTGGGGCCACCAAGACGAGAGCGGTTCGATTGGTAGTGTGCGGGCTGGGTACGGTTGGGGAAGAGCAGCTTCGGTTGGCGGTGTTGCGGTTCCGGGAGGGGGGTGTCTCGTTTCGGGACCGCCGTGAACCCATCCATGGGGGCTGCCACAAAAACATCCTGTTTTTGAGGCTCCCGAAACGAGACACCCCCCTCCCGGAACCGCAAGAACTTTCTGTGCAGCGGCGCTCGGAGAGAGCCGTCAGAGAAGAACAAAGTAGATAAGCCGTCCTGTCTCGCTCCTGCGGCTGGCCGTTTCGGACTGTGAGAAAGGCGATGTGCCGACTCGCTGCCAGGGCATACGGCCGCGTTTCTTTCTCTCTTTCCCTCTAATCCAATTCTTCGCCTCTGCACCCCATCTGAGTGCCACCGTCCCAGCCAATTGCGGGCGGTCTCGGGTCGGGGTCGCTCGTTTCGGGACCCTCAAAAACAGGATGTTTTTGGGGGAGCCTCCAGGGAAGGATTCACGGCGTTCCCGAAACGAGCGACCCCGACCCGAGACCGCCTATCTCAAACGAAGGCACGTTTCCGGCACCCGAAAAAGCCCGCCGACCACAAACGAAAATACCCCTCCGGGGCACACAGACCGCGGGACTTCAACCGAAGCAGCTTCCCGACGGACCCGCCCAACCGCCGCCGCCTCTTACAGAAACTCGTGAATCCCGCAGGTTAGAATGCCGGCCATCGTCCCATTGCGACGCCACAGGTCCTGGATTCAAGCTCATGCCCGTCTTCGCCTTCGATATCGAAACCGTTCCCGACGTCGAGCTCGGCCGTCGTGTCTATGACCTGGATGGCCTGAGCGACAAGGAAATCGGCTACGTGATGCAGGCCAAGCGCCGCGAAGCCACCGGCAGTGAATTCCTGTCGTACGAGCAACAGCGCGTGGTAGCCATCTCGGTGGCGTTGCGCACCCGCGATACGTTCAAGGTCTGGTCGCTGGGCGAACCCGATGCGCCCGAGGCAGAGATCATCCAGCGCTTCTTCGATGGCATCGAGAAGTACACGCCCGACCTGATCTCCTGGAACGGCGGCGGCTTCGATCTGCCGGTGCTGCACTATCGCGCGCTGCGTCACGGCATTCAGGCACCGCGCTACTGGGAAGATGGCAGCGAGGACCAGTCGTTCCGCTTCAACAACTACCTCAACCGCTACCACGCCCGGCATCTCGATCTGATGGATGTGTTGTCGAGCTTCCAGGCGCGTGCCCGCGTGAGCCTGCAGGCTGCGGCGATGCTGCTTGGCCTGCCGGGCAAGCTCGGCATGAGCGGCGACAAGGTCTGGGATGCCTATCTGGCCGGCCAGATCGACGTGATCCGCAACTACTGCGAGACCGATGTCCTGAATACGTTCCTGGTCTATCTGCGTTTCGAGCTGATACGCGGAATGCTGTCGCGCGAGGAATATCTCGCCGAGTGCGCTCGTGTGCGCGAGTCGCTGCGGGCGCACGGCAAGCCGCACCTGGATGAGTTCCTGGCCGCCTGGCCGGAGGTCAGTCTTTGAGCGCCCGGCCGCGTCAGTCCGCTTCATCGAAACTGGAAACGGCGCTCATCGAGGATCTCTCGCACGAAGGCCGCGGTGTCGCGCATCACGAGGGCAAAGCGGTGTTCATCGACGATGCCTTGCCCGGTGAGCGTGTCGAATGGTCGCGCATCAAGCGTGGACGCAACTTCGATGAAGGCCGGCTCGAACGTGTAGTGGAACCATCCACCGACCGCGTGACGCCGCACTGCGCGCATTTCGGTGTTTGCGGCGGCTGCACGTTGCAGCACTTGTCCTCGGAGCGGCAGATCGAGTTCAAGCAGAAACAGTTGCTGGATTCGCTCGCGCGTATCGGCCGCGTGACGCCGGACGAAGTGCTGCCGCCGCTACAGGCGAATGTCTGGAACTATCGGCGCCGCGCTCGCCTGGCAGCGCGTTGGGTGCCGAAGAAAGGTCGTGTCGTCGTTGGCTTCCGTGAGCGCTCGACTTCGTACATTGCCGATCTGCAGCGCTGCGAAGTGCTGATGCCCCCGGTCGACGCCATGTTGCCGGCGCTGTCGGAGTTGCTTACTGGCCTGAGCATTCGTAATCGCGTACCGCAGATCGAAGTGGCCGTTGCCGATAACCTGGTGGCCCTGGTCATCCGTGTGCTCGAGCCGCTGACGGCAGCGGACCTGCAGTTGCTGCAGGAATTCGAACGCCGTCACCAGTTGCAGATCTATCTGCAACCCGGCGGCTACGAGACCGTTGCTGCGTTGAGCGGCGAGGCGCAGCCGCTGACTTATCGGCTGCCGCAGTTCGAGGTGGAGCTGCAGTTCCAGCCGACGGATTTCGTACAGGTCAATCGCGAGCTGAACGAGCGCATGGTGGCGCAGGCGCTGCGGCTGCTCCAGCTCGGCAAGGACGACAGCGTGTTGGATCTGTTCTGCGGCCTGGGGAATTTCTCGCTGCCGCTGGCGCGCGGCTGCGGCCACGTCGTTGGGTTGGAAGGAGAGGCCGGATTGGTGGCCCGAGCCCGACGTAACGCCGAGCGCAATGGGCTGGGCAATACGGAGTTCTTTACTGCGAATCTGGCAGCCGAGGACCTGGTGCAGGCGCTGTGGGCGAAGCGACGTTACGACAAAGTGCTGCTCGACCCGCCGCGGGCTGGCGCACAGGAAGTGTTGCCGGTGGTGGCGGCTTGTGGCGCCCGACGCGTGGTCTATGTTTCCTGTCACCCGGGGACGCTGGCGCGCGATGCCGGCATTCTGGTTCATGAGCATGGCTTCAAGCTGCTGGCTGCCGGCGTGATGGACATGTTTCCGCATACGGCGCACGTGGAATCCGTGGCTGTTTTCGAGCGGGCCCGAGGCTGAGGCATGGCGCTCGAGATCGAACGCAAATTCCTGGTGCGCTCGGACGCGTGGCGCGACGAGGTGCAAAGCCGTGAGCTGCTGCGGCAGGGCTATCTCAGCTCCGGCTCGCGCTGCTCCATCCGCGCGCGCATTGCGGGTGAGCAGGCGTGGCTGAATTTGAAAGCCAAGCGCTCCGGCATGACACGGCTGGAGTTCGAGTATCCGATTCCGCTGGCCGACGCCGATGAGATCCTGCGGGAACTGTGCGACGGTCCGCTGCTCGAAAAGTATCGTCACCTGATCGCGCGCGGTCCGTACGTGTGGGAAGTAGATGAGTTCCTGGGCGACAACGCCGGCCTGATCGTGGCGGAAATCGAGCTGCCGGACGAGGCGGCACCGTTCGAGCGGCCGGACTGGCTGGGTGCGGAAGTGACCGAAGACCAGCGCTACTACAATTTCAATCTGGCGAGCCATCCCTACACGCAATGGAAATGACCATGACCCTAGGGCCTCTCATGATCGACGTTGCGGGCACCGAACTCACGGCCGAGGACCGGGAACTGCTGGCGCATCCGCTGGTCGGCGGTTGCATCCTGTTCACCCGCAACTTTGCCGGCATCGAGCAGCTCGAACGGCTGGTAGCCGACATCCGCGCCGTGAGGACGCCGCAGCTGCTGGTGGCAGTCGATCACGAGGGCGGGCGCGTGCAGCGCTTCCGCAACGATTTCACGGTGCTGCCGAACATGCGCACCATCGGCCGCCAGTACGATCTGGATCCTGCAGCGGGGCGGCAGTTGGCGCGTCAATGCGGCTGGCTGCTGGCGGCGGAGCTGCTGGCCGTGGGCATCGACATGAGCTTTGCGCCGGTGGTGGACCTGGACTACGGCGTCAGTTCGGTGATCGGCGATCGCGCCTTCCATCGCGACCCGCGAGTGGTGGCGGAACTGGCCATCGCCTTCGCCAACGGCATGAAGCAGGCCGGCATGTCGGCCACCGCCAAGCACTTCCCCGGCCACGGGGCGGTGGTGCCGGATTCCCATGTGGCCATGCCGGTGGACCGCCGGCCGCTGGCCGACATGGACGAGGACCTGTATCCCTATCAACGGCTGATCGACAACGGCCTGGCCTCGATCATGGCCGCGCACGTGGTCTTTTCCGAGGTGGACCGGCTGCCGGCCGGGTTCTCCAGCAGGTGGCTGCAGCAGGAGCTGCGCGGCCGGCTCGGCTTCGACGGGGCGATCTTCTCGGATGATCTCTCAATGGCCGGGGCGGGCGTGGTCGGAGACATGCCGGAACGGGTCCGGGCGGCGCTGACGGCCGGCTGCGACATCGTTCTGGCCTGCAACAATCGCCAAGGTGTGCTCCACGTCATCGATTCTTTGCGAGGAACTGGGGATCCTCTGAGCCACATTCGATTGGCGCGCCTGCACGGCAGGCAGGAACTGACCCGGACGGCCCTGCGTGGCTCGGCTCACTGGCAGGCCTGCGAGCAGGCGATCAGGGGCAGCATGGAACGGCCGGATCTGCGACTGGATGCCTAAGCGCCAGGGCGTGCAGCGTGTCCGGTCTGGATTTTGGCATGAGCACGGTAGATTCGAACTTACTCAAAACGCTCGTAGAAGCGTCCCCTGAGGGCGTTGCCATCTGCGAGGCGGCGTCCGGCACCTGGCAGGTGACGTACGTGAACCCGGCGCTGGAGCACCTCACCGGCTACCGGGCCGACGCCATCCTGGGGCGCAACCTGCGCTTCCTGCAATCCGAGGACCACGACCAGGAAGGGCTCGCCCGTATCCGCACAGCGCTGCGCGAAGGCACCGGTTGCCAGGCGATGCTGCGCAACTATCGCAGTGACGGCACGATGTTCTGGAACGAGCTGACATTGGCGCCGCTGCGCGATGATCAGGGCCGGATTACTCATTTCGCCAGTTTTCATCGCGAAGCGGGTACCACGCGCACGGACGCTCGTACCGAGCCCCGCGATCCGGCAATGAATACCCAGACCATGCTGGCCTATCTGCGCGACGACAAGCTGACGGGCCTGCTGCGACGGCCTTACTTCGAAGAGTTGATCAAGCGCGATTGGGGCCTCGCACAACGTGAATCGCGACGGCTGAGCTTCCTGGTGTTCGACCTGGATCACTATTCGCATTACCGCGAAGTCTTCGGTCGCCAGGGTGCGGACCAATCGTTCCGCCGCATCGCGCGCGTGGTCGGCGGCTGCTTCCGGCGCGCCAGCGATCTGTGCGGACGTTTCGATGACGATCAGATTGCTGCGCTCACCACCGGTCTTGACCTGTCACAGGCGGCCAAGCTGGCCGATGCCGTACTGGGCCGCGTACGCGATCTCGCCATCCATCATCCGCGTTCCAACGTCTCGCGCTACATCACAGTCAGTGCAGGCGTCGTTTCCATCGTCCCGCCGCACGATGTTGCGCCCGCGCGCATCTACGATTGCGCCACCCGCGCGCTCAAGGACGCGAAAGAGCTGGGCCGCAATCGCGTCGTCAGTCGCGAGTGCGATTGAGGCAAGTGCGCCGACCTGAACCAGCTCATCAACGAACTGCTCAAGCGTGGCATCGAGCTCATCGAGGCCGCCAAGTAGGGCTGCGGTTTAGCGGCTGGGTGTGATCAGCGCGATCACGCCGAATTTCGGATGATCGATGTAGTGCCGCTCGTTGCTGCGCATGCGGCGGGTCTGGCGCAGCACGAAGTGCTCGGCCGAGCCGGGGGGTTGCAAGGACAGATCCAGGGTGAGATGCAGATAGCGGCCGCGCGACATGGCGACCTGACCGGTCAGTCCGGAGTCCGCGCCGACCAGCGGTTCGATCGACATGTAATGCGACTCGGTGCGCGGGTAGCCGGGCTGGGTCCAGCCGAAATGGGCCAGTGTCCGGTAGTTGCGGCTGCGGCGCAGGGTGTCGGCGATGGCGCCGAGCTTCATCTTGTCGGGAGACAGCGCCGGGAACGTTTCGCTGGCCGTGGCCAGCGGTGCACCTTCGGAGGCCACGCCGGCAGCGGACTCCGATTCGTCGTCGGGAACGCTCAGGACGGTGCCGGCCGACTGGTCCCAGGCTTCTGACGTCGCGTCCGAGGACAGGGTGCGGAAAATCACCAGCTCCACGTCGTACGAGGTCATGGCCTGCTGCGCGCCGGCCGAGCCCACGATCGAAGCCAGTGCCATGATCGCGGCGAGTTTCACCCAGTTCAGTTTGCTCATGGGCTGCAAGTCTAGCAGGCGTATTGCCGGCTGGCCGTCGGCTACTTTTTCGCGCGTTGCTTGCCGGATTCGGCCGCGACCGGTGCCTTTCGGCCGAGCGCGTCGATCAGCTCCTGGACGAGTTCGAAACGCCGCTCAGGCTGCTCGGCCTTGGCCGTGAAGCGCAGCTTCACGCCGCCCTCGAGCCGGTGTGTGCGTGAGTTCTGTTGCACGTAGCGGATCAGCGTCGTTGGCTCCACGCGTGTATCGGAATTGAAGGTGACCGAACCGCCGCCCGGGCCGATGTCGATTTTGCGCAGCCCCAGTTCTCGCGCGGCCAGCTTCAGCTGCGCGATCCGGAACAGGTTCTTGGCCGGCGGCGGCAACAAGCCGAAGCGGTCGATCATCTCGACCTGCAGCTCGCGCAGCTCCTCGTTGCTGGCCGCGGCAATGCGCTTGTAGAGCACCAGGCGCAGGTGCACGTCCGGCAGGTAGTCGTCCGGCAGCAGCGATGCCAGGTGCAGATCGACTTCCGGGCCCTGATGCATGGGCGCATCCAGATCCGGAATCTTGCCGGACTTCAGCGCCTTGACCGCGCGCTCCAGCATTTCCATGTACAGCGCGTAGCCGATTTCCTGGATCTGGCCGGTCTGCTCCTCGCCGAGCAGCTCGCCGGCGCCGCGGATTTCCAGATCGTGCGTGGCCAGCGTGAAGCCCGCGCCGAGATCTTCCAGCGACTCGATGGCTTCGAGCCGCTTGACCGCATCGGCGGTCATCACATTGCGCGGCGGTGTGAGCAGATACGCATAGGCCTGATGATGCGAGCGGCCGACGCGGCCGCGCAACTGGTGCAGCTGTGCCAGGCCCAGCCGGTCGGCGCGATCGATGATGATGGTGTTCGCCGACGGCACGTCGATGCCGCTTTCGACGATGGTGGTGCACACCAGCACGTTGCAGCGCTGGTGATAGAAGTCGAGCATGATCTGCTCGAGCTCACGCTCGCGCATCTGGCCGTGGCCTACAGCGATGCGTGCTTCCGGCACCAGCTCGGCCAGCGCCTTGGCGGTTTTCTCGATGGTCTCGACCGCGTTGTGGACAAAATAAATCTGTCCCCCGCGGCGGATCTCGCGCAGGCAGGCCTCGCGGATGGTGGCGGGATCCCATTGCGATACGAAAGTCTTGATCGACAGACGCGACACCGGCGGTGTGGTGATCAACGACAGTTCGCGCAGGCCGCCCATCGCCATGTTGAGCGTGCGCGGAATGGGCGTGGCGGTCAGCGTCAGCACGTCCACTTCGGCGCGCAGCTGCTTCAGCCGTTCCTTGTCCTTCACGCCGAAACGATGCTCTTCATCGATGACGAGCAGTCCCAGGTGCGCGAATTTGATGCCGGTCTGCAGCAGCCGGTGCGTGCCGACGACGATGTCGACCTGGCCGCCTTCCAGGCCGTGCAGCACTTGTTCCACTTCGCGTGTGCTGCGGAAGCGTGACAGAGATTCGATGCGCACCGGCCAGTCGGCGAAACGGTCGGCAAAAGTTTGATAGTGCTGTTGCGCCAGCAGGGTGGTTGGCACCAGCACGACGACCTGCTTGCCGGCCTGCACGGCAACGAACGCAGCGCGCAAGGCGACTTCGGTCTTGCCGAACCCGACATCGCCGCAGACCACGCGGTCCATCGGCTGGCCGCTGCCGAGATCGGCGATGACCGCTTCGATGGCCTGCGCCTGGTCCGGCGTCTCCTCGAACTTGAACGCTGCTTCGAAGGCCCGCAGATCATCTTCATTCGCCGCGAGCTGCTCGCCTTGCCGGGCGGCACGACGCGAATACAGATCGAGCAGCTCCGCCGCCGTGTCGCGAATGCGCTGTGCCGCTTTTTTCTTCGCCTTCTGCCAGGCATCGGAGCCGAGCTTGTGCAGCGGCGCGGTTTCCGCCGGCGAGCCGGTGTAGCGGCTGATCAGGTCCAGCGCCTGGACCGGCACGTAGAGCTTGTCGCCATCGGCATATTCGAGCACCAGGAACTCGCTGGTGAGGCCGCCGACATCCAGCGTCTGCAGTCCGAGGAAACGACCGACGCCGTAGTGTTCGTGAACCACCGGCGAGCCCGGATGCAGGTCGGTCAGATCGCGGATGATCTTTTCCGGGTCTCGCTCCGGACGGCGCCGCCGTCGTTCCTGTCGCGCTCGCTCGCCGAACAGCTGCTCTTCCGCAATCAACGCAACGTGTGGCTGCTCCAGCACCAGGCCGGTGGCGATCGGCGAAACGGTGATGGCGACCGGTGTTTCGCCGTCGCGGAATGCAGCCCAGCTGTCGATCAAAGCCGGCTCGACGCGCCGCTTGCGCAGCATGTCGAGCAGCATCTCGCGACGGCCTGCGGATTCCGCCGCGATCAACACGCGGCCTTGGAAGGCATCGAGGAAGTTTGCCACCTCGCGCGCTGGATCTTCGTTGCGCGGATCGACGCGCAGCTGTGGCGGCGGCTTGGTGCCGAAGTTCTGATGCGGCAACGTCTGTGTCAGCGGATCGAGCTCGACACGCGACAGGGCGATGCGCCGGAACTTCGAGTGGCGCTCGGACAATTCCGCCACCGGCATGAACACTTCGGCCGGCGGCAGGATCGGTCGTGTCGCATCGTGTCTGCGTTGCTCGTAACGTCCTTCGATTTCCGTGAACGCCTGTGTCGCGAGTACTTCGAGATCCGCGTCCGCGGCCACCAGCGTATTGGCAGGCAGATAGTCGAACAGAGTCGCGCTCGCTTCGAAGAACAGCGGCAGGTAGTACTCGATACCGGCGGGCGGCGCGCCTTCGGCGATGTCCTGATAAATCGGCATGCGCGTCAGATCGCCGGGAAAGCGATTGCGGAAGCGCCGCTTGAACGCCTGAATGCCTTCCGCAGTAAGCGGGAACTCACGTGCGGGCAGCAGCCGCAGTGCCTGCACGCGCTCACCGGAGCGCTGGGTCTCCGGATCGAAGACGCGAATGCTCTCGACTTCGTCGTCGAACAGGTCGATGCGATAGGGCGTGGCGCTGCCCATGGGGAACAGGTCGATGAGTGAGCCGCGCACCGCGAATTCGCCCGGAGCGATCACCTGCGAACTGGCGACGTAGCCAGCGCCGACCAGCCGCTCCCGGAAGCGCTCGATGTCCAGCGCCTGACCCACGGGAAGATCGAAGGCGTGCGCATCGATATAGGACTGCGGCGCCAGCCGCTGCAGCAGAGTTTCCAGATCGACGATGACGACGCCCTTGGTCAACCGTGGCAGCGTTGCCAGCATGCGCAGGCGCTGCGACACGATGTCCGGATGGGGTGAGAACAGGTCGTACGGCAGCGTTTCCCAATCGGGAAAGCTCTCGATGTACAGCTGCGACTCGCAGAAGAATCTCAGCTCGTCCTCGAGGCGGCTCGCCTGCCGTGCGTCCGCGGCGATGACCAGGAGCGGTGCGGAGGCGCGCCGCGCCGCCTCGGCGAGCCACAGGGAGGTGGCCGAGCCATAGAGCTGACCCCAGCGCACCTGCGGCTGGGCTTTGCTGGGCAATAACGGTTCGTTTTGAGCCATGAACTTGGGCGATATCGCGTCGATCGTCGCGGATGACAAGCCAAATGCGCACACTCGGGCAGACGCGTCATGGCGTCCCCGAAGGCGCGGCAGGGTAGCAGGTGAGGGAACGAGGCTCTAGGGCTGCAAACGCAGGAGTTCGTATCGGCCTTCACTGGTCCTGATCCACGCAGTCGGGGATCCGAGAGGCCTGGATCAGACGCCGGGGTTGCCGCCTTCGCGGGAACGAGCAAGGGGGTTGGTGCTGTCGGACTATCGCCGGCAGGGCGGGCCGCCGGTTATGGGCGGCCCTCGGATGGCAGGTCAGTGGCGTGGCGGGTCGGTCCTGGATCGATGCCGATATCGATCAGGACTACGCCGCGGCGCGGCTCACTCGAGGTAGGCCGGGAATTTCGGCAGCGTGGCGAAATCCGCGCGGTCGTGCTCGATGATGAAACGGGCCTGGGTGTTCTTGACGATGGTGTCGATGCGGTCGAACGAGGCCAGCGTATCGGCGCGGCTGTAGTTGTTGCCGGGCACGCGATGGAACTTGCGATTGTCCCGCATGTGGTACAGGTCGCCCGAGAGCACCACCGTGCCGGATTTGAGCTTCAGTTCCAGCGCCTGGTGGCCGGGCGTGTGGCCGGGCGCCTTCAGGATGCGCACCGAGCCGTCGCCGAACACGTCGTGGTCGTTGCGGATCACTTCCTGCTTGGCGGAGCCGAGCGCCTGCTGGAACTGCGCGCTCACGTTGACCAGCGGCGGCGTTGCGTTGGCGGCATCGACCTCGGCCTTGTTCACGATCCAGGTGGCGCCGGGGAAGTTCTTGGCATTGCCGGTGTGGTCGCCGTGGAAATGCGAGAAGGCCACGAAGTCGATGTCGGCGGCCGACAGGCCGATCTGTTTCAGCTGCTCGACCAGGGTCGCTTTCAGGTGCGTGGTGAAGGCGCCGCCGCCGAGGGTGCCGCCCTGGGGCATCGCAGCCACTTCATCGCCGATACCGGTGTTCCACAGCAGCGTGCCCTTGGGGTGACGGATCACGAAGCAGGGCGAGATCACCTCGCCGCTGCGGCCGTCGTACTCGCCGGTGTCGGAGAACATGCCCAAGTTCTTGGCGGTCATGTCGCCGCAGTTGAGCGCATACAGGCGCACTTGCGTCACGGGCTCGGCAGCGGTGGCGGCCGCGGCGCAGCCAAGCAGGGAAACCGCCAGCAGGGAAATCAGGCGTGGGGCTGGGACCATCGGGGGCACTCCGTAAGACTGACTCGGGTCGCCAGCAACGCGCGGTCGTGGCGGCCCGAGTCTATCGACAACGGTGTCCCGCTTTCTCGTTAGCTCGGCTGACTGGAATGCATAGCCGCGGCTGCGGCGCAGTTACGGATACGCTCGACTTACACGTCGTCCCGTCCACCCGTCATTCCCGCGCAAGGGGGGGGAGTCCACTCTGCTCACACGCATGGACTCCCGAGTGCGCGGGAGTCACGGAGGCTGGTCAGCCTTTGACCACCGTGTGCAGCACGGTGCGGTTCTCGAAATACACCACGAAGCCCGGATATTCCCAGCGGGTGATCGGCGGCTGGCCGACGGCTGGCACGCGGTTGGCGGGTTCCCCGAAGGCGGCTTCCACTTTATCCATCGACATGCCGCGCGAGGGGTGACTGACGGAACCCTGCGATGCCGCAGCCGGCACCTGCAACTCGTCGGCGTGGACCAGCGGGGCGCTCATGACGAGGCTCAGGGCGAAGCCGGCGAACAGGGCGAAAGTCCTGGAAGCGGACCGCATGGAAGGCTCCTTGTCTCGCATTGAAGGCACGCAGGCGACTGTATAGCAGGGGTGACATAAGCACCAAGCGCCCGGCCTCCAATTGTTGTCCCAGTTCACATTCCGCCGCCCGGCGCCCGGACGTGAAAAGACATAACGAGGCGTGTAGCCTTGCCGGTCCTTGTTACGCCGCCTGTGCCGGCGCCGGACGCCTCACTCACCGCTCCACGCATGTTCCATCCGCTGTCCCTGTTCATTGGCCTGCGCTACGTCCGCAGCCGCAGCCGCGGCTTCTTCGTCTCGTTCATCAGCTGGATCTCGATGCTGGGCATCTGCGTCGGCGTGGCGGCGCTGATCACCATCATCTCGGTCATGAACGGTTTCGAGAGCGAGCTGCGGACGCGTCTGCTGAGCCTGGCCTCGCACGCGACCATCTCGGGCACCCCGCAGCAGATGCAGGACTGGCCGCAGCTGGCGCAGCGGATTCGCAGCGAGGATGGTGTGACCGGCGTTGCCCCGTACCTGGACCTGCAGGGCATGATCGGACGCGGCCAGGAGCTGCGGCCGGCCATCGTCCGCGGCGTGCTGCCCAAAGAGGAGCCCCAGGTTTCTGAGATCGGGGGGCACATGAACAGCGGTTCGCTCGACGCGCTCGTGCCGGGCGAGCGGCGGATCGTGCTTGGCGCCGGCCTGGCGTGGGCACTGGAGGCGCGCGTCGGCGATGAGATCACCGTGCTGGTGCCAACCAAGTCGGCCGCGGGGCAGGGCATGGTGGCGGGCATCGATCTGCAACCGCGCATCCAGACGTTCACGGTTGCCGGCATTTTCGAGGTCGGCCTGCAGGAGCATGACAACGTGCTCGCGCTCATCCACTTGTCGGACGCGGCCGCGCTGGCAGGCACGGGCGGAGCGCCGGCGGGGCTGCGATTGAAATTCGCGGATATCTTCGCTGCGCCTGGGCGCGCGCCGGCCATCGCGCAGGCGCTTGGCGGCGGCTTCGAGGTCAGCGACTGGTCGAAGGAGAACGCCAGCTATTTCCGTGCCGTGCGCATCGAGAAAACCATGATGACGCTGATCCTGATGCTCATCGTGGCGGTGGCGGCGTTCAACACGGTCTCGGCGCTGGTCATGGTGGTGAACGAGAAGCGCACCGACATCGCCATCCTGCGCACCATCGGCATCGCGCCCAGGTCCATCGTCGCGGTGTTCGTCACCCAGGGCGTCATCATCGGCTGGTTCGGCGCACTGCTGGGCTGTGGGCTGGGCCTGCTGCTGGCGTTCAACGTCGAGAACATCGTGCCGGTGCTCGAGAGCATCATGGGCGTGCACATTTTCGACCCGACCGTGTACTACATCACCGAGGTGCCGTCCGAAGTGCAGTGGCCGCAGGTGATCGGCATTACCGGCACGGCACTGCTGCTGACAGTGGCTGCAACCATCTACCCTGCGCTGCGCGGCGCGGCGACCGAACCTGCGGATGCGTTGCGCTATGAATAGCCGCTATGAGCTCATGATCGGCCGCCGCTACCTGCGCTCCAGCCGCGGCAATCGCTTCGTGTCCTTCATCTCCGTGATTTCGATGGTCGGCGTGGCGATCGGTGTGGCGGTACTGATCGTGGTGCTGTCGGTCATGAACGGCTTCGAGCAGGAGCTGCGTAGCCGGATTCTGAGCTTGACTGCGCACGCCACCATCAGCGCCTTCGGCGACGGACTGCCGGACTGGCGCGAGATGGCGCAGCAGGCGCAGGAAAATCCTGAGGTGCTGGCCGCCGCGCCGTACGTGGAGGATCAGGTGCTGCTGGTGTCCGGCGGCAAAAGCAGCGGCGCGTCCGTAACCGGCGTGCTGCCGGAAGAGGAACGCAAAGTTGCCTCGATCGAGCAGAAGATGCAGACCGGCTCTTTCGATGCACTCGCATCCGGCCAGTACGGCATCGTGCTCGGCGCCGAGCTGGCCAAGGCGCTGGGCGTCAAGCTCGGCGACCGGGTGGTGATCGCGACTTCGCAGCCGATGGTCACGCCGGCCGGCATCATGCCGCGGATGCGTGGGTTCAAGGTGGTCGGCACTTTCGAGTCCGGCATGTACGAGTACGATCGCAATCTCGCTTACGTGCATCTAGCGGACGCGGCGCGCCTGTACCGGATGGGAGATCGCGTGACTGGCTTGCGGCTGAAGCTCGCGGACATGTTCGCGGCGCCGCGCGTCGTGCGCAATCTCGCGCTGTCACTCGGCGGCGGCTATTACGTGGATGACTGGACACGCAAGCACGCGAACTTCTTCCGCTCCATCCAGCTCACCAAGTCGGTAATGTTCGTGATCCTGCTGCTGGTGGTGGCGGTGGCCGCGTTCAACATCATTTCGACGCTGGTCATGGTGGTCAAGGACAAACAGTCGGACATCGCCATATTGCGCACGGTGGGCGCGACCCCGCGCAGTATCCTCGCCATCTTCATGACCCAGGGGACGGCCATCGGGCTGATCGGAACCCTGTCGGGCGTGGCGCTGGGCGTGCTGATCGCGGTGAATCTGGAAACGTTGATTCACGGTCTGGAAGCTGTGGTCGGCACGCAGTTCCTGGATGCCAAGGTCTATTTCATGAGCGATCTGCCGGCGACGGTGCAGTGGCCCGATGTCCTGAAGATCAGCGCCACGGCCTTCGGATTGTGCTGTCTGTCCACGCTGTATCCGTCGTGGCGCGCGGCGCGTACGCAGCCGGCCCAGGCTTTGCGGCACGAGTGAGGAACACGACATGAGTGAAGAGAACAAGAATGACTGCTGCTGAAACACGCCCGTACGCGCTTGCCTGCACCGGCCTGATCAAGCACTTCCAGCAGGGCGATACGCGCGTCGATGTTCTCAACGGTGTCGAGCTGGCCGTACCGCCGGGCGAGCGGCTTGCGATCATTGGTGCGTCCGGTTCGGGCAAGACGACGCTGCTGCAGCTGCTCGGCGGGCTGGATCTGCCCAGTGCCGGCAAGGTCACGATTACCGGGCAAGCGGTGAACGAGCTCAGCGACGCCGCCCGCGGCGAGCTGCGCAATCGCGCGCTGGGTTTCGTGTATCAGTTCCATCATCTTCTGCCGGAGTTCACAGCGCTGGAGAACGTGGCGATGCCGCTGTTGATCCGCAGGACGCCGGTAGAAGAAGCGCGTACGCGCGCGCGTGAGTTGCTGGATCGTGTCGGGCTCGGCACGCGTGTCGATCACCGCCCTGGTCAGCTATCCGGTGGCGAACGGCAACGCGCCGCCGTCGCGCGTGCACTCGTGACGCGACCGATGGTAGTCCTCGCCGATGAGCCGACCGGCAATCTCGACGGCGCGAACGCCCGCCAGGTGTTCGAGTTGATGCTGGAGCTGAACCGCGAGCTCGGCACCGCCCTGGTAATCGTCACTCACGCGCCGGAGCTGGCCGCGCGCATGCAGCGCACGCTGACATTGCAGGATGGCAAACTGATTTGACCTGCAAGCCGGTACGGACTTCCGGCTACCGGGCGCGACCGATCTCTCCGGTGCTCTTGCGCTTGCGGTACTGGAGCACCAGGCTCAGGTGCCAGACGCCGCCGAGAACGATGTAGCCGATCAGGGCGGCCGACAGCCCCACCACCGTACAGCCCAGCAGGAACGGCTTCCAGATCGGCAGCAGCTGGGTCGTGAGCCAGTCCCAGCTCAGCGAGAAATGCATCGGGCGTTCGCGCACACCCAGCAGCTGGCAGCCGACCCAGTGCGCGAACATGTATATGGGCACGATGGTCAATGGATTGGTGAGCAGCGTGCCGAGCACGGCCGCGGGTATGTTCAGGCGCAACGCCAGCGCCAGGCACGCCGCCAGCAGCATGTGGATCGGCAGTGGCACCAGCGAAAGAAACAGCCCGAGCGCGAAAGCACGCGTGACATTGCGGCGATTCAGTGACCAGTAGACCGGATGTTCCAGCAGCAGCCGGAACGGCCGCATGAACCAGCGCTCCTTCCATTTCTGGCGCTGGCGACTCAGAGACTTGAAAACTCGTCGGGGCATGATGGGATGGATCAGGCATTCTTCCTGACCCGGGTGGACGGGTAAATCGGACGTTCCCTAGTATCGCAGGTCGGCGTCCCGGCCGTTGGCCGTCGATGCTCAAAGATCCGCAAGGAGGCGGGGATGCTGCGAATCGGACTCGCATTGCTGGCTGGTCACGGCTGTATCCATTCGTTCGCGACATTGCCGGCTGCGCAACCCTGGGCCTGGATCCTGGCGGCGCTGCTGGCGGTGTTCGCGCTGTTGCGCTCGAAGCTGGGTGTGGTCTTCCTGCTCGGGATCGCCTGGGCGTGGCTGCATGCCGCCATCCGTCTGTCCGATGATCTGCCGACGACGCTCGAAGGCGCCGATCTGGTGGTTCGTGGTCACGTGGCTTCACTGCCCGGACCGGAAGCAGCCGATCCACAGTTCGAATTCGACGTGACGGCCGCGCCCGACGGGGTTCCCGGACGCATCCGGCTTACGTGGTATGACAGCGCACAGCGGCTGCTGCCGGGTGAATCATGGCAACTGGTCGTCCGCCTCAAGCGCCGCAACGGCTTGGCGAATCCCGGCGGTTTCGACTACGAGCGTCATCTGTTCCAGCAGCACATCGGCGCGACCGGCTACGTTCGTTCCGACGAGCGCAACGTGCGACTGGCGCCGCCTGCTGCAAGCTATGCGATCGCCCGGGTGCGTGCATGGATTGCTCGACGCATCGCGCTGGCCGTGCCGGGAGATCCCATGCTGGGAATCCTTCAGGGATTGGCAGTCGGCGACACCCAGGCGATGTCCGTCGAGCAGTGGCGCGTCTTTGCTGCGACCGGCACCACGCACCTCATGGCCATTTCAGGCTTGCACATCAGCATGGTCGCGGCGCTGGCTGCCTGGCTCGGCGGCGGCATTACTCGTTGGCGTGCGGCGCAGAGCCGCCGTTTGACGGCGATCCACGGACAGTTCTTCTGTGGCTCGTTGGCCGCGATCGCGTACTCATTGCTGGCTGGACTGTCCGTACCGACGCAACGCACGCTGGTCATGCTGTGCATTTACTTCGCCGCCCGAGCCTTGCGACGCGAGCTCGATGTCGCCAACGCACTCGGCGCTGCCTTGATCGGCGTGTTGCTGATCGATCCGTTTGCGCCGCTGACGGTGGGCGCATGGTTGTCGTTCGGCGCGGTGGCCATGATTCTGCTCGGTGTCGGTGGCCGCCTGGAACGTGAAGGCGCCATCAAGAGCTTTGCCCGCGTGCAACTCGCGGTGACCGTCGGGCTCACGCCCGTGCTCATCGCCGCCTTCGGCAGCCTTTCGTTGATCTCGCCGCTGGCGAACGCCATCGCGATTCCGTCGTTCACCCTGGCCGTGGTGCCGCTGACATTGATCGGCGCGGCGCTGGCATCGGTGTCGCAGTCTTGTGCCGGTATCGTGCTTGGTCTGGCATCCGGTTTGCTGCAAGTGTTCTGGCCGGCGTTGCTCTGGCTGTCGCAACTGCCTCTGGCGATGTGGCACTTCCCGCAGTTGCCGCTTGCCACCGGCGCAGCCTTGACGGTGGGGGCGCTGTTGCTCGTCCTCCCAGGCATTGTCCCGACCCGGATTGCAGCGGTGCTGCTATGCATGCCGGCCGTGCTCTGGAGGCCAGCGACGCCGGCACGCGGCGAATTCAGATTGACGTTGCTGGACGTAGGGCAGGGACTGTCCGCCGTCATCCACACCCAGTCCCATGTGCTGGTTTACGACGCGGGTCCGGCTTTTCGCAGCGGTCGCGACACCGGCGAGCTGGTGATCCTGCCATTCCTTCGCAGCCAGGGCGTGCGCCGCCTCGACATGCTGATGGTAAGTCACGGCGATCTGGACCATCGCGGCGGCATGCATTCGATCCTTGCTGGCATGCCGGTGGAGCAGATGCTGGCCGGTCCGTCAGTGAAGGCGCCGCTCGCGCGGCTCGGCCTATGTCAGCGAGGTCAGCGTTGGTCGTGGGACGGTGTCGAATTCGAAGTACTGCATCCAACGGCAACGACGCAGGTGAGCGACAACGACTCCTCCTGTGTTCTTAGAGTTGCCGCGAGCGGCGGCGCGAGCTTGCTGCTGACGGGCGATATTCAGCGCAGCAGCGAAGCTGAGCTAGTGGCAGCAGGGCTGCAACACGCAGACATCGTGGTCGCGCCCCATCACGGCAGCCGCACTTCATCCACTGCCGCTTTCGTGCATGCGACCCAGCCGCAGCTGGTGCTGTTTGCCACTGGTTATCGCAACCGCTGGAGTTTTCCGCGACCGGACGTCGTCGAGCGCTGGCGCACGGCCGGCGCTCAGACGTTGTCGACGTCGCGGAGCGGAGCGATCGAGGTGCTCGTGAGTGCGACCGGTGCACAACCACCCAAGGAGTTTCGCGTCGAGCATCGGAGGTATTGGCGGAGCCGCTGATCGGGCGGATCTCATGATTGATGGCATGGCTTGGTATCGGCCAGATACACGTTTCCGAGACAGCGCATGTGGTGCGGTCTAGGAGAGATCGTGCCAGGCGCCGTTCTGGGCGGAGCCACTCATTTTCAGGACCGCACGTAAATACGTCCATGTAGGCTTGCTCACTCGGAACGTCCTGTTCCTCCTCTCATCGAAGAAAATGAGTGGCTCCGCCCAGAACGACGCCCGAAAGGACGTGCCAGCTTCTTAGAAGCGCGCTCTCCGAGTGCCACGGACCTAGAAGCCTCTGCGGATCCGGCGGGGGTATCTCGTTTCGGGAGCCTCGAAAACAGGATGTTTTCGCCGGCAGCCTCCAGGGACGGATTCACGGCGGTCCCGAAACGAGATACCCCCGCCGGATCCGCACGCTCTCAATCAAGCGCCTCCTGCGCAATCGCCCCAGGCTCAAGCAACGAAGCCAGCCCGGATGTAGCCCCCGCACCATGGCTCCGGAAAGCTAGAGGACCCATGCCACACAGTCTCTGCGCTGCCAGTGCTGCGCCTGAATCGATCCTGCGCCTGACAGGAATCGTCAGCTTGCGTCGGGAGCGAAACTGCTAGTATTCGCGCCGGACAACAAGGCCCGCTCATCCAAGGGAACCATGTTCGAAATCGTGAAAGCCGGCGGCCCCGTCATGGTGCCGATCATTCTGTCATCGATCGTGGCGGCGGCGATTTTCCTGGAGCGCCTGTGGACCCTGCAGCAGCGCCGCGTATTGCCGGCCGAGCTCACCGACAAGGTGTGGAAGTGGGTGGAGCAGGGCCAGATCCAGGACAAGCACATCAGCGCGCTTCAGCAGAATTCGCCGCTGGGCAAGATCCTGGCGGCGGGGTTGGCCAACCGGCACCGCAGCCGCGACGTCATCAAGGAAAGCATCGAGGACGTGGGTCGGCACGTGGTGCACGAGCTGGAGCGCTTCCTCAACGCGCTCGGCACCATCGCCTCGATCTCACCGCTGCTGGGGCTGCTGGGCACGGTGGTCGGCATGATCCGCACCTTCAACACGCTGTCGAGCGGCGGTGCCGGCAATCCCATGGCGTTGGCAGGTGGCATCGCCGAAGCACTCATCACCACGGCCGCCGGGCTTACGGTGGCGATTCCGGCATTGTTGGCCTACAAGTATCTGCGCGGGCGCGTCGCCAGCCTGGTGGTGGACATGGAGAAGGAAGCGATCAAGCTGGTGCAGGCCATCGAAAGCGGCAATGCCGCGCAGTCGGGCTGAGGAGAGCCGCCCGCCATGAACCTGAGGCCGCGCCCCAGTGAAGAGCCCGATCTGAACATGACGTCGCTGATCGACGTGGTGCTGTTGCTGCTGATCTTCTTCATGGTCTCGACCACCTTCGTCGACGAGTCGCGCATCGAGATCCAGCTGCCGCAGGCCAGCAACGAGGCGCCACCGCAGACCCGCAGCGCCCCGATCGAGATCAGCGTCACCGCCTCCGGCGAGTACCGCGTCAACGGCAGG
>DATMEZ010000093.1:0-7089 GCA_035556415.1 Povalibacter sp.
GCTCGACGTGCCCATACAGACAGTGAACGCCACCACTGCGCCCTTGGGCTGTTGCAACGCTAGAAACACGCAAGGGGCTGCCAACAGCAGGCAGGTCGCAGCCAGCAGCAGACGCCCGTTGGAGCGCTTGGTGTGCAGGCGATCTCCCAACCAGCCGCCCAGCATCAGGCCGATCACCCCGGTGAGCCCCAAGGAGATGGCCGAAACGTTGCTGGCGTCCGCCAGGCCCAACTCGTGGAACCGTTGCAGGAACGGTGTCTGGAAAATGCTGGTGGCGTAGGTGCTGAAATTGAACAGCATTCCCGACAGCACGATCCACCACAGTGTCCGAATGCGCAGCACGCGGCGGTACGGCGCATCGATCGGTGCTTCAACTGCAGTGGGACGCATCTCCGCCGCACCGCGCACCGGCTCTTTCACCAGCAACATCAACGCTGCCAATATCAATCCGGGTACGCACGCGATGAAGAACGCAGCACGCCAGCCCCACCGCTCGCCAATGCTGCCGCTGAACAAGTAAGCCGCGAACAACCCGAGAGGCAGGCCGAGCATGAACACAGCCATCGCACGCGCGCGGCGCTCCGCCGGATAAAGATCACCGATGAGCGATTGCGCAGCGGGTGCACAGGTCGCCTCGCCGATACCCACGCCGATTCGCGTGGCGATGAACGACCCATAACCCGCCGCAAGACCCGATGCCGCCGTGAACGCGCTCCACACAGTGACGCCGATCGCGATCAGACGCGTGCGCAACCAGGTGTCGGTCAGGCGACCGAGCGGCAGACCGACGGCGGCATACACCAGGATGAACACGGTGTTCACCACCCCCAGGGCCGTATCGTTCAGGCCGAACTCGATGCGGATCGGCTCGGCCAGCGCGCCGACCACGGTGCGATCGTAGAAATTCATCAGATTGACGCCGAACAGCACCGCCAGCGCGAAGCGTGCGTCGTTGCGTCGATCCGTCACCGTCATCCTCTCGTCGTTGTCGGCAGGAGCGGCAAGCTAGCACGGCCTGCTCGACCGAGAAAAGTTGGCTCGAGCGCCTGCGACAATGCGATCATGCGCTGGCCGTTCCGCTACGAATTCCGCCGATGCCCGAATCCCACGACTCATCACGGACGTTGAGTCCCGACCTGTCCGCCGAACTCAAGCGCAGTTTCGGCTTCGACTCCTTCCGTCCCGGCCAGCAAGCCATCGTGCACGATGCGCTGGCCGGTCGCGACGTGCTGGCCATCATGCCCACCGGCGGCGGCAAATCGCTGTGCTTCCAGCTGCCGGCAGTGATTCAGCGCGGCGTCACACTGGTGGTGTCGCCGCTGATCGCGCTGATGCAGGACCAGGTGCGGCAGCTGCAGGACAACGGCATCGCTGCCACCTTCATCAACTCCAGCCTCCCCGGTTCCGAAGTCTGGGCGCGCACCAGTGCAATGCTGCGCGGCGATTACAAGCTGCTGTACCTGGCGCCCGAACGCTTGCTGCACCCTGACTTCGTCGGCGGCGTACTGCCGCGACTCATCGAGTCGGCGGCTGTCGCCAGCATCGTCATCGACGAGGCGCATTGCGTTTCCGAATGGGGTCACGATTTCCGGCCCGAGTACCGGCAGCTCTCGCAACTGCGCAAGCGCTGTCCGAACGTGCCGATGCTGGCGTTCACGGCAACCGCCACGCCGCGGGTCCGCACCGACATCATCCAGCAGCTGGCATTGCAGAACCCTGCGGTTCACGTGGCGAGCTTCAATCGGCCCAACCTGCGTTATGCCGTCCGCCCCAAGAGCAAGCACACTTATGAGGAATTGCTGGCACGAGCACGTGAATCGGACAGCGCCGGCATCGTGTATTGCCTCTCGCGCAAGCGCGTCGATGAGCTCGCAGCGAAGCTGCGCGAGGACGGCATCAGCGCCCTGCCCTATCACGCCGGCCTGGATGCCGGGGAACGCAGCCGCAACCAGGAGGCGTTCATCCGTGACGATGCGCGCATCATCGTCGCAACCATCGCCTTCGGCATGGGCATCAACAAGCCGGACGTGCGCTGGGTCGTGCATTACGATCTGCCGCGCACGCTCGAAAGCTACTACCAGGAATCCGGTCGTGCCGGTCGCGATGGCGATCCGGCGCAGTGCGTTCTGTATTTCAGCGCCGCCGATATCCGCACCGCCGATTTCCTGATTCAGCAGAAAGTCGATTCGGCCACCGGCGAGCCGCTCGAGGACGAGCAGCGGGTCGCGCGGCAGCAGCTCAGGCAGGTGGTGAACTACGCCGAGTCGACCGAATGCCGCCGCGCCATCCAGCTGCGCTACTTCGGCGAATCCTTCGCACCGCCGTGCGACGCCTGCGACAACTGCCTGGAACCGCGCGAGACCAAGGACTGGACGCTGGAAGCGCGACAGTACCTGTCATGCGTCGCCCGCCTGGCGCAACGTCGGGAACGCTATGGCGCGGCCTATCTGATCGAGATCCTGCGCGGCGGACAATCGCAGAAACTGATCGATCGCGGACACCAGGGCCTGAGCGTTTACGGAATCGGCAAGACGCGCAGCGTCGACGAATGGCGGCACCTGGCGCGCACGCTGTCGCATCAGGGCCTGGTGGAAGAGACACAGGACGGCTATCCGGTAGTGCTGCTCAACAAGCTCAGCTGGGAAGTGTTGCGCGGCGAACGCCCCGTGATGTTTGCCGAGCCGATCAAAGCAGCTCGCAAGCGGCAGCCAACCGCCACCGGCGTATCGCTCGACACCGATCACGCTCTGTTCGATCAGCTGCGGGCACTGAGGAAGCAGCTCGCCGACGAGAACAGCGTGCCGCCCTACGTCATCTTCCACGATTCGACACTGCGCGAAATGGCCGCACGCAAGCCGCAGACGCTGGCCGAGTTCGCCATGATTCCCGGCGTTGGGCAGACCAAGCTGGCGAGATACGGCGAATCGTTCCTGCAGGTGATCGCCGGCTCGCCGCTCGCCGACTAACTACCCCCGCCGAACAACGACAGCATGTCCATCTGGCGGCTGTCGCCGATCACGCGCTCGAAATCCAGGCCGAGCGTCGCGAGCACCGGCTCGGCCACCGGCTTGATCTGCTTGCTGACGTAATGCTCGCGATCGATGGGATGCTGCACGTTGTCGAGCGGCTCCGGCCCGGCGGTGGTCATCAGGTAGCTGATCGAGCGGCCCAGCGGCTGAGTCGACTTGCGAGCCGCAGCGACGTGGGGCGGCGTGGTAGCCGTGTAGTCGTCGGCTTCCTTGCGCAAGTTCTTCTTGTAGACGAGCGCGTCATCCAGCACACCGCTTCTCACCTGCCGCACCACCTCGGCGAGGTAGAGATCGACCGCCTGGTCGGTGAACAGGCGTAGATACAACTCACGTTGCACCTGTTTGGCCAGCGCGGTCCAGTCGCGGCGCACCACTTCCATGCCGACGAACTCGACGCTTCCCGCATCCTTGCCGTGAAGCAGGCCAGCGTAGCGCTTGCTCGCACCGCGCGTGCTGTTGCGTGCTTTTGGCAGGAACAGTTTCAGATACAGCTTTTCGAATTTGAGCTCCAACCGGCTCGTAACACGCCAGCGCTCGGCGATGTAGCGCGCAATTTCTTCATTCAGCGCAGCCGCCAGTTTCCGTCCCTGCTCGTAGGCGTCTTGAGGATCGTCGCTGCCGGAATGCACGAACAGGCTGTCCGTGTCGCCATACAGCACGACGAAGCCAGCCGCTTCGAACCAGCGCTTCGACCACAGCAGCACTTCG
The DNA here is from genome assembly GCA_035556415.1 of Povalibacter sp. Classification (GTDB taxonomy): domain Bacteria; phylum Pseudomonadota; class Gammaproteobacteria; order Steroidobacterales; family Steroidobacteraceae; genus Steroidobacter. The sequence goes on from DATMEZ010000093.1 coordinate 3,738, forward strand.
CGGCCCGAGCCGGTGATGGAATTTGCGAGCGCCGGATTGTAGAAACGACAGGCCGGCGTCCCCAGCACGCCATAGAACGAATTCATCAGGATCTTGATGGCGTTCGACGCCACCGCGTCGCCGGCTTTCTTGGCCGCTTCGCGCCTCGGGAAGAGTTCATCGAGCAGCCCAGGAAGAATCGCCGGCGTACGGCGGAATGCGCCGCCCGGTGTCTGGATCAGGTCCTCGCGCGCCGCAGGGCTGGCGACGTACGACAGCGGATCGATGTTGAAGGTGCGGATGACGCTGGGGTACAGGCTCTTGAAATCGAACACCCAGACGTTGCGATGCAGGCCGGTGATCGGCTCCAGCACGTGCCCGCCCTGCTGGGCGGCATACACGCTGGAATCCCCCGAACGCACGGTGGGCGCGACGATGCGGCGACGCTCCAGTTCGCTCAGGTAGACGAAATCGAACGATGCAATGCTGGCGGCTACCCGGTCCGGCGTCATTCCCGCCAACTGGCTGCGCGCGAACGCAAGCTGCACCACGTTGAGCTTGTGCACGATCTGGTACGCCAGGCGCGCGTCGGTCCTGGCGTAGAGCGCGAACGCAGGTAGATCGTGACGATAGTTGTGCAGGATCTCCGCCATGCGATCGCGAGCATCGCCGGCGACCGCTTTGCCCTCGCCCAGAACTTCGCGGGCCACCGCGTCGAGCGAATAATCCTCCATGCGCACGAACGCGCCGCGCAGCAGATCGATACCGTCGAGCACGAGTCGACCTGGGATGGACGCCTGACCGCTGCCGAAGTAGCCCTCGGCCTTGCGAATGCGAATCGCGCCGCTGTCCCGCCCCACAATGAACGGATGCCGCACACGTGCGGCAATGCGCTGAAGTACGGTCAGATCGAAATCGATGATGTTCCAGCCCGTCAGCACGTCCGGGTCGAGCACCTTGACCCGCTCGCAGAATGCTTCGAGCGCGGCGAACTCGGTGGCGCAGCGCGTAGCCTTCTCCGGCATTTCGCGGTCACTGCCATCGACGATCAGGACTTCATCGACACCCGGTGCGTACAACGAGATCGCCAGCAGCCGCTCGCCCTTGGCGTCGGTCTCGATGTCGAACGACAACACGCGCGGCTCGACCTTCACGTCGGCCGGCTTCAGCACCGGATTGTCGAACACCCAGGTGATGCCGTTCCCCGGCGCCGCCTGGCCTTCGATCTCGCAGCCTCCCTTGATGCCGCGCTCGATCAGGTAGCGCACGGCGAAGCGGACATCCGCCTCGAACGTATCAACGCCGGCCGCATGCAGCCGGTCGCGGATCGCGGGCACATCAGGCGGAGTCTCCGCTTCGATCCGGCATACCGAGGCGCCTTCGAAGGTGCTCTTGTCCGTGGGACTCGGCGGCGGCGCTCTCAGCGCACGCGTCCGCTCCGCATCTGCCGCGCGGATATAGAAATGCGGGCGCTGGCGGTCATCGCGTACCAGGAAGGTCCCGCCGTCCTCCAGACGCCCATATATATGTATGACAGGCACGCGCAAACCGGCCGGTCCGGTCACGACCCGATAGCTCGCCTGGAGAATGAAACCGCGGAATGAAGTCACGGGAGAATTCTGCACCGATATCAAGACAGCGTCTGTCAGGGTGACCCCGGGCCATGCCAGAATCAGTCATGAACGACCTGACCTCTGCCGTCGTTACCCTGTTCCTCATCATGGATCCGTTGGGGAATATTCCCATCTTCCTGTCCATCCTCAAGGACGTCTCGCCCCAGCGCCGGCGCATGATCCTGATGCGCGAGGTGGTCATCGCCTACGCCGTGCTGCTGGCCTTCCTGTTCCTGGGCCGGCACATCCTGCAGGTGCTGCACCTGGACCAGGAAACCATCAGCGTCGCCGGCGGCATCGTGCTGTTCCTGATCGCGCTGCGCATGATTTTCCCCGCGCCGGGCGGCTTGCACAGCGATACGCCAGAGGGCGAGCCTTTCATCGTGCCCCTGGCCATTCCGCTGATCGCCGGCCCCTCCACGCTCGCAGCGTTGCTGCTGTTGCAGCGCTCGGAGCCCGGCGCCACCTGGGACCTGCTGCTGGCGGTTACAGTGGCCTGGCTGCTCACCGCCGCCATCCTGCTGGCTGCGCCATTCTTCTACCGCGTACTGAGCCAGCGCGGCCTGATCGCGATGGAACGGCTGATGGGCATGCTGCTGGTGATGATCAGCGTGCAGATGCTGATGAACGGAGTCAGCGTGTTCATGCATCGCTGACAGCCGCACGCGCCTGACAATGCGCGAGAAACGAACGCAGCGACGTCGACAGGATCTTCTTGCGGTGATGGATCAGCCCGAAGCGTCGTTTCAGGTGCGGCAACGCCGTCGACAGGATCGTCAGACGCCGGGAGACCACCAGATCCCGCACCACCCAGCGCGACAGGCAGCTCACGCCGAACCCTTCCGCGACAGCATTCTTGATGGCCTCGGAGCTGCCGAGCGTCATGCGTTCCTGGAGTTGGTGAAGATGCGGCAGCAGCGCATGCGCCACCGCCTCGCGCGTACCTGAGCCAGGCTCGCGCAGCAGCCATTGAGCATCTCGCAGTTGTCGCAACGTGAGCTTGCGGCTCTTTGCCGCTTGCGCCAGCGGATGCCGCGGCGATGCCACGACCACCAGTTCATCCTCCATCCACGGCGTAACGATCACGTCGGACGCGTGACAGGGGCCTTCGATCAGGCCGAGGTCGGCTTCGAAGCTGCACACGGCAGCGACCACCTCCAGCGTGTTGCCGATACGGGCCTGCACATGTACGTCGCGTGCCTCCGTGCAATAGCTCGCCAGCAGCGGCGGCAGCACATAGTTGCCCACGGTAGTGCTGGCGGCCAGGCGCAGATCGAGCCGAGCAGCGGCGCCGGCGACGAATCGGTCCTCGATATTCTGGGCACCTTCCAGCAGGGCCTGAGCCGCCGGCAGGAGGCTGCGGCCAGTGTCGTTGAGCAGCAGACGCTTGCCGACCCGATCGAACAGACGCGCGTCGAGCGCATGCTCCAGTTCGTTGAGCGCCGCACTGGTGGCCGACTGCGACAACGCCACCGAGCTTGCCGCCGCCGTGGTGCTGCCCGCGCGCGCCACTGCCTCGAAGATCTGTAGCTGCCGCAAGGTCAGGCGCATTTTACCTTTCTCTTAAACCTGTAAATTCACTAGGTTATAGATAAATAAGTTGTTTTACGAATAACGATCGCCACGGCACAGTGCCCGCATGCAACCCGCCAGCCACCCGCGCGACGAATTGCCCGCCCTCGCCGTTGCGGTTCCAATACCGGCCAACGCTTCCCGGCGATCCGTCTGGCATTCACTGGCCGGTCGCCTGGCGGACCACC
>DATMEZ010000094.1:0-7590 GCA_035556415.1 Povalibacter sp.
CTCGACCGGCGGCGGCGCGTTCCTGGAATTCCTGGAAGGTAAGAAGCTGCCAGCCGTTGCCGTGCTGGAAGCGCGCGCCGGCGGCTGAACGGCGTAAACACCTTCGCCGGCAGCGATGCCGGCTCGGCCGCGACCCAACGGCGTGGTCCGCGTCGACGCGTTCATGATCGTTTTCGCGGGGCAGATCCGTAATCTGAGTGTCGGACCGGATTCGGTCGATGCAGTGGCTCGCGCCGAGGACGCCGACAGCAATTGCGACGATGGGCTTCACGGCCGGGCGGATGGCATTACACTGTCCGTCGGTCGGCCACTACGGTTCATCGCAAGTCCATGCTCCGCCGTACAAAGATTCTGACGACGCTCGGCCCCGCCACCGACAACCCCAAGGTTCTCGCAGACCTGCTCACCGCCGGCGCCGACGTGGTGCGGGTGAATTTCTCGCATGGCGACCCGCAGGCGCACGCGCGCCGCGTGCAGATGGTGCGCGAGGTGGGGGAACAGGTCGGCAAGCAGGTGGCCGTGCTGGGCGACTTGCAAGGCCCCAAGATCCGTATCGAGCGCTTCGCCAGCGGCCCGGTGCAGCTGGCCGAGGGCGAGCCCTTCACGCTGGACGTGTCGCTCGATCCGAAGGCCGGCACCGCGGCCAGCGTCGGCGTCGCCTACAAGAGTCTTCCCAAGGACGTCCGCGCCGGCGACACCCTGTTGCTGAACGACGGCCAGATCGTGCTGGACGTAACCTCAGTAGACGGGCCGCGCATCGCCACGCGCGTGGTGATCGGCGGTGAGCTGTCGGACAACAAGGGCATCAACAAGCAGGGCGGTGGACTTTCCGCCGGTGCATTGACCGACAAGGACCGGCTCGACATCAAGCTCGCTGCCGAGCTCGGCGTGGATTACCTGGCCGTGTCGTTCGCGCGCGATGGCACCGACATGGACGAAGCGCGGCAGCTGCTGCGCCGTGAAGGTGGTCACGGCTATCTCGTGGCCAAGATCGAGCGCAGCGAGGCCATCGTCAATCTCGACCGGATCATCCAGGCGAGCGACGCCGTCATGGTGGCGCGCGGCGACCTGGGCGTGGAAGTCGGTTACGCCGAACTGACCGGCTTGCAGAAGCACATCATCGCGGCAACCCGGCGCCGCAACCGCATCGCCATCACGGCGACCCAGATGATGGAATCGATGATCCACAACCCGACGCCGACGCGCGCCGAGGTTTCGGACGTCGCCAACGCCGTCATGGACGGCACCGACGCGGTGATGCTGTCGGGCGAAAGCGCCGTCGGCAAGTATCCGGTGAAGGCCGTGGAAGCGATGGCCCAGGTGATCCTGGGCGCGGAGAAGTACGAGTCCTTGCATTCGCCGGTGCGTCATCGCAGCGATGGCGGCATCTTCGAGAAGACCGACGAGGCGATCGCGATGGCGGTGATGTACACGGCCAACCATCTCAAGGTCAAAGCCATCGTGGCGTTGACCGAGTCGGGCTCGACGCCGCTGTGGATGTCCCGCATCCGCGCGGACATCCCCATCTATGCCTTCACCCGCCACGAAATCACGTGCCGCCGCGTCATGCTTTATCGCGGCGTATACCCGGTGAACTTCGACATCACCCACACCGACGCGCAGGCGGTCTACAACTCCATCTTCGAGCTGTTGCTGGAGAAGAAAATGGTCGACGCCGGCGATCGCATCATCCTCACCAAGGGCGAGCTGTCGGGTGTGTCGGGCAAGACCAACTCGATGAAGATCCTGGAAGTGCGGGTGTAAAGCCGGCGCGGTCCTTGCCGCTCCACAGTCGCACTGGCTACAGTGGGGCCAGCCCACTGTTTCAGGAACCCGCGGTAAACCCGGCCGGCCAGGACTCCCATGCGTCTGCTGCGAAACATTGGTATCGGTATCGTCGCGCTGCTGCTGGTTGCGGTCGTGTCGGTCTACCTGCTGTTGCGCGGCAGCCTGCCGCAGCTCGACGGCGACGTTCCACTGCAAAAACTCGGTGCCGCTGCGTCCATCGAGCGGGATGCTGCCGGTGTTCCGACGATCCGCGCCACGTCGCGCCGCGACCTGGCTTTCGCTACCGGCTTCGCACATGCGCAGGATCGGTTCTTCCAGATGGACCTGATGCGTCGTGCGGCTGCGGGCGAGCTTGCCGAGCTGCTCGGGGCAGCGGCTGTCGAAGCGGACAAGCGTTTGCGCATTCATGGTTTCCGGCAGGTCGCGCAACAGGTCGTCGCCGATGCATCGGCGGACGACCGCGAAATTCTGCTGGCCTATGTAGCCGGGGTGAACGCCGCGTTGAAGAAAGCGCGCACGCGACCGTGGGAGTACTTCCTGCTGCGCACGCAGCCTCGTGAATGGTCGGTGGAGGATTCGGTTCTGGCCGCATTCTCGATGTACCTGAATCTGAACGATTCGACTGGCGCCGAGGAACTGGCGCGCTCGCAACTGCACGAGATGCTGCCGCCCGCGATGTTCGCGTTCCTGAATCCGCTGGGCACCGAGTGGGATGCGCCGATCATGGGTGGAACCTGGCGCGCACCACCGATTCCAGGTCCGGAAGTACTCGATCTGCGGCAGGGCGCAGCGAAGTCGGCGGCGCTGTCGAATCCGCCGTCCAAGCTCGGAACCGAAGAGCGCGCCATTCCCGGCAGCAATAGCTGGGCCATCGCCGGCACGCATACGGCAGCGGGTGTCGCGCTGCTCGCCAACGACATGCACCTGGGCTTGCGATTGCCGCACGTCTGGTATCGCGCACGGCTGATCGTCGATGGCGGCAGCGACCGGCCGCGCGACCTGATCGGCGTAACCCTGCCCGGATTGCCGATCCTGGTGGTCGGCAGCAACGGTCATGTCGCCTGGGGCTACACCAACAGCTATGGCGATTGGACCGATCTGGTCATCGTCGAGGTCGACCGCGACGATCCGAATCGCTATCGGGTTGCGGATACCTCCGAGCCGTTCACGACGCGCAAGGAAACGATCGCGGTGCGCAATGGCGCGCCGGTGACATTGGAAGTGAAATCGACGCGCTGGGGTCCCATCGTCAATCACGACGCGCAGGGACGGCCGTTGGCTTTGGCGTGGACGGCTCACGAGCCGCATGCGACCAACCTGCGCATGCTCGATTTCGAGACCATCGGCAACGTGCAGGATCTGCTGCTTGCCGCGAATCGCGCCGGTGCGCCGGTGCAGAACTTCGTGGCGGCCGACGATCAGGGTCACATCGGCTGGTCGCTGATGGGACAGGTGCCGGTGCGCTCCAATTACGATTCGACCATGCCGACGTCCTGGCGCGCGCCGGGCACCGGATGGATTGGCTGGCGCTCGCCGCAGGAGTATCCGCGCGTGGTCGATCCTGCCGCCGGTCGTCTGTGGACGGCGAATGCGCGCACCATCGATGCGGAGACCTGGCTCGATTTTCTCGGCGACGGCGGCTATGACCTCGGTGCGCGGGCTGCACAGATTCGCGACGACCTGTTGGCCTTGCAGAGTCCCACAGCGGCCGATCTGACCAAGATCCAGATCGACGATCGCGCATTGTTCCTGACGCGCTGGCGCGACTTGCTGCTCGATCTGCTCGATGATGCGGCGCTCAAGGATCATCCGATGCGCGCGCAGGCAAAACAGTTGATCGAGAAATGGTCCGCGCGTGCGGCGGCGGACGATGTCGGTTACAGAGTCGTGCGCGCATTTCGCTTGCAGGTTCGCAAGGACGTTTTCGATGCCTTGACCTCCGCAGTGCGCTTGAAGTATCCGCAGACGAAGTTCGAGCCGTCAGGGCAGTTCGAAGGTCCGTTGTGGCAGCTCGTCACGCAGCGTCCGGCGCATTTGCTGGATCCGCGTTACGCCCGCTGGGAGGACTCGTTGCTGGTGTCGCTGGATACGGCAGTCGATGCATTGGTGCAGGAGTGCGGCGAACTGGCGCAGTGCAATTGGGGTCGGCGCAATACCTTGAGCATGCGTCATCCGTTGTCGCCAGCGTTGCCATTGGCAGCGCGCTGGCTCGACATGCCGGCGGACGAGATGTCCGGCGATTCGGCCATGCCCAGAGTGCAGGGATCTTCGTTCGGCGCCTCGGAGCGCATGGTGGTGTCGCCGGGCCGGGAAGCAGAGGGCTACTTCCAGATGCCGGGCGGACAGGCGGATCATCCGCTGTCGCCATTCTACGGGGTGGGCCACGAAGCCTGGGTGCGGGGTGAACCGCTGCCGTTGCTGCCGGGAAAATCTCTGCACGCCTTGCGTCTGGTGCCACAGCAATAGCCCGACGCGCTCGCGTCGCTGGCTGCGTGAGTCCACGGCTGCGCCGTTTCCGTACGAGCCTCACGAACCTGCATCCGCGCGGGTAGACTGTCATTTTCCGACTGTCCTTGGTTTTCGCGGAGTTTCTCGATGTCTTCACGCTTTGCCGGTACCGACCGCTACGTCGCCACCGAAGATCTGATGATGGCCGTCAACGCTTCGGTCACGCTGGGCCGGCCGCTGCTGGTCAAGGGCGAGCCCGGCACCGGCAAGACACAGCTCGCCGAAGAAGTGGCGCGCTCGCTGAACCGGCCGCTGTATCGCTGGCACATCAAGTCGACCACCAAGGCGCAGCAGGGCCTGTACGAATACGACGCCGTTTCGCGCCTGCGCGATTCGCAGCTGGGCGAATCCAAGGTGCACGACATCGGCAACTACATCGTGAAAGGCCGCATGTGGGAGGCCTTCGAGAGCGAAGTGCAGCCGGTGCTGCTGGTGGACGAGATCGACAAGGCCGACATCGAGTTCCCGAACGACCTGTTGCTCGAGATCGATCGCATGGAGTTCTACGTGTACGAGACGCGCCAGTGGGTCAAGGCGCGCCATCGGCCCATCATCATCATCACCAGCAACAACGAGAAGGAGTTGCCGGACGCCTTCCTGCGCCGCTGTTTCTTCCACTACATCCGCTTCCCGGACGCGGCCACCATGGAGCAGATCGTCGCGGTGCACTACCCGGACCTGAAGAAGGAACTGTTGCACGAAGCGCTGGCGGCATTCTTCCAGCTGCGTGAGACGCCGGGACTGAAAAAGAAGCCGTCGACCTCGGAGCTGCTCGACTGGATCAAGCTGCTGCTGGCCGAAGACATTCCCGCTGAGGCGCTGCGCAGCGACGATCCGAAGCAGGCCATTCCGCCGCTGTATGGCGCGCTGCTCAAGAACGAGCAGGACGTGCACCTGTTGGAGCAGCTGCTGTTCCTGCATCGCCGACAAGGGCGGTAAACGTGCTGATCCGTTTCTTCTTCCTGCTGCGCGAGGGCGGTGTACCGGTGTCCATCACCGAGTTCCTGACGTTGCTGGAAGCGCTGCAGGCGCGACTGGCCAACGGCAGCGCCGAGGATTTCTATTACCTGGCGCGCTCCTGCCTGGTGAAGGACGAGCGTCATTTCGATCGGTTCGACCGGGTGTTCGCCGCGCATTTCCAGGGTGTCGAAGCGCTGTTCGATTCCCTGATGGCGCAGATTCCCGAAGAGTGGCTGCAGCGCATGGGCGAGCGCACGCTGTCGGCGGAAGAGAAGGCCCGAATCGAGGCGCTGGGTGGTTGGGACAAGCTGCTCGAGACGCTGCGCCAGCGGCTGGAAGAACAAAAGGAGCGGCACCAGGGCGGCAACAAGTGGATCGGTACCGGCGGCACCTCGCCGTTCGGCGCCTACGGCTACAACCCGGAAGGAATTCGCATCGGCCAGAACGAATCACGCCAGCGCCGCGCGGTGAAAGTCTGGGATCGGCGCGAATTTCAGAATCTCGCCGACAATGTCGAGCTCGGTACGCGCAACATCAAAATGGCGCTGCGCAAGCTACGCAAGTTTGCGCGCGAAGGTGCGGCGGAGCACCTGGATCTGGACGACACCATCGCCTCGACCGCGCGCAATGCCGGGTTGCTGGACCTGAAATTCGTGCCGGAGCGCCACAACGCCATCAAGATCCTGCTGTTCCTGGACGTCGGCGGTTCCATGGACGATCACGTGCGTGTGTGCGAGGAGCTGTTCTCGGCCGCACGCAGCGAGTTCAAGCATCTGGAGTATTTCTACTTCCACAATTTCGTCTACGAATCGCTGTGGAAGGACAATCGGCGGCGCCACCTCGAGAAGATTCCGACGCTGGAGGTCATGCGCACCTATGGGCACGACTACAAGCTGATCGTGGTCGGCGATGCGAGCATGAGTCCGTACGAGATCACGCAGCCGGGCGGCAGCATCGAGCACTGGAACGAGGAGGCCGGAGCGGTGTGGATGCAGCGTCTGACGCGCACCTGGCCGCACCATGTCTGGCTGAATCCGGAAAGTCAGCAGCGCTGGGAGTACACGCAGTCGGTGCAGATCACGCGCCAGCTGGTGGAGGACCGGATGTTCCCGCTGACCTTGAGCGGGCTGGATCGGGCGATCAAGGCGCTGCACTGACAGCGCCTTGCGCGGCCGGCGTTCAGCCGGCCTTTTTCTGCAATGCCTTGATGTCCTTGAGCACGATCTGCGAGTGACCCTTGGGGTCCACGTCCACGTAGTGCTTGACGATGCGGCCCTGCGGGTCGATCAGGAAGGTGTCGCGCTGCGCCAGCTCCAGCGTGCCCAGGAATTTCTTCAGCACCCCGTAGCGCTTCGCCGTGGCCTTGGTCGAGTCGGCCAGGATGGGGAAGGGCAGGCCGTGTTTTTCCGAGAATTTCCTGTGCGATTCCACATCGTCGACGCTGACGCCGAGGATGACGGCGCCGGCATCGCGGAAGGCGAAAATGTTGTCGCGGAACTCACACGCCTGCGTGGTGCAGCCCGGCGTCTGGTCCTTGGGATAGAAATACAGCGCCACCCACTTGCCGCGATAGTCGGCGAGCTGCTGCCACTTGCCGTTCTGGTCCTGCAGCTTGAAATCGGGCGCGGTGCTGCCGGGCTTGAGCTCCTGGGCCTGGGCCATGCCCAGCCAGGCGGCCAGCAGGCCGATCGCAAGATACCGAAGACTGCGCATACGCTTCATGGATGCTCCTGGGTGCTGCACCGGCATGGGTGCGGCGTGGGAAGGGCCGAAAATCAGTGTGTCATACTAAACCTGAATCCGACCGCGATCATCCGGCGCACCGGTGCGCCGGAACATGACGAATCTGTCAGCTGTGACCACGCCCCGAGGCAGGGTGTGTGATGGATAATGGGGCGCAGGCTTGAACGTGAGTATCGACCGTAAACCGCAAGGTCCGACCCGACTCGGGCTGGTACTGCCCGGCGGTGGCGCGCGCGCTGCGTATCAGGTCGGAGTACTGCGCGCCATTGCCGATCTGCTGCCGGCCCGCGCCACCAATCCATTTCCGGTCATCACCGGAACCTCTGCCGGAGCGGTCAAAGCCACTGCCATCGCCGTTCATGGCGAACGTTTCCGCGTTGCCGTCGGCAACCTCGAGCGGGTCTGGCGCAACTTCCAGGTGAACCAGGTGTTCCGCTCCGACACCGCCAGCATGCTGCGCTCGGGGCTGCATTGGCTGCTGGCCATGATGTCGGGTGGCTGGCTGTTGCCGCCACCGAAGTCGCTGTTCGACAACTCGCCGCTGCGCGAACTGTTGAAGACGCAGTTCGATTTCGACGGGGTGGGCCGGTC
>DATMEZ010000095.1:0-24176 GCA_035556415.1 Povalibacter sp.
CGAAACGCTGGTTCGCGACGTGGTGGACGCCATCGAGGCCGGCAAGAAAGACGACCGCATCAAGGCGCTGGTGCTCGATCTGGGCGCCATGTCCGGCGGTGGCATCTCCAAGCTCGAAGAGCTGGCCAGCGCCGTGCGCGATTTCCGCTCCACCGGCAAGCCGGTGATCGCGCTGGGCGAAAGCTACGACCAGTCGCAGTACTACCTGGCGGCGAACGCGGATGAGATCTACCTCGATCCGCAGGGCTTCATCTTCATCGAAGGCTTCGGCTACTACCGCACCTTCCTGAAGGGTGTGATCGACAAGCTGGCCGTGGACGTGAACATCTTCCGCGCCGGCAAGTTCAAGTCGTACACCGACCAGTTCAGCCGCAGCGACATGTCCGAGCAGGAGCGCGAGGAGAGCATGGCGTGGCTCAATGCTTTGTGGTCGCAGTACCAGTCGGCCGTAACCCATGCGCGTGGCATCGAGCCCGATGCGATCTCCTCGTATGTGAACGACATGGCCCCGGCGGCGCGTGAGCGTCAGGGCGATCTGGCGTCGGTGGCGCTGGAGCGCAAGCTGATCACGCAGATCAAGTCGCGCCATGAGGTGGAGGAGAGGATCAAGTCGCTGGTCGGCGAGGACGAGGACGATCACGGCTACCAGGGCATCACGTACTGGGATTACCTGACCTCCGTGCACGCCTCGCGCGCGCTCACGGTCGAAGGCGATCACATCGGTGTCGTGGTCGCCTCGGGCGAGATCCTGGACGGCGATCAGCCGCCCGGCACCATCGGCTCGGATTCGGCCGTGCGCCTGCTGCGCCAGGCGCGTTATGACGATGCGATCAAGGCCGTGGTCCTGCGCATCGACAGTCCTGGCGGCAGCATGCTGGCTTCCGAAGTGATTCGCCGCGAGATCGATGCGCTGCGCGATGCGGGCAAGCCGGTGATCGCCTCGATGAGCAGCGTCGCGGCGTCCGGCGGCTATTACATCGCAATGGATGCGGATGAGATCTGGGCCAGCCCCGCGACGCTCACCGGCTCGATCGGCGTCTTCGCCGTGTTCCCCACGTTCCAGCGTACGCTGGAGAAGTTCGGCGTGACCATCGACGGTGTCGGCACCACCCCACTGGCCGGTGCGCTCGGATTGGACCGCACACTCAAGGAAGAGCCGCGCGAAATCCTCCAGCACTCCATCAACTATGCGTACAGCACGTTCGTGGGCCACGTTGCCGCCGCACGCGAAAAGCCGTTCGATGAAATCGACGCCGTGGCGCAAGGCCGCGTCTGGGCCGGCAGTGACGCTGCTGGCGTTGGCCTGGTCGACAAGCTCGGTTCCTACCGCGACGCGCTCAATGCCGCAGCAGAGCGGGCAGGGTTGGGCAAGGATTACAAGGTCGAATACATCGAGCCATCGCTCGGCTGGCGCGAACTGCTGGCAAGGCAGGCGCACGTGATGGCGGCCCGCGTGACCCGTGCAGTGATGCCGAAGAACGATTTCCTCGTGAGCGCACGCAAGGTGTTTTCACCGGTGGAGACGGAGCTGGCCCGCCTGGCGCGGTTCAGCGATCCGAGGCAGGTGTATTACTACTGCGCCTGTTCGGTGAATTAGCGAAGCCCAGGCTGATAGCGTGCTGCCCGCAGCCACGGGGCGCGGGCACCGCCGCGTATCGATTCGAACTTCGCGGGAACGGTACCCGGTTCAATCTCGTGCACGTGGACGTGCGATGAATCGAAGCGACCGGAAGTAGCAGATCCCCCTTTCCCGTCGCTCAGCTCGAGGCACCCGCGCTCGGAGAGTCTCCTTCGACATTGGCTGCCTGCGCAGCCTCGGCCTTGTTTTCATCCACGCGCGTCTGCCACCCGGTCTTGGACGAATGATGCGGGTTCACTCGCGAGACGATCGTGCCGACGACGGTCGTCTTACCCACGGCAGCGAGTTCCGGCATGGTCGTGTACAGCACCAGGTCGCCTGCGACCAGGTTCGGCACCTTGTCGGCGATCATGGCGCTGAAACAGATATTGGCGGACTCCGCCTGCGCCAGCAGCGCATTGAGACTTCCCGACGGGATGCTCTTGTCGTCGGGGTTGGCGATCTTCACGGTGCAGATTCTTCCCTGCACGCCGAGCACCACGGCCAACACAGCACGGCCCTCCTTGAGCGAACAATCCAGGTGTTCGCACGCAAACTCGAAGGCCTGCGCATTGGATTCGAAAGTCCGGATATCGGTCACTTACCTGCCTCGTAGGTTTGATCATGTGCATCCGCCGGCGGAGTATGCGGGTACGTCGACCCGCTTCCTGGGAGCGATGCTGCTCGGATCGCGATGGTATCTGATGAGGGCGGTTCCTCGCGATCAGTATCAGGGATTTGCCTGCTGCGACCCTGGGCTGGTTCAGCCATGCGTGCCCTTTGACACAAGGCGGATTCTTGGCAGCCCGGCGAGGTTTTTTTGGGGCCCCACCGTAGCCGCGTCGTTGCGAGCGTGACTACTGCAGATATCCCACGATGAGCCGCGTGGTCTCGTCGATCAGGGTTTTGAGTGCCGCATCGTCGGCCAGCATGGCAGGATTGTGCAGCACCGCCGAGTGCGTCAGCGCCTCGACCGACGTTACGCACACGAATGATGCAAGCTCCAGATCGACCGTGCGCAACTCGTCGCTGTGTCGCTCGAGGTAGGCCTTGAACAAGGCGTAGTTCCTGCGACTGAACGTTTCCACTTTCTCGAGCCTGCCCGTGCGCGGAATCTGTTCCGCCAGGACGCGGTGCAGCCTGGGGTCGATGCGATGCGCCTCGACCGCGGCGGTGACGAGCGTGCGGATCCCTTGTCTGAGCGGTTGGGTCGAGGCTTTCAGGAGCGCGCTGCGCGCGACCTTGCCGAGTTCTTCGCGGTGCCGATCGATTACCGCGGCAACGAGCGCGTCCTTGCCGGGGAAATACTGATAGAGCGAGCCGATGCTGACGCCGGCTTGCTCCGCAATACGGTTGGTGCTCGCCCGGTCGAAGCCTTCCCGCACCAGAATGCGAGCAGTCGTTTCGATCAGGACATCGACCGTCGCGCGCGATCGCGCCTGAGAGGCCTGCTTGCGGGGATTCGTGAGCGGTTTGCGTGCCATGTTTTCGCATCCCGAATGCGAGTAGCGAACACGAGTGATCGCTCATATTCTGCCTGCATCGCCCGCAAGTGCAATGGAGGATCGACGATCATGACCCAGACCAGTTACTTGCAGCTCATCGACGTGAAGCGCTGGGCGGATCGCGGCCTGTACGCCGCGGTGACCCGGAACTTCGATCAGCTCAGCCCGGAAGAGGGTTCGATCATGTTGCGAATTCTCGACCACATTCACACGGTCGACAGGATTTTTCAGCACCATCTGCAAGGGGTGCCGCACACGTTCCGCGCGGCTCGCTCCGAAAATCTGCCGCAGCTCGATGCGCTGGAGAAGGGCGCAAGAGAGGTGGACGATTGGTATGCGTCCTACGTGGCCGGTCTGGCGGATGGCGATTTCGAGCAACCGGTCGACTTCGTGTTCACCAGCGGCAAGCAGGCCCGCATGCGACGCAGCGAGATCATTCTGCACGTGTGCATGCACGGCACTTATCACCGTGGCAACGCCGGTGCCGTGCTTCAGTTGAAGGGTCTGACCCCGAGCCGGGACTCGGTTACGGACTACCTGGAAGACACGAACGGCGCCCGTTGATCGACCTGCTGGGTGGTGCGGCGGGAGCCGTTGGCCGCTAGCCCAGCCAGGTCAAATCCGGCAACTCAGTCGTCTGCGCGCAGGTCGAACAGATTCCTGAAGCGAGCAGGCTGAGCCCGCAGATATTGATTGGGCGCTTTCACTCGTGCGTCGAAGTGAGCGGCGGCGTGCCACGGCCAGCGCGGGTCGTAGAGCATGGCGCGGGCAAGGGCGATGAGGTCGGCATCGCCCGCCGCGAGAATGGATTCGGCGTGCTCGAACTCCGTGATCAGCCCGACCGCGATCACCGGCATTTTCACCGCTGCTTTCACGGCCCGGGCGAGTGGAACCTGGTAACCGGGGCCGAGCGGAATCTGCTGTGCCGGTGTGGTGCCACCGCTCGAAACGTGGATCGCACTACAGCCACGAGCTTCGAGCGCACGCGCGAACTCGACGGTCTGCTCCACGTCCCAACCACCGGGCGCCCAATCGGTTCCTGAAACCCGGACACTGACGAGACGGTCGGCAGGGACCGCTGCGCGCACAGCCTCGAACACTTCCAGCGGGAAACGCATCCGGTTCTCGAGCGACCCACCGTATCGATCGTCCCGTTGGTTCGACAGCGGCGACAGGAACTCATGCAGCAGGTAGCCGTGCGCAGCGTGCAGTTGAATCGCATCGAGCCCGATTCGCACCGCGCGTCGTGCCGCATCGACAAAGGCCGCGCACACTCCCGCGAGGCCGTCGCGATCCAGCACCGCAGGGGCGACATCGCCGTTCCGAAAGGCAATGGCAGAAGGCGCTTCGGTGTGCCAACCGTTCACATGGTCAGGTGGCAGCTGAGCGCCGCCTTTCCAGGGCACCTCGGTCGAGGCCTTGCGGCCCGCATGCGCGAGCTGGACTGCAATTGGAATGTCGGACCAGCGGCGTATTGCATCTACGACGCGTCGCATCGCTGCTTCGCACGCGTCCGAATACAACCCGGCGTCCGCATAGGTGATCCGGCCTTCGGGTTTGACGGCAGTGGCTTCTATGGTGAGCAGCCCCGCGCCGGAGAGCGCCAGATGTCCGAGATGTATCAGATGCCAATCGGTCAGGCAGCCGTCGTTGGCCGAGTACTGGCACATGGGTGCGATGACGATGCGGTTCGCGAGCGTGACCGGACCGAGCTCAAGTGGCGTAAACAGCCTGGGGCGCATTGCAGATCTCCATAAACGACGCGTTGCCCGAGCCGGCGTACCGGTCTCGTGCGTGATTCTTTTTCTCGCCGGTCTGCAGCGTATCGGCGATACTTCCCGCAGTCCATTCGATGCCGTCGTAGCGATCTGCACTCCATGAAAGCCGCCGCTTGTCCTTGTAATTCCGGCTGCGCGTACGACGACTGCTGTGGTCGTTGGCACGGTGGCGAAGCGGCGCCCAATGCAGAGGCATTGATGCGCTCGCGGTACTCGGCATTCGTGCAGTGCGATGAACCGTACCTGCTCGCGACCTGGCATCCGAGTCGACGACCGGCGTCGGTGCCGTTCGAGCGCCAGCAGAAATGGCTGGGGCTGGAGATCGTGGAAGTACGTATCACCGGCACGGTTACGTCGGAAGTCGAGTTCATTGCACGCTACCGCGTCGGCGGCGGTTCGGCGGCGCGACTGCATGAGCGCAGCCGCTTCGTTCGGGAGAACGATCGCTGGTTCTACGTCGACGGGGATCTGCGCCCCCAAGGACGCTCAGGATTTACTCGTCACTCCCGCGCAGGCGGGAGTCCATCTAGCTGATTCGCGTGGATTCCCGCCTCGCCTGCGCGGCGGAGAACTCGTAGTCCCAGCGCCAGCCCTCGAAGGGATCGGCCACCATCGGTGCTGCGCGGGAATGACCGGAAATGCGCGGAGGACATATGCAGCAACGCAAGCTGGGAAACAGCGGTCTCACGGTATCGGCGCTCGGCCTGGGGTGCATGGGCATGAGCCAGAGCTACGGTCCGGCCCCGGATCGGAAGGAAAGCATCGAGGTGATCCGTTCGGCGGTCGAACGCGGCATCACCTTCTTCGATACCGCCGAAGTGTACGGCCCGTACCACAACGAAGCGCTGGTCGGCGAGGCGCTGGCGCCGTTCAAGGGCCAGGTGGTGATCGCCACCAAGTTCGGTTTCCGTATCGATCGCGACGGCAGGCAATCGGGCTTGAACAGCCGGCCCGAGCACATCCGGGAAGTCGTCGAGGCCTCGCTCGGGCGTCTCAGGGTCGACGCCATCGATCTGCTCTACCAGCATCGGGTGGATCCCGAAGTGCCCATCGAAGACGTGGCGGGCACGGTGCGTGAGCTGATTCGCGCGGGCAAGGTGAGGCATTTCGGCCTGTCGGAGGCCGCGCCGGACACGATCCGTCGCGCTCATGCGATTCAGCCGGTTGCGGTCCTGCAGAGCGAGTACTCGTTGTGGTGGCGCGAACCCGAGAAGGACGTGCTGCCGACGATCGAGGCGCTCGGCATCGGCTTCGTGCCTTTCAGTCCGCTCGGCCGCGGTTTTCTCACCGGCAAGATCGACGAGAACACACAGTTCGACAGCTCCGACTTCCGCAATCGGGTGCCGCGGTTTTCGCCTGAGGCGCGCAAGGCCAATCAGGCCCTGATCGTGGTGCTCGAAACACTGGCCGCGAGGATGAAGGTCACGCCGGCGCAACTGGCGCTCGCCTGGCTGCTCGCCCGCAAGCCGTGGATCGTGCCGATCCCGGGCACGCGCAAGCTCGAGCGACTGGAGGAGAACCTTGGAGCGGTGGCGGTCGAGCTTACGTCACAGGATCTTCGCGAGATCGAACACGCGGCATCGCAGGTTGCCGTGCAAGGCGCTCGGTATCCCGAGGACCTGGAGCGAAAGACGGGACGCTGAGCGAACGCGGAACTGAGTCGTAAGTCGCCGCAGGGCGGCGATGAGCCGTTTGCTCAGCTCTTCGCTTCCCAGTTCATGACGACCTTGCCCGACTGGCCGCTGCCCATGGTGTCGAAGGCGCGCTGGTACTCGGTGTACGGCAGCCGGTGCGTGATGATCGGACGGATGTCCAGCCCGCTTTGCAGGATGGCGGCCATCTTGTACCAGGTCTCGAACATCTGCCGCCCGTAGATGCCCTTGAGCGTCAGGCCCTTGAGGATCACCTGATTCCAGTCGATGGCGACGTCGCCCGGCGGCAGGCCGAGCAGGGCGACGCTGCCGCCGTGATGCATGGTGCGCAGCATGTCCCGGAAGGCGGTGGCATTGCCGGACATTTCCAGGCCGACGTCGAAACCTTCCTGCATGCCCAGCTGCTTCATCGCATCGTCGAGCGACTCGCGCGTGACATTGAGTGCGAGTGTGGCGCCCATCTTGCGCGCCAGGTCCAGCCGATAGTCGTTCACGTCGGTGATGACGACGTGGCGTGCGCCGACGAAGCGCACGATGGCCGCGGCCATGATGCCGATCGGGCCAGCGCCGGTGATCAGCACGTCCTCGCCGACGACATCGAACGCCAGTGCGGTGTGTACCGCGTTGCCGAGCGGGTCGAGGATCGAGGCGATCTCGTCGTCGATGGCTTCGGGCAGTTTGAAGGCATTGAGCGCTGGAATGACCAGGTACTCGGCGAAGCAGCCCGGGCGATTGACGCCGACGCCCACCGTGTTGCGGCACAGGTGACGGCGGCCGGCGCGACAGTTGCGGCAATGGCCGCAAGTCACGTGGCCCTCGCCGGAGACGCGATCACCGACCTTGAAGCCCGACACTTCGCTGCCGATCTCGACGATCTCGCCGCAGTACTCGTGGCCTACCGCCATCGGCACCGGGATGGTTCGCTGCGCCCAGCCATCCCAGTTGTAGATGTGCATGTCGGTGCCGCAGATCGCGGTGCGCTTGATGCGGATCATCACGTCGTTGTGGCCGACGGTGGGACGCGGGATGTCCTGCATCTCGATGCCGGGGGCGGCGTGGGCTTTGACTAGGGCGCGCATGAGGATGGCTGGCGGTGAGGTGGATGATCCGTGAATGGGGATCGGAACCGGCGAAAGAAAGGGTAGCGCGGGACCGCTGTATTCAACAGCGTTGTCAGCTCACCACGCCGAGCTCCTTGCCAACCGCGGAAAACGCGGCCACGGCCCGGTCCAGCTGCTCTTTCGTGTGACTGGCGGACATCTGGGTGCGTATGCGGGCCTTGCCGTGCGGTACGACCGGGAAAGAGAAACCGATTACGTACACACCGTGGCCGAGGAGCCGGCGTGCGAATTCCGAGGCCAGCCTGGCGTCGCCCAGCATCACCGGAATGATCGGATGTTCGCCGGGCACCAGGTTGAAGCCGGCTGCCGTCATGCCCTTGCGGAAATGCGCGGCATTGTCCTGCAGGCGCACTCTGAGCCGATCGTCTGCTTCGAGCAGATCGAGCACTCGCAAGGTCGCGGCGGCGATGAACGGCGGGATGCTGTTGGAGAACAGGTAGGGCCGCGAACGTTGCCGCAGCCAGCCGATGATTTCCTTGCGCCCCGAGGTGTAGCCGCCGCTGCCGCCGCCCAGCGCCTTGCCGAGCGTGCCGGTGAGGATATCGACGCGATCCATGACCCCGCGCAGTTCATGCGTGCCGCGGCCCTTCGCGCCGATGAAGCCGGTGGCGTGCGAATCGTCGACCATGACCAGCGCGTCGTAGCGATCTGCGAGATCGCAGATGTCCTTCAGGCGTGCAATCACACCGTCCATCGAGAAGACGCCGTCGGTGGCGATCAGCCGCACGCGGCACTGGCTCGCTTCCTTGAGGCGAGCTTCCAACTCGTCGAGATCGTTGTTGGCGTAGCGCAAGCGCTGCGCCTTGCACAGCCGGACACCGTCGATGATGCTGGCGTGGTTCAGTGCGTCGCTGATGACGGCGTCCTGCTCGTCGAGCAATGTTTCGAACAGCCCGCCGTTGGCGTCGAAGCACGAGGAATACAGGATGGTGTCCTCGGTGCCGAGGAAACGGCTCAGCCGTGCTTCCAGATCCTTGTGGATGTCATGGGTGCCGCAGATGAAGCGCACCGACGCCATGCCGTAGCCGTAGCGGTCGAGCGCCAGTCGCGCGGCCTCGCGTACCGAGGCGTGATTGGCGAGTCCGAGATAATTGTTGGCGCAGAGATTGATGACCTCGCTGCCGTCCTTGACGCGGACGACTGCCTGCTGCGGCGAGACCAGCACGCGTTCCGGCTTGAACAGCCCTTCGGCTTTCAGTTGCTCGGTATCGTGGGCCAGGCGCTGCAGCAATTCGCTTTTCACAACAGGTGCTCTCGAAACGCGCGTTGCAGTCGATTCTGCATGCGGTCAGCCGGGAATTCCATACGGATACAGCGGTCTTGCCGTAGTCAGGCAGCCGCTGTTACGCGGTGGCGAGCGGGTGAGGTGTGGATGAATCGGAGTGATCGCCGTCGACATGACGCGCGACGTGCGCCCGTTCCTCGACGCTCATGTGCAACCCCAGTTTCGAGCGCCGCCAGAGGATGTCCTCGGCGCTCTGCGCCCATTCATGGGCTCGCAGGTAGTCGATTTCGGCGCGCGTGAGTCCAGCGCCGAAGTGAGTGCCCAGATCATCCAGGCTCTTTGCCGGGCCGATGACGTCGCTGATGCGAGTGCCATACGCGTGCGCAAGTCTCCGGGCGAGCGGCAATGGCAGGAATGGCCAGCGCTTTCTGACGCTGGCGAGAAAGGCTGCGAAATCCGCATGCGGCAGATCGCCGCCGGGCAGCGCTGCCTGAGCCGTCCAGCTCTGCCGCGGGCCACCGATGAACGGGTGCAGCTTGTGCAGCGCGCTCTCGGCCAGGCGACGATAAGTCGTGATCTTGCCGCCGAACACTGAAAGCAGCGCCGGCTGGTCCGGCGCTTCGGTGAGTTCGAGCTTGTAGTCGCGCGTGACCTTGGAAGCGTTGGCTGCCTCGTCGTCACTCAGTGGACGCACGCCGGCATAGGTCCACTTCACGTCGGACGGGGCGATGGAGCGGGCGAAATAGCCGTTCACCGTCTCGCACAGATAGGCGATCTCCTCATCGGAAATGCTGACCGAAGCTGGATTCTGCTGGCACGGTACGTCCGTGGTGCCGATCAGCGTGTACTCGTTTTCGTACGGGATCGTGAAGACCACGCGGCCGTCCGGGTTCTGCAGCAGGAATGCGTGCTCGCCGTCGTACATTCGCGGCACCACGATATGGCTGCCTTTCACCAGACGGATCTGCGCCTCATTGTGAGTGCCGGGCACCCGATGCAGAACTTCCTCGACCCAGGGGCCGGCGGCGTTGACCAGGGCGCGCGCCGTGATTGTCGAGCGGGCGCCGGTTCTCTGATCCTCCAGCTCGGCCTGCCAGAGATTGTTCGCCGTTTGCGCACCGAGGAACTTGGTGCGCGTGTGGATCGACGCACCGCGCTGTGCCGCATCCATTGCATTGAGAACGACCAGGCGGCTGTCGTCCACCCGGCAGTCGGAATAGATGAAGCCGTGGCGAATGCCGTCGCGCAGAGCATTGCCGATCTCGCTGGCGGCGAGATACACACTGCGGGAAGCGGGCAGTCGATGCCGGCCGCCGAGGTGATCGTAGAAGAACAAGCCCAGCCGGATCTGCCAGCGCGGGCGCAGGCCTTTGACGTGCGGCAGCACGAACTGCATCGGCCGGATGATGTGCGGGGCAATCGCCAGCAGCCGCTCGCGTTCGATCAGTGCCTCGCGCACCAGTCGGAACTCGAACAGCTCCAGGTAGCGCAGACCGCCGTGGATCAGCTTGGTGCTGGCGGAGGAGGTGGCCGCGGCGAGGTCGGATTGTTCGACCAGAACGACCTTGTGTCCGCGACCGGCGGCGTCGCGCGCGATGCCGGCTCCATTGATGCCGCCGCCGACGATCAGCAGGTCGACGCAGTCGCTGGCGGCCACTTGGGCTCCGTGGGCGGGCAAGGCTCGAAGGGCAATGGGTGCATGAAGGATGAGGATGGTAGGAACGATGACGGCATTGCGCAAGCAAGCACACCGAGCGCGTCGCAGATTCTCGCACCCGGCCATCTGGCGTAAGCTGCGGTCATGAAAGACGCACCCGATACGGGCTCGCCGCCGGGCCTGCGAATCGACAAATGGCTCTGGTTTGCGCGCTTCTTCAAAAGCCGCTCGCAGGCAACCGATGCGGTGGCCGGCGGGTTGGTGCATGTGAATGGCGAGAGGGTCAAGCCCTCGCGCGCCGTGCAGGTCGACGATCGACTTGAGATCACGCGCGATGAGACTCGACTGGAAATCATCGTGCAGGGAATTCCAGTGCGCCGCGGCCCCGCACCTGAGGCGCGTGCTCACTATGTAGAGACCGAAGCGAGTATTGCGGAGCGCGAGCGTCGCCGGGAACACGCGCGGCTTGCGCCGCCGGCACCGGCCGGCCGCCCGGACAAGCACGCTCGTCGCATCCTGCGGGATTTGCGGCGAGGCTGACGGCCTTTGCCGGGACAGCGTAAGCGAGAACGCCATGCGCGCAATGTAACCACAGGGGAACACGATGCAGGTCACGCTCAGCATCAATGGCGAAATCAGGGATGCAGAGGTCGATGCGGATACACCGCTGCTCTGGGTGATCCGCGAATCGTTCGGATTGACCGGCACCAAGTTCGGCTGCGGCATCGCTGCGTGCGGCGCCTGCACGGTTCACATCAACGGCCTGGCGACGCGTTCGTGTGCGATTCCTGCCGCGTCGGTCCAGGGGCAGGAGATCACCACCATCGAAGGTCTCGCCGCGAACGGGCAGCGTCACGCCGTGCAGCAGGCCTGGATCGAGCATCAGGTGCCGCAGTGCGGGTATTGCCAGTCCGGGATGATCATGGCCGTGGCAGCCTTGCTCACGAATCATCCGCAGCCCACGGACGAAGAGATCGACGCCAGTATCACCAACATCTGTCGCTGCGGTACTTACGAGCGAGTGCGTCGCGCCATTCATTCGATCGCGCAAGCGGGCGCGTCGCGCAACGTGGAGGGTGCATGAATAGATGGACCCGCCGCGGTTTCATCGCTGCCGGAAGCCTGGTCGGCGGTGGGCTGGCGCTTGGCGTGGCGGGCCTGGTGTTTGCGCCGAACCGGCTGAGCCGTTCGCCCAAGCCGGATGGCGCTGCCGCACAGCTCACCACCTGGATCAAGCTCGCGCCGGACGATACGGTGACCGTGATCGTGCCTCATTGCGAGATGGGGCAGGGTGCGCAGACGGCGCTGGCGATGATGCTGGCCGAAGAGCTGGATGCGGACTGGAGCCACGTGCGGGTCGAAGAAGCGCCGGCCGAGGACCTCTTCGCCAACGGCTACCTGGTTCGGGCCTTCGCACCGATGGCGGCCGACGTGCCGAAATTCATGGAGCGGGCGGTCGATTTCGGCAGCTTCAGGCTGATGCAATGGATGGAAATGCAGACCACGGGCGGCAGCAGCAGCGTGCGTGGCACCGGGCAGTTTGGAATGCGCATGGCCGGAGGTGCCGCGCGCGCCATGCTGATCGAAGCGGCTGCTGAGCGCTGGAAGGTTCCCAGCTCCGAGTGCGAGACGAAGTCGTCGAGAGTCCTGCATCCCGGCTCGAATCGCAGCGCGACCTTCGGCGAGCTGGCTTCGGAAGCGGCGCAGATGGAGCTGCCGACACATCCGCAGCTGAAGTCGCGCGACCGGTATTCGATCGTGGGTCGGCCGATACCGCGGCTCGACATTCCCTCGAAGGTGGACGGCACGGCCAGCTATGGCATCGATGTCGCGTTGCCCGGCATGTTGTACGCGACCGTCGCTGCCGCCCCGGTCTTCGGTGCGAAGCTCGGCTCGGTCGATCCGGCGCCGGCGTTGGCGCTGCCGGGTGTGAAGCAAGTCATCAGGCTGGAGAACGCCGTTGCCGTCGTTGCCGATAGCTACTGGCGCGCGCTGAAGGCATTGCGTCGCTTGACACCTTCGTTCGCCGATACCGGCAACAGCAATCGCAGCAGCGATGCGCTGGCCGCCGATATCGTGCGCTCGCTGGAAAGCGACCAGGCCAAGAGCGTCTTCGTCAGCGGCGACGCCGTCGCGCGGCTCGGTGCGGCGGCGAAGACCATCGATGCGGAGTATCGAGTCCCGTTTCTCGCTCACGCCACCATGGAACCGATGAATGCGACCGCGCGAGTCGCCAACGATCGCTGCGAGGTGTGGACGGGCGTGCAGGATCCGTTGGCAGCGAGAAAGGTTGCAGCGCTGGCGGCGAAGCTGCGTCGGGAGCAGGTGACGATATACAACCAGCAAGTCGGTGGCGGTTTCGGTCGTCGCCTGCCGGGCGCGCACGATTTCGTCGATCAGGCGGTGCGCATCGCCAAGGAAATGTCGCCGGCGCCGGTCAAGCTGCTGTGGAGTCGGGAGGAAGACATCCAGCACGACTATTATCGTCCCGCGGTCATCGCCCGTTTCAAGGGGGCGATCGATTCCGGCGGCGCGCCGACGGTCTGGATCTCCCGGTTCAGCGGCGGCCGGGACGGCGCGGCGCTGATTCCGTATGCCATCGAGAATCAGGACATCCGGGCTGCCGAATACGCCTCGCACGTCCGCCTGGGGTCGTGGCGCTCGGTCGCTTACTCGCAGCACGGTTTCTTCACCGAATCCTTCGTCGATGAGCTGGCGCATGCCGCCGGCAAGGATCCATACGAATATCGTCGCGATCTGCTCGAGGATCTACCGCGCCATCGTGCGGTTCTGGAGAAGGCGGCCTGGATCTGCGGCTGGGGCGCCAAGCCCGCGGCTGGCCGTGGCCGCGGCATTGCGCTGGTGGAGTCCTTCGGCTCCATCGTCGCGCAGGTGGCCGAGGTCGAACTGATCGAGGGCCGCATCAAGGTGCACGATGTCTGGGCCGCAGTGGATTGCGGTCGCGTCATCAACCCGGACACTGCGACCGCCCAGATCGAAGGCGGCATCGTCTTCGGTTTGTCAGCTGCACTGTTCAGCGAGATCACGATCCGCGACGGGCGCGTCGCGCAAAGCAATTTCGCCGACTACCCGATGCCGAAACTTGCCGATGCGCCGCGCATCACGGTCGAGTTCATCGATTCGAATGCCGCGCTCGGCGGACTCGGCGAGCCCGGTGTGCCGCCCATCGCAGCGGCGATTGCCAATGCCGTGTTCGCAGCCACGGGAAAGAGGCTGCGGTCGCTGCCACTCAGGATTTAATCGACGAAGTCGGGTCCGCAGATTGCGGGTCTGCTGGATCGGTGGCGGTGCCGATGGCTTCACCACCGGGAAGGCGGGCCATCCGCACGTTCGAACGTAGCGATCTGATCAAAGGCCCGCACCGGTGACGATGCGGGCCTTATCACATGCAGCAGGGAGCGCTGGTTGCGTTACTCGCCATCACTCACGCGGAACGCTTTCACGTCCACGGTCGGCAGGAATTTCGGTGCCTTGCGCGCGTGGGTGAGTTGCTCGAAGGCATAGCCCAGCTCGATCAGGCGTGCTTCGCTCCAGGCCGGTCCCAGGAACACCACGCCGAACGGCAGGCCGAAGCTCTCGCCCATCGGCACGGTCAGACTCGGCGTGCCCGCAACCGCGGCCACGCCGTAGCCACCGCCACCGATGCCGTGATCGTTCAGCACGTAGTCGGTCACCCAGGCCGGAGACATCGCCGGGCCGATCAATGCATCGAGGTTCTGCGCACGCAATGCTGCGTCGATGCCTTCCGCGCCAGCCAGGCGTTTTGCTTTCTCGCGCGCATCCTTGTAGGCCTGGTCGTCGAGCGAACCCTTGGCCTGCGCCATTTCGAAGCGTTCCTGGCCGAAGTAGGGCATCTCGGCGGCGGCGTGCTGCTTGTTGAACTCGATCAGGTCCGCCAGCGACTTCACCGGCAGGTTGGCGCCGGCCAGGTACTTGTTGACGCCGTCCTTGAATTCGTAGAGCAGCACCTCGGTCTCGAACTCGCCCCACTGGCCGGCGGTGGGAATCTTGGCATCGACGACCGTGGCGCCCGCGGCCTTGATGGCTGCAACTGCCTGCTCGAACTGCTGGTCGACGGCGGGATTGATACCGTCCTCTTTGCGCAGCACGCCAATGCGTGCGCCGCGCAGCGCGTCCTTCTTGAGATGCGCGAGATAGTCGACCTTGGCGCGATTGCTGCTGCCTGCGGCGCCACTGTCTGCCTTGTCATATCCGGCGATTGCCGTCAGCAGTGCAGCGGCGTCAGCGACCGTGCGCGTCATCGGGCCGGCCGTGTCCTGACTGGCCGCGATCGGAATGATGCCGCTACGGCTCACCAGGCCGATGGTGGGCTTGAGGCCGACCAGGCCGGCGATCGACGAGGGGCAGATGATGCTGCCGTCGGTTTCGGTGCCGATGCCGACTGTGGCCAGGCTGGCCGAGATCGCCGTGCCGGTGCCGGAGCTCGAACCGCAGGGATTGCGGTCCAGGGCGTACGGATTCTTGGTCTGTCCGCCGCGGCCGCTCCAGCCGGAGCTGGAACCGGTGGAGCGGAAGTTGGCCCATTCGCTCAGGTTGGTCTTGCCCAGGATCACTGCGCCGGACTCGCGCAGCTTGCGTACCAGGAAGGCATCCGACTTCGGACGGTTCTCGGCCAGGGCCAGCGACCCGGCGGAATTCACCATCGGCGTCGCATCGATGTTGTCCTTCAGCAGCACCGGTATGCCGTGCAACGGTCCGCGCACCTTGCCGGCTTTGCGATCCTTGTCGCGCGCGTCGGCTTCCTTCAGCGCATCCGGATTGATCTCGATCACCGAATTGAGCATCGGCCCGGCATCGTCGATGGCCGCGATGCGGTCGAGATAGGCCTGCGTCAACTGGCGGCTGGTCAGCTTGCCGCCGCTCATCTGCGACTGCAGCGTCGCGACATCGGTTTCTTCGAGCACCAGCGTGGCCGGCGCTGTTGTGTTGTTCGTGGATTCGCTGGGCGCCGTGGCCGCCAGGGCGGCGTGGCACGCAAGCACAAGGACCGGCAGTGCGAACGACAGGACTGGACGCATCGTGACTCCCCGCGGTTTTTATGGAAGGCCGTAGCATACAGCCTCGCAAGGCGGTCGCAGGCCGTGTGCGACGACCGGAGTGCCATGGCGGTCGGCGTGCATGACTATTGCGCACAGATCTGTCTGTTTGGAATGTGAATGCCGTTCTCGGCCGGAGGGGTGTTCGACCACTGCCGTGATCGGGTACGCGAGTCGCTTGGCCGCTCGGCCGTGCCAGCTACGCCTGCAAGACTCTGGTGGCCGGTGCCGAGAAGTCGCCCGCGCTGAACGAACCACCGGCGCGACCGGCGAGCACTGCCTGGATTTCGCTGACGATGGCCAGCGCAATGGTTTCCGGGGTGCGGGCGCCGATGTCCAGGCCGATGGGGCCGCGCAGGCGCTCGCCCAGCTGTTCGGCTTTGGCGCCGATTTCACTCATCAATCGCGCGCGGCGCGGGGCGGGGCCGAGCAGGCCGACGTAGGGGATGTGGCTGTCGGCGAGCGCTGCGAGATAGAGCTGGTCGGAGGTGAGGTGGTGGCTCATGACGACGGCCGCATCGTAGTGAGTGCGCGCCAGCACCTCGGGCAGCGCGTTCGCCGGATGAACTTTCACTTCGCGGGCGCGGGGAAAGCGATCGGTCACGGCGTAGGCCGGGCGGTGATCCAATACCGTGACCTGCCAGCCCATCAGGCCGGCGATTTCCACCAGCGGCATGGCATCCGGGCCTGCGCCCAGCAGCAACAGGCGTGTCGGCAGTTCGATCGGGACGATCAGGAAGCTCGCCCCGTCGGATTCGATGGCCGATGCGCTGTGCAGCTTGGATGAGACCAGTGCGTCGAAAATGGCAGGCGGAGGACGCTGGTCGTCTTTCAACCCGTAAGCCGACCCGAGCGCGTACCGCGGATTGTCGCTGGCGGTGACCAGCGCGATCCTGGCCGCGACGTACGCTTCGCGGCATTGCTCGGTGTAAGCGAACGGCTGGTACTGATTGCCGGCATCGAGACGGGTCATGAGGATGCGCATGGCACCCTCGCATCCCAGGCCGATGCCCCACAGGATGTCGTCCGAGCTGCGTGTGTCGTACTCGACGGTCAGTGCCTGGCCGGTGTCGAGCACCGTGCGCGCCCGTTCCACCAAATCGGCTTCCAGGCAGCCGCCGCTGAGCAAGCCTGCGGCGTTGCCGTCGTGCGCGATGAGCATCTGCGCACCGGCCTTGCGGTAGGTCGAGCCGATCGTCTGCGCCACGGTGGCGAGCACCAGCGGTTCGCCCCGCCGCCGGTAATCGCGGAAGAACTCGGCCAGGGAAACGGGGCGGTGGTTCATGGGACGGTCATGGCGTGGGACGTTGGCAACGGCGCAAGCCACTGTAATACACTGAATTCCAGCCGTGTAGGCCGAGGTAGGAAACGATGCAGAAGCGCAGTGTTGTCGCAGGGGTCCTGTCCGTAATGGCGATGTTGGCTGGCGCCGGTGCGTCGGCTGCTGCCGACGTCAGCTGCCACATGACCTTCCGCCTGCAAGGCTGGTCGGCGTTCTACAAGACCGCTTCGGGCACCGGCACCATCAAATGCTCGAACGGACAATCGGCGAACGTGAAGCTGGACGCCAAGGGCGGCGGCCTGACCTTCGGCAAGTCCACCATCGAGAACGGGCAGGGCGAATTCTCCGGCGCCAACGATCTGGAGGAGTTGCTGGGTTCGTATGTTTCCGCCGAGGCGCACGCCGGCGCGGTGAAATCGTCCAAGGCGGCCGTGATGACCAAGGGAGAGGTCTCGCTGGCGCTCAGCGGCACCGGACGCGGTTGGGACGTGGGCGTGGCCTTCGGCAGACTCACGATCTCGCGTTGAGCGAGCGCGTCATTGGGTTCTCCGAACTTTCATAGGGGCGCGGAACTTCGCCTGTCGCCGGTCCGTTAGACCCCCAACTGCGCTCCCATGGCGCAGTCGCACATCCTGCCGCCGCAGTCGGCTTGCAGGTCAAACGCCCCATCGAATGTCGGCAATTCTCGTCGCGCGGTGGACGCGTTGTGATCTGGCACACGCCGTAAACGGGAGCGAGCAGGTAGCTTGAGTTCAGCTGCCGGAGGCGATTCAGATTATGTCAGCGCACCGTGAAACGGATCTCGAGAATCCAGATACCGAAGCCACCGTGAAAATGCCGCGTCCGACCTCGGGCTCGCAGTCCGAGGTCAATGAGGATCTGGAAGATTTCGATCCGGAGCGCACGCTGGTGCGCGAGGATTGGGAAAGCACGGTGATCCGCCGCGTCGCACCGCACGTGGCCGCGGTACAAAGTGAGCTGGAGGCGGACGAGGACACCGTTGCCGACGAGCGCTTCGGCTGGGAGGCCG
This sequence comes from Povalibacter sp., assembly GCA_035556415.1. Lineage (GTDB taxonomy): Bacteria > Pseudomonadota > Gammaproteobacteria > Steroidobacterales > Steroidobacteraceae > Steroidobacter. The sequence continues at coordinate 17,947 of DATMEZ010000095.1, forward strand.
CCGGCATCAAGCGTCTCGCCGACGAGATGCAGAAGAACAATAGTAGGTAACCACCTGCTTGGCTGCCCCTCTCTTGTAAGGAGAGGGTGCCGCCGCCGCTACGCCTTCAGCGTCGCTTCGAGCTGCTGTCCCACCTGCAGCCTGCGTCCGGCGCCTTCGATCAAGATGACGTTCTGTCCGAACATCACGCCCTTGAGCTCGCGGCTGAAGCGATAGCTGCGCAAGGTGCGTAGCGGTTCATCGCCGTCGCGCTGTCCCGTCGTCTGATCCGTGGTCGTGATGGCGCAGCGTGTACACGGCTTCACGATTCGCAGCCGGATCCCCTCGCCCGTGAACTCATGCACGTCGTCCTCGCCGAAGGGCGGCAGGCCGTCGATGACGAGGTTCGGCCGGAAGCGGTTCATGGGCAGCGGCCGCGCCAGCCGGCCGTTCAGATCGTCGAGCGAGGCTTGCGAGATCGCCAAGAAGGCAAAGCCGTCGGCAAATTGAGTGATGGCTTCCACGTCGCGCGTCCATTCCCTGCTTGACGAGCGCCGCCGCGAGGGGTCGAACTTGACCAGCCGGTGGGGTTTGCCCAGATGCGCTTCCAACCAGGCGGCGGCTTCGGCGCCGGTGTCGAAGGCGGCGCATTTGTCGCGCCAGCAGGTCACTTCCACCGGGTCGCCGTGCACTGCAAGCGGAATCGTCAGCGTTCCGATTTCGGGTGCGCTGAGAATCAAGGCATCGTCGGTGAGCGCGGTCGTGATCAGGGCGAGGCGCGGTTCCTGGCGCTGAGTGATGAACTGGCCGTCGGGTCGAGCGATCAGCCATTCACGATCACGCGCAAAGCCGGTGTCGGCGATCAGTGCCTGCTCGAGCGCGATGCCCTTGCAGGATTTCACCGGGTAAATGTTCAGCGCCGTGACGGTGATCATGCGCGCGAGTCTAGCGGCTCCGGTTGCCGTGTCCATTGCAATTGAGCGCCTGCAACGGCGTATTGCATACTAGTCAAGGCCACTCTCAATTCGAACAAGGCTTGGGCTCATGTCCGTTGCGATTTCGAATCCGCTCGGCTCGCGGACGACGCGGCTGTTCGTCGTGCTTGCCTCCTTTCTGGCGGTCAACGCACTCATCGCCGAGCTGGTCGGCATAAAAATTTTCGCGCTGGAGCCGACGCTGGGCCTGAACACGTTCAACTGGAACCTGTTCGGCCAGAACGGCTCGCTGTCCTTCACCAGCGGCGTGCTGCTGTGGCCTTTCGTGTTTCTGATGACGGATATCATCAACGAGTATTTCGGCCGGCGCGGCGTGCGCTTCATTTCCTGGCTGACCGTGATGCTGATCCTTTACGGCTTCATCACGGCGTACCTGGCCATCCAGCTGGTGCCGGCGGATTTCTGGGTCGGCGTGAACAGCGAGCGCGGCGTGCCCGACATGCAGGCCGCGTTCAGTAATATTTTCGGGCAGGGGCTGTGGTCCATCGCCGGCTCGGTGACCGCGTTCCTGATCGGCCAGCTGATCGACGTGGCGGTGTTCCATCGCATCCGCCTGGCGACCGGCGAGAAATGGATCTGGCTGCGGGCCACCGGCTCGACCGCGGTCTCGCAGCTCATCGACAGCTTCGTGGTGCTCTACATCGCCTTCGTGCTCGGGCCACAGCAATGGCCGATTCCGCTGTTCATGGCGGTGGCCACGGTGAACTACGGCTACAAGCTGCTGATGGCGTTCCTGCTGATCCCGCTCATCTACGTGACCCGCCGCGCCATCCACGCCTACATTGGCCATGACACGGCGCAGCGGCTGCAGGCTGAGGCGCGGGTTTCAGGGTGAGGGGATATCCGCAACCGGAGTGTCCGCCGCGCGGCGCCCCGCGTGCGTGCCGACGATCTCAGCGGCCCGACGGATCTGGTAGCCGCATTGCAATTGTCGAGTGCCCCTGGTCGGCGCCTGGTTTACGCTCGTGGCGCGATGCGCGACATCGCTGCGTCTCTTCATCCATACCGTTCGAGGTCCATGCATGCGCCGTCATCACTACGAACGACATCGCTCCGGTCGCAGTGGCTGGCTGCGCGCCGCCGTCCTGGGAGCCAATGACGGCATCCTGTCGACGTCGGGGCTGCTGGTCGGCATTGCGGCCGCCGAGGCATCGCGCGGCCAGTTGTGGATCGCAGGCGTTGCCGGCCTGGTTGCCGGCGCCATGTCGATGGCGGCGGGCGAATACGTTTCCGTCAGCTCGCAGGCCGATGCGGAGCACGCGGATCTCGAGCGCGAACGACGTGAGCTCGACGCCGACATAGAAGCGGAGCGCAAGGAGCTGGCGGGTATCTACGTGCGTCGCGGCCTCGAGCCAGCGTTGGCTGGCGAAGTTGCCTTGCAGTTGATGCAGCATGATGCGCTGGGTGCACACGCCCGCGATGAGCTTGGGCTGACGCCCGCGTCGAAGCCGCGCCCGATTCAGGCTGCGGTGGCATCCGCGGCTTCATTCGCTGCTGGCGCGGTGTTGCCGATTGCTACGAGCATGGTGGTGCCGTTGGCTTGGGCGGCCAAGTCCATTGCGGGTACGTCGCTCGTATTTCTGGCGTTGCTCGGTGCCGTCGCGGCTCGAGCCGGCGGGGCATCGATCCGCAAAGGCGCGGCGCGGGTCACGTTCTGGGGTGCCGCTGCAATGGCGATCACCGCCGCTGTCGGGTCGTTGTTCGGAACGGCGATGTGAGATTTCAGGCGACTGCGAGTTTCGGCCAATACCCGTAGGTCAGCGCACGCCATACCCATTCGAGCGGACCGTAGCGGAAGCGCGTCAGCCACCACTGACTGAATGCGATCTGCAGCGCGTACGCGCCGATCACGATGAGCGTGACTGCCGTGGTGCCGATCTTGCCTGCGAGGGCCAACCCCGGTCCCACGCCGAACAGCACGAAGCCATAGACGAAGCTCTGGGTGATGTAGTTGGTCAGCGCCATTCGTCCGGCATAGGCGAACGGCGCCAGCAGCTTTGCGCCGGTTCTCGTGTGCAGTCCGACCACGATGGCGCAGATGTACCCCGCAGCCAGCATTGGCACCGAGACCAAGTGCAGCACCTCGGCCGTGTAGATCCAGTGTGAGTCCTGGGACAGACGGCCTTCCTGGATGCCGATGTTGATGAGCTGGCTGAGGGCGGCGACCACCAGACCGGCCGGCAGCGCCAGGCGCAGCACATGGCGAAAGCCCGGCAGGTAGTTGCGCGCCTGTTGCAGCCAGCCGTGCCGCCCCACCCAGGCGCCGAGCATGAACCGCCCGAGCACGTACAGCAGCCAGGCGGCCAACAGGCCGTTCGCGATGAAATCGACGAAGTAGTACCAGCCCATCGCATGGACCAGTCCCCAGTAGTCGCCGGCCAGGGAAAGCTGCTGGCGCGCCAGCACCGCTTCTTCCGAGTACGGCGATGGATAGCCGTTCCACGAATCCAGACCACCGAACTCGATCAGCGATGCCTGCGCGATCCGGGCCAGCACCGCGAGCAGCAGGCCGCCGATCAGCAACGTTCGATTACTTAGCTTGCGCAGCGCGAACAACATGAACCCAGCGAGCGCGTAGACGTGCAGGATGTCCCAGGTCCACAGCAGAAACGTGTGCGCCAAGCCGATCAGCAGCAGTGCCATGAGTCGCCGCAGGTAGATGCGTTCGAAGTCCGCACCGCGCTCGCCCAGCCGCTGCATCTGCAAGTAGAAACCCAGGCCGAACAGAAAAGCGAACAGGGTGTTGGCTTTGTCGACGCCGAGCCAGACGATGAGCTGGTGCAGCGTGAGGTCCAGCGGGTAGGTCGGCAGCTCCAGCAACTGGCGCTGGGTCGCCATCACGTTCTCGCCGGCGAAGCCCATCATGTTGATGAGGAACACGCCGAACAACGCGACTCCACGCAGCACGTCCAATGCGGCGACGCGCTCCTGGCTGCCGACAGGGGCGATTGCGACGTCGACGCGCGCGGTCTTCAGGTCGTCGGCCGTGATCATGGGATCTTTCCGATGCTCGGGCAGCCGCGGAAGGGAGCGATGCGATTCTATGCGCCCGCCGGCCAGGACGACAGCGCGCGACGCCGGCGTCGAAAGAACATCGACGCAGACGTCGGCTTTTGCTTTAGAACAGCAGCTTGGTCATTGCACGTCGCGTTTGCGCGACGATCGGGTCGGCATCGCCGATCAGCTCGAACGCGAGCACCAGGCTGCGGCGCGCCAGATCGTCCTTGTACTGGCGCTGCTCGCGCATCATGGTCAACCAGGTTTGCAGCGCCGGCTCGACGTCGCCGCCGAGCAGCTGATGAACGGCGAGGGCGTGGCGCAGGTCGGGATCCGGGGTGCCGTCGGCCACCTGTTCCTTCAGGCTGCGCACGTTCGGGTACTGCGCCACCACGTCGCTGAATGCGATCAGCGCAGCGAGGCGCTTCACCGCCGGATGGCTCGGCTCGCTGCCCTGCAACTGGTTCAGCTCCTGACGCGCCAGGTCGAGATTGCCGTCGAGTGCATGCAGCTCTGCCCGCTGCGTCAGCAGCGCGACGTTCTCCGGATCGCGGGCCAGCAGTTGCTGCAACAGAGTCTGGGCGCTGGCATAGTCGCCGACGGTTTTGAGTTTCTCTATCTGCATCAGCGGTCCGTCCGAAGTCCGCGGCAGATGCTTGTCCAGCATCTGTCTGATCTGCGATTCGGGCACCACGCCGACAAAGTGGTCCACGCTTGTGCGATCCTTGAACAGCACCACGGTCGGCAGGCTGCGGATGCCGAGCTGCTGCGCCAGCGTCTGCTGTTCCTCCGTGTTCACTTTCGCCAGTTTGAAACGGCCGCCATACTCTGCGGCCAGCCGATCCAGGATCGGCATCAGCTGTTTGCAGGGTCCGCACCACGGCGCCCAGAAGTCGACCAGCATGGGTACGCGCGCGGAGGCTTCGACCACCTCTGTCATGAAATTGCCGGCAGTGATCGTCGCAATCGAATCTTGAGTGGTCACCGAAGCCCTCCTGGAGCAGCGGAAATGCATGGAGCCGTGCTCGCACGGCTCATCTGCATAGATGAGGTCGCGCGCGGCGTAATTCAATTTGCACGGTCCGTGGTGAGAACGTCAGTTGTCGCCGTGTGCGGACATATAAAGAGGGATGGAGATCGTTTTGATGGTGGAAAGGTGGATTGGTTCGCTGTTGGCGGCAATCGGGATGTTCGCGTGGCCGGCCCTGTCCCTGGGACAGATCGCAAAGTCGACGGCCAGAGCAGAGGCGGGTGCCATCGTCTCGAGCGGCAACTCGCGGAGTGAATCGTTCAATGCGAAGTTCGACGTGGCCCGGGAATGGGAGAGCTGGAAGCAGGCCTTCGGCGCATCCGCCGTATACGCTGCGGATCCTACCGGCACGACCGGGCAGCGTTGGGACGTGAGCAGCCAGACGGATTACAAATTCCACACCAAGGGATTTTCGTTCGCTTCGGCGCGTTACGAAGAGGATCGCTTCAGCGGCTTCGAGTACCAGTCCTCGTTCGGCATGGGATTGGGCTGGCGCTTCTACGACGATCCGCGCACCAAGCTGATCGCGCAGGTCGGCCTGGGTTACCGGCAATTGCAGACGCGGATTTCGTTGGCGCAGGACGAAGTGACGGTGATTCCGGGCGAGAGGCAGGAGGCCCTGGTGCAGCAGGCCAGGCTCGAGTTCGAGCGCGGCTTGAACCAGAGCACGCGGCTGCTGAATGAGATGCGGGTCGAGGCCGGCGTCGAGAACACCTCCATCCGCAACGACGTCAGCCTGCAGGTGAAGATCATGGGCTCGCTGGCGCTGGCGGTGGGTTACTCGGTTCGCTACAACACGCACCCGCCGGAAGAGTTCGATACTACGGATACTCTCAGCACGCTCAATCTTGTATATGAGATGAAGTAGCGGCTGCGGCCGTCAACAGGACAGCGAGCGGGGGCCATGCAAACCGGGCGGACGGTGGCGGCAGCCATCAATCGTCATTATCTGGGCGATGAACGCAAGATCGTGGTGGCGCTGGCCGAACGCGCCCGGCTCGAGCCGCTGCGGCAACGACGGATTGCCGAACTTGCCCGCCGCCTGGTCGCAGGCGTGCGTGAACGGCAGAAGCAGCGCAGCGGGCTCGATGCCTTCCTGAATCAATACGACCTGTCATCGCAGGAAGGCGTGATCCTCATGTGCCTGGCGGAAGCCCTGCTGCGCATTCCGGACGACGCGACCGCCGACCGGCTGATCGCCGACAAGATCGCCAAAGGCGACTGGGCCG
>DATMEZ010000096.1:0-17829 GCA_035556415.1 Povalibacter sp.
CCCGACATTCTGACGTTGCAGCCCTACCAACATGCGGCGTGGGAGCCTTCGTTGGAACGCATGCACGCGAACGAGATGCCGTGGCGCGCCAACGGTGATCCGAGCAGCGCTGGGCTCAATCGCTATCCAGAGCCTCAGCCCGCCGAGCTGATCTCTCATTTTGCAGCGCTGTACGGCGTAGAGCCGCACAGTGTGCTTGCCGGCCGCGGCGGTGACGAAGGCATCGACCTGCTGGTTCGCGCCTTCTGCCGCGCGGGCCAGGACAGCATCCTGATTTGCCCGCCCACTTTCGGCATGTACAAGGTGTCCGCGCGGATACAGGGCGCAGACGTTGTCGAAGTGCCACTCGTCAAAGAGGATGGCTTCGCGCTTGATGCACACGGCGTACTTGCCGCCTGTACCGAGAACGTCAAGCTCGTCTTCATCTGCTCGCCCAACAATCCCACAGGCAATCTGCTCGACCGGCGCGCGATTGAACTTCTTTGCACGCAGCTTGCCAACAAGGCCATCGTGGTCGTCGATGAGGCCTATATCGAGTTCGCGCGGACCGACAGCATCACTGCGTCGATACGGCAGTTCGAGAATCTCGTCGTACTACGTACGCTGTCGAAGGCCTATGCACTGGCCGGCGCCCGCTGTGGCGCGGTGATCGCGCACGCCGACATCATCAGCCTGCTGGCGCGGGTGATCACGCCCTACGCTCTGCCCACGCAGACGATCGAGTCCGTGCTGAACTTCACCGATGAGGCGCATTGCACGGATTCCAAGCGCCGGATCGAAGTCCTGCTGAGCGAGCGGGCACGACTGAGCGAGTTGCTGTCGCGACTGCCGCTGATTCGCCGCGTCTGGCGCAGCGATGCCAATTTCCTGCTGGTGGAATGCGTCGATGCAGCCCGTGCCGTGCGTGCCGCCACTGCCTCCAGGCTGATCGTTCGCGATCCGAAACAGCCCATGCTGCCGAACTGCCTGCGCATCTCCATCGGCACGCCCGAGCAGAACGATCGGCTGTTGCACGGCATTGCTGCGGCCAGTACAGAAACGGAAGGTGTCGCATGAACGGCCGCAAGATCCTGTTCATCGACCGCGATGGCACGTTGATCGAAGAGCCGGCAGATCAACAGATCGACAGCCTGCAGAAGCTGCGGCTGCTGCCCGACGTCGTTCCCGCGTTGCTGCGGCTGCGCGATGCCGGATACGCGTTCGTCCTGGTCAGCAATCAGGATGGCCTGGGCACGCCGAGCTTTCCGCAGCCGACCTTCGACGAGCCGCACCAGTTCCTGCGTCGTTTGCTGTCGTCGCAGGGCATCGCTTTTGAGGCGGAGTTCATCTGCCCGCACTTTGCCAGGGACAACTGCGACTGCCGCAAGCCGAAGACCGCGCTGCTGACGCAGTATCTGCAAGACAACCCGCTCGATCGCGCCAACAGTTACGTGATCGGCGATCGCGACACCGACATGGAACTGGCTCGCAACCTGGACATCGCCGGGCTGCGGGTCGGCATCGACGGCGGACCGGACGAAACATGGCAGGCCATCGCCACCCGGCTGGCGGCACCCCATCGTCGTGCCGAGGTGAAGCGCAAGACCCGGGAAACCGACATCGTCGTCGCGGTTGATCTGGACCGCGAATCGCCCCTTCACATCAGCACCGGTCTGGGCTTCTTCGATCACATGCTGGAGCAGATCGCGCGCCATGGTGGTTTCTCGCTGCAGCTGACGTGCAAGGGCGATCTGCACATCGACGAACATCATACGGTCGAGGACTGCGCGCTGGCGCTCGGCCAGGCACTCAAGGCCGCGTTGGGCGACAAGCGCGGCATCCATCGCTATGGGTTCCTGTTGCCGATGGATGAAGCGCTGGCGCAGGTCGCCATCGACCTGTCCGGGCGGCCCTACTTCGTCTTCGAAGGTCAGTTCGGCCGCGACAGCGTCGGCCAGTTGCCGACCGAACTGGTGCCGCATTTCTTCCGCTCGCTGGCCGAGACGCTGGGCGCGTCGCTGAACATCAAGGTCAAGGGCGAGAACACGCATCACATGATCGAGGCTTGCTTCAAAGGGGTCGGACGCACGCTGCGCCAGGCATTGCGCATTACGGACACGGAATTGCCCAGCACCAAGGGAACGCTGTAATGACGCGGCTGGCGATCATCGATAGCGGCGGCGCAAACATCGCTTCTCTGCAGTTCGCAATGCAGCGGCTCGGAGTGCCAGCGGATCTCACCACGGACCCGGAGCGCCTGTGCAGCGCGACTCATGTGATTCTTCCGGGTGTCGGCGCGGCGGCGGATTGCATGGCGCGGCTACACGGCGCCGGGCTCGTCGATACGATCCGCTCGCTCCAGCAGCCGCTGCTGGGTATCTGTGTCGGAATGCAACTGCTGTTCGAGTCTTCCGAGGAGGGTGACGTGCCCTGCCTCGGCATGCTTCCCGGACGCGTGCGACGCTTTACGGGCAGGAACGATTTGCCGGTGCCGCACATGGGCTGGAATCAGCTCGAATTCGATCGCGCATCGCCATTGCTCGACGGCGTTGAAAGCGGCGACTACGTCTACTTCGTGCACAGCTACGCCGCGCCAGTCAGCGATCTCACCGTTGCGACAACGCGCTATGGGGATACGTTCTCCTCCATCGTCCAGCACGGCAACGTTCATGGCGCGCAGTTCCACCCGGAACGCTCAGCGAGTGCTGGCGCGCGGCTGCTACGTAATTTCCTGCAACTGTAAACAGCGACCCCTGACCTGATGGAACTCATTCCCGCGATCGATCTGAAGGAAGGCCGCTGCGTACGCCTGTTCAAGGGCGATTTTGCCGCCGAAACCGTGTACTCGAACGAGCCTGCGAGCGTGCTCGAACGCTATCGAAACTTGGGAGCACAGCGTGTCCACGTCGTAGATCTCGACGGAGCGCGCGACGGAAATCAACCGAACCGCGAGATCATCGTGCAATTGGCGGCATTGCGCAGCGCACGTTTACAGGTCGGTGGCGGACTACGAACGCTGCAACGAGTTCGTGAGCTGCTGGACGCAGGGGTAGAACGCGCAGTGATCGGCAGTGTAGCGGTCACTGCTCCGGATGAAGTCGCTCACTGGATGACACAGGTCGATCCGCGGCGCATCGTCCTGGCCTTCGACGTGCGCCTCGACTCCGACAATGTTCCGATGCTCGCCACGCACGGCTGGCAAAAGACCAGCAGCGTCGTGCTGTGGGAGGCTGTCGAAAGGCTCATGAGCAGCGGCCTGAAGCACGTGCTGTGCACCGACGTTGCACGCGACGGCGCCATGACCGGGCCGAACTGCAATCTCTACGCCGAAGCCGTGCGACGCTTTCCGGAATTGCAATGGCAGGCTTCGGGCGGTATCGCCAATGCCAACGATCTCGCCACGCTGCGCCAATGCGGCGTCGCCGCCGCCATCAGCGGCAAGGCGATGCTGGAAAACACTCTCTCTGCCGAGGAGCTGCGACCATTCTTGCCAAACGCATCATCCCCTGCCTCGATGTAAGGGACGGCCGGGTCGTCAAGGGGGTGCGCTTCCGCGATCACGTGGTCGTGGGTGACATCCTCGAACTCGCCACGCGCTACAGCGCGGAAGGCGCGGACGAACTGGTCTTCTACGACATCACGGCCAGCCCCGAAGGACGCTCGGTGGATCGCAGCTGGGTCCGCAGGATCGGGCGCATCCTGGACATTCCGTTCTGCGTTGCCGGCGGCATCCGCAGCGTGGCCGACGCGGAACAGGTGCTGGGCGAAGGTGCGGAGAAAATTTCCGTCAACTCGCCAGCGCTCGCCGATCCTGAGCTGATATCGCGCCTCAGCGACCGCTTCGGTGCACAGTGCGTGGTAATCGGTATCGACAGCCAGACAGTCGATGGCGACTACCACGTCTACCAGTTCACCGGCGATCCGACTCGAACCCGTAACACCGCACGTCGCACGCTCGATTGGGTTCGCGAAGCTCAGGAGCGTGGTGCCGGCGAGATCGTCCTGAACTGCATGGCCAGCGACGGTGTCCGCCAGGGCTATGACATCGCTCAACTGTCTGCCGTGCGTCGGATCTGTCATGTACCGTTGGTCGCTTCCGGCGGCGCGGGAGCGCCGGCGCATTTCTCCGACGTATTTCAGCACGCACGTGTCGATGGCGCGCTCGCCGCCAGCGTTTTCCACAGCGGCAACATTGCGATTGCCGATCTCAAGAAATTCCTGCGCGCGCAGGCGATCCCGATCCGGCCCGAGGTACAAGCATGACACCCGCACAGATCGCAGCGCTCGACTGGAGCAAAGGTGGCGGCCTGCTGCCGGCGGTCGTTCAGGATGCGCTCACCGGCAAAGTCCTGATGCTGGGCTACATGAACGCCGAGGCACTGCGCGCCACGCTCGACAGCCGTCGTGTGACGTTCTTCAGCCGCAGCAAGAATCGCCTCTGGACCAAGGGTGAGACGTCTGGAAATTTTCTGAACCTGGTAACGATCGCCGCTGACTGTGACAACGACAGCCTGCTGGTGCAGGCACATCCTGACGGGCCGACCTGCCACACCGGCCGCGACAGCTGTTTTACCGCAGCAGCAAGCACAGCCGCTGCAGATTTCGCATTTCTGTCGAAGCTGGAATCAGTGATCGCGCAGCGTATCGCAGATCAGCCGACCGGCAGCTACACGGCGCGAATCTGGTCGGAAGGCCCGACAAGGCTCGCCCAGAAGGTCGGCGAAGAAGGCGTCGAGGTGGCGCTGGCTGCCGTGACCCAGGAGGACGGACGCCTGGTGAGCGAGGCGGCCGACCTGCTCTTTCACCTGGCGCTGCTGCTGAAGAGCCGCGATCTGTCGCTCGCGAACGCGGTGAAGGAGCTCGAGCAGCGTCACGCCGCGAAGCCGTAACCGGCCCTGCTGTGCGGCACATACGCGCCATCTGTTGAATAGCGTGCGGATTCGACCAGCCTGCCAGTCAGGCCTGGAAAGCGACCCAAATCCTTTGCGCCGCTGCCCAGAGCGTTCGTAGCTTGCGGCTCCAGCATGACCTGCACGCTGGCGACCGCAAACCCCGCAGAAAGCGGCGGCGGCCGCTGCTTGCGCTTCAGATCAGAACCGCATTGCCGGCTCGCGTCAGATCAGAACCTCGATCGCCGGTTCGCGCAGGTTGTACTGCGAGCTCATGGCGCGGCCATAGGCACCGGCGGTAGCGATCAGCAGGATGTCGCCTTCCTGCGTCGGCGGCAGCAGCCGATCGGTGCCGAGCTGGTCGCCCGATTCGCAGATCGGACCGACCACGTTGACAACTTCCGTGGCCAAGTCGTCGAGCCGGCTGAGATTCAGGATCTCGTGATGCGCGCCGTACAGTGCCGGGCGGATCAGCGAGTTCATACCGGTGGCGACGCCGACGTACTGCACTTCGCCCTTGCCCTTGAGCTGCGTCACCTGCGCCAGCAGCACGCCGGCTTCGGCAACCAGGAAACGGCCGGGCTCGATCCACAAGGTGAGCTTGGGGTGCGCCGCCTTCAACGCGGCAAGCGCGGCGCCGAACTCCGGCAACACCACGCCCTGCTGGCCCAACCGCTCCGGCACACCCAGACCGCCACCCAGGTCGACGGTGTGAACGTCGGTGAATCGCTGCGTGAGCGCAGCCAGCGTCTCGCCGACCGAATGCCAGTTGTCCACCGTGAACACGCCGCTGCCGGTGTGCGCATGCAAACCGACCACGCGTGCGCCGCTGGACTTGACCAGCCGCTCCAGCTCATCCAGCTCGAACAACGGCACGCCGAACTTCGAGTGCACGCCGGCAGTGCGGACCTTGTCGTGATGACCCCGGCCATAACCGGTGTCGATGCGCACGAACACGTCGCGTCCCTTGAACAGTTCCGGCCACGCCTTGAGCGGGTGCAGATTGTCCAGCGTCACCCAGATGCCCTGCTCCAGGCCCCAGGCGTATTCGTCGCGCGGTGCGAAATTCGGAGTGAACAGGATCTTCTTGCGATCGATGTCGGGCAGCGTGCGCAGCACGTGTTCGACCTCGTTGCGCGAGACGCACTCGAAGCCCAGACCCTGCTCATGGAACAGTCGCAGAATCTCCGGATGCCAGTTGGCCTTCAGGGCATAGAAGACAGCATCGATGCCGGGCAGCGCCTTGAGCGATTGCGCCTTCGCCTTGAGTGTGGCGCGATCGTAGATGAACGCCGCAGCGTGCTTGCGCCCGAGCGCGACCAGATCGTCTCGACGCGCGTGCCACCACTGTTTGGAGGCATCCAGATCCTTGCCGGCGGAGCCGTAGAGCTCTTCCCAGGTCGGGCCCAGCACGCGGTCCGCCGTCATCTTGCGGATCGCGATCTCGTGCAGGCGCGACACCAGACGGTCGCCCTGCTCCTCGTCGATGACGAAGGTGATGTTGAGATCGTTGGCGGCCTGTGTGACCAGATAGATCTTCTGTTCCTCGAACAGCTCCAGCGCGCCGCCCAGCCGATGCAGGATGGCGCGGATGTTGCGTCCGACCAGGCTCACCGCGGCGCACGGGCCGATGATCTGCACACGGCAGATCTTCGCCAGATCGTCGGTGAGCGCCGTCATGGCGGCCTTGGTGAGCGTGTTGGCGGCCGGATCGAGCGACACGGTGACGCTGGTTTCCGAAGTCGACACCAGGTCGACCGAGATGCCGTGGTCCTTGAACACCTGGAAGGCATCGGCCAGGAAGCCCACCGAATGCCACATGCCGACGGTTTCCATCGACACCAGCGTGATGTTCTTCTTGATCGTGACCGCCTTGACCTGCGCGGCGATGTTGCCGCCATGCGTGGTGACGACGGTGCCCGGCATCTTCGGCGTCTGCGTGGCGAACACGTAGAGCGGGATGCCGTACTGCTTCACCGGCATGATGCAGCGTGGATGCAGCACCTTGGCGCCGCTGCTGGCGATTTCCTGGGCTTCGTCGTACTCCAGCGCACGCAGCAGGCGCGCCGTGGGCACGGAGCGCGGATTGGCGCTGAACATGCCGGGCACGTCGGTCCAGATCTCCAGGCGCCGCGCCTGCAACTTGGCGGCGAAATAGCTGCCCGAGGTATCCGAGCCGCCGCGGCCGAGCAGCACGGTATCGCCCTTCTCGTCGCTGGCGATGAAGCCCTGGGTGATCCACACGGTGCCGGACGACGACCAGCGCTGCTGCAGCTCTGAATCCGGCTCGTAGGCGCAGGTGGCGGAAAGATAGCTGGAGCGCATGTTGGCGTTGCGACGCGTTTCAGCCTTGAGCACGGTGCGGGCATCGACCCATTGGGTGTCGAGCCCCTGCGCCGTCAGGAACGCCGCGCCGAGGCGGGTTGCCATCAGCTCGCCCTGCGCCATGACGCGTGCGTGCAGCCGCTCGCTGACTTCGCCAACCAGTGAAATGCCGGCGGCGATCTGCCGCAGGCGCTTGAATTGATCTTCCAGGTCCGGCGAGGGAACGAGCCCCAAGTCTCGAGCCAGGTCGCGGTGGCGTCGTTCGATCTGGTCCATGACCGGCTGCCACTCGCCACCCAGTGCCTGGGCCAGCAGTTGCTCCAGTCGATCGGTGATGCCGGACAGCGCCGAATGCACCACCACCGGGCGCAGCCCTTCGGACAGGCGATCGCGCAGCACGGCAGCGACGTTCTTCCAGTTCACCGCGGAGGACACGCTGGTGCCGCCGAACTTGAGCACCACCCAGGGCGAATTGCCGGCGGTGGAATCAGCCATCGTCATTGAGGACCCCATTGGATTTGCATTCTCGAGCTGTTCGTTCAAGCGCGGCTAACGCCGCGGCGGGGTGGCGCGGGTATTTACAATGCCCGGCATCTCACCGGCTTGCTGCATGGCAGGCGGTCGAGTGCGATGTTCCGCGGTAAACGAACCCGAGCCCGGTTGCGCGTAAGCGAGCTGCGCCAGGCACGGACTATTCTTCGTCGAAATCCGTCAGTTCTTTCTTCAGCCGGCGCTCGGCCAGCACGTCTTCCAGCTTGCTCCACGCGGCCTTGCCTTTCTTCACGTCCTTGGCGCTGGCCGGACGCGCGCGTCGGTCGACCTTGTCGATGAAGCGGTCGAAGTTCTGGTCTTCGTCGCTTTCGGCGACGAAGTCGTCGTCGATATCGAAGTGCTCGTCGTCTCTCTCCACCATGGCCACCTGCAAATTTCCGCAAAAACAGCCGTTAAATCAAATACATCGGAACCCGGCTGGGAGTTAAAGCCTGCGGACTATATACGATGCGGCGCGGTTTTCAATGGCCCGTAGGCGCCGACCTGCAGCGGCCGTGCGGCGGACCGCCGGCGACCCGGGCAGGCCGGCCCCCAGCGCCGGGCCGACCCCCTTTCGATGGTTCAGACAACGGGGGATTTCAATGGACGTCCGGGCCCGGAACGGCCCGCCGGCGTCAGGATTCGACGACGCTGACCGGGGCGCCCCTGCCCAGCCCCAGGCCCTCGGCGGCGCTCTGCTCGGCCCGGGCCACCTCGACCACCCCGAAGGAGTTGACCAGCGCCAGGTAATCGCCCGGGCGGACATCGCCGTAAGTGCGGCGCAGCGCAAAGCTGTGGCCGGCCGTCCGGACCACGGGGTGGGCCAAGTTGCGGATCAGGGCCGCATCGATGTTGGTGATCAGGTTGCCGAAATGATCGATGGTGATGATCACGCCGGCGACCTGCTCGGGGGTCACGGCCGGATCGTCCACCCAGGACGGGACGATATCGGTGGTCAGCGGTCCGAGATCGGCGAGTCCGGCGCGCCCCGCGGCCAGTTCCGCGGCAATCGGGGCAAAGATGTCCCGGCCGTGAAAAGTGGCGCTCGGAA
This sequence comes from Povalibacter sp., assembly GCA_035556415.1. Lineage (GTDB taxonomy): Bacteria > Pseudomonadota > Gammaproteobacteria > Steroidobacterales > Steroidobacteraceae > Steroidobacter. The sequence continues at coordinate 8,776 of DATMEZ010000096.1, forward strand.
CGGCCAGCTTGAAACGCTGCCGCGCGGCGTCGAGGTCGAGCTTGTGCACCGTCGCCGACTTGGCTCGCGCCACGATCGGCGCAAGCAGTCCATTGTCGGGCGCCAGGAAGACGTGTTCATCGGCTTGCACCGCGATGATGTCGCGCTTGGTGCCCACGCCCGGATCGACCACCGCCACGTGGACCGTGCCCGCGGGAAAGTACTCGAATGCGCGAGCCAGCCAGAATCCGGCCTCGGCAGGCCAGTACACGGGCACTTCGTGCGTCACGTCGATGATGCGGGCATCCGGCAGCCGCGTCAGGATGCGGCCCTTCATGGTTGCCACGAACGGGCCCTGGTGGCCGAAGTCGGTGGTGATGGTGATGACGCCCGAAGCAACGAATCTGTTCACGTATTTTCTCCTCCGGCTCACCCTCACCTGCGCTGCGCGCGACCTCTCCCGCAAGGGCAGAAGTAAGGACGGAAGCATCCTTCTTCTCCTCTCCCTCCAGGGAAAGGGGCCGGGGGTGGGGGTGTGGCGCGACGACGAACCGTTCGCGTACGATACCCCGGCGCGTGTAACTGGCGTAGATGGGGATAACCATCGGGAAGCACGCGTGTAGCCAAAGCTACGAAGCCGCTCGCCTGGGCCAAGTCGTCCACTCTCACCCGGAGCGAGCCGCCATGCGAGCCTCATTCGAGCTTCTCGAGTCCACCGATCCCGATATCCACGCCGCCGTCCTCGCCGAAGAGCAGCGCCAGCGCACCAGCCTGGAACTGATTCCTTCGGAGAACTACGCGTTCCCGGAAACCTACGCCACCAACGCCAGCGCCTTCACCAACAAGTACGCCGAAGGCTATCCCGGCCGGCGCTACTATGGCGGCCAGGAGTTCACTGACCGTATCGAAACGCTGGCCGTTGAGCGCGCCAAGGCACTGTTCCGCGCCGAACATGCCAACGTGCAACCGTTGAGCGGCTCGCCGATGAACCAGGCCGTCTACATGGCCTGTCTGAATCCGGGCGACGCCGTGCTGGCGATGGACCTGTCGCACGGCGGGCATCTGACGCACGGCGCGCCGGTGTCGGCGATGGGCAGGATCTTCAACTTCGAGCGCTACAAGACTTCCCCGCCCGATGGCCGTATCGACTACGACGCGGTGCATGAGCTCGCCAGGAAGGTGCGACCGAAGATCGTGCTGTGCGGGCACTCATCGTATCCGCGCGAGCTCGACTACGCGCGGTTCCGTGCGATCGCAGACGATGTCGGTGCGCTGACGATGGCTGACGTATCGCACATCGGCGGCCTGATCGCCGGCGGCGCGCTGGCCAATCCAGTGGATGCGGGATTCGACATCGTCACCACCACGACCCACAAATCCATGCGCGGCCCGCGCGGCGGGTTGATTCTCTGCAAAGCCGCGTTGGCGAAAAAAATCGACCAGGCCGTGTTTCCCGGAATGCAGGGCGGCCCGCACATGCATACGGTCGCCGGCGTCGCAGTAACGTTGCTGCTGGCCTCGCAGCCTGCATTCAAGGTTTACGCACAGCAGGTGATCCGCAATGCGCGCAAGCTCGCTGACGAGTTGCAACAACGCGGCTGCACGCTGATTACAGGCGGCACCGAGAACCACCTGATGGTGATCGACACACTGAGCTCCTTCGGTATCGACGGCCGCGTTGCCGAAACAGCGCTCGACGCCGCCGGACTTACGGTGAACAAGCAGGTGATCCCAGACGATCCGCGCCCTCCTCTGCGACCCAGCGGCATTCGCCTGGGCACGCCGGCCATGACCACGCGCGGCATGAAGGAAGAGCAGATGACACAGGTCGCGGACTGGATCGTGAGATCGCTGCGTGCTGCCGAGGATGAATCGGCGTTACGGCGGATTCAGGACGAGGTGCGGGCGCTGTGCGCGAAGTTCCCGGTGCCGGGACTGGACTGAGCGGCAGCCTGCGGCTCGATCCGCAGGCCGGTGGCGGCGTCGAAGAAATGGATCTTCTCCGGCGCCACACTCAGGGCCACGGTCGATCCGCTCGATGGCAGATCGCGCGGCGAGGTTCGCGCGATCAGCGTCCAGTCGCCCGAACGGGCATGGATGAACGCCTCGTTGCCCACCGTTTCCACCAATTCGACCGAGCATTGCAATACCGCGGCGCCAGCATCGGCAGCCACCGGCCGGCGTCGCAGATCCTCCGGGCGCACACCCGCGATGATCTCCTGTCCCTCGTAGTCACGCAGCAGCGCATGATGCTGGTCAGCTACGATCGGCAGGCGCGATTCCGAAGAGACCAGATGCAGTCCTCGATCGCTTTCCAGCCGGCCACGCAGCAGGTTCATGGCCGGGTTGCCGAGAAATCCTGCAACGAACAGGTTCGCGGGTCGTTCATAGATGCGCATGGGCGCGTCGATCTGCTGCACCACGCCTTCGTTCAGAACCACGATGCGTTGTCCCAGGGTCATGGCTTCGACCTGGTCGTGGGTCACGTAGATCATGGTCGTGCCCAACGAACGATGCAGCCTTGCGATCTCGGTGCGCATGGTGGCGCGCAGCTTCGCATCCAAATTCGACAGCGGTTCATCGAGCAGGAATACCTGCGGTTGACGCACCAGTGCGCGCCCGAGCGCAACGCGTTGCCGCTGTCCGCCGGAGAGCTGCCGCGGCAACCGATCCATGAAGCCTGTCAGCTCCAGCTTGGCTGCAGCTTCCTGCACGCGGCGGGCAATCTCATCACCGGGATGGCCGCGCAACTTGAGTCCGAAGCCGAGATTCTCCGCGACCGTCATGTGTGGATAGAGCGCATAACTCTGGAACACCATGGCGATGTCGCGATCGCGAGCGTCCAGCTGTGTAACGTCGCGGCCACCGATGCGGATCGAACCCGCCGTGACTTCCTCCAGCCCGGCGATCAGCCGCAGCAGCGTGCTCTTGCCACAACCGGATGGCCCGACCAGCACCAGCAGCTCGCCGTCGGCGACGGTGAAGTCGGCGGCGGCCACCGCGACGTGACCGTTGGTGTAAACCTTACGCACATTTTCGAACGCCACTTCAGCCATGTCGTTATAGACTCGCTGCCTCGTTGAATCGCGCCAACAGGGTTCGTCCATGACCGATGCCCATGCTCGTTTCCCGCAGAATTTTCTCTGGGGCTGCGCCACCTCCGCCTACCAGGTCGAAGGCTCGCCACTGGCCGACGGCGCCGGCCCGAGCATCTGGCAACGCTTCGCGCATACCCCCAACCGCATCGTCGATGGCGAAACCGGCGACGTCGCCTGCGATCATTATCGACGTTACGAAAGCGATGTGGGCCTGATGCGCGAACTCGGGTTGAACGCCTACCGCTTCAGCATCGCCTGGAGCCGCGTGCTGCCCGAAGGCACCGGGCGCGTGAATCCTGCCGGCCTCGGATTCTACGAGCGGCTGGTCGACCGGCTGCTGGCGGCCGGCATCCAGCCGATGGCGACCTTGTACCACTGGGACATGCCGGCGGCCCTGGACGATCGCGGTGGCTGGCTCAATCGCGACAGCGCCAACTGGTTCGCCGAATATGCCGATGTGGTGTTCCGTCGGCTCGACGACCGCGTGCAGCTGTGGGCCACCTTGAACGAACCCTGGGTCGTGACCGACGGTGGCTACCTGCACGGGGCGCTCGCCCCCGGTCATCGCAATCGCTTCGAAGCGCCGTTGGCCTCTCATCACTTGATGCTGGCGCACGGCGCGGCGGTGCAGGCGTATCGAGCCAGCGGCAAGCATCGCATCGGCCTGGTGGTCAACATCGAACCCAAGTATCCGGCGTCGCAATCGGAAGCCGACCTCGCCGCGACGCATCGCGCCGACGCCTACATGAATCGGCAATATCTCGATCCGGCCCTGCTCGGCCACTATCCGCAGGAGCTGCAGGAGATCTTCGGCGAGGCCTGGCCGCAATGGCCGGCGCAGGATCTCGAAAGGATCAAGCAGCCGCTCGACTACATCGGCGTCAACTACTACACACGCAACGTGACGCGCTTCGACGCTTCTTCCTGGCCGCTGCAGGCCAGCCCGGTACGTCAGAAGCAGGCGACCTACACCGAAACCGGCTGGGAAGTCTTCCCGCAGGGGCTGACCGACACGCTGCTGTGGCTCAAGCATCGCTATGGCAATCTGCCGATCTACATCACCGAGAACGGCGCCGCCTTCTTCGATCCACCGCAGGTCGAAGGCGAGCTGCTGGAAGATCCGCTGCGGGTGGATTATCTGCGCAAGCACGTCAAGGCCGTGCACGAAGCGATCCGTCACGGCGTGGACGTGCGCGGCTACTTCGCCTGGTCGCTGCTCGACAATTTCGAATGGGCGCTGGGCTACACCAAGCGCTTCGGCCTGATTCACGTCAACTACGCGACCCAGAAACGAACCTTCAAGGCAAGCGCGCGGCTGTACTCGCAGATCATCGGCAGCAACGGCGCAAACGTGCTCTGAGTTCATTCGCGGAATTCGATCCGCAATGGCAGCTGCACCACTCGCAGCTCGTTGTCGAACCAGCGCGCAGTACCGGCCGTGATCGTCTGTGTCCCGCCCGGCCGCTTTGGCCAGCTGACGGCGACACCGCCCGGCGGCAGTTCCTTCAGCTCGCCGATCTCCAGAACGCGCCGCTGCCCATCGATCTGCAGTGAGTAACTGAGCTCGCCGTAGGGCGTGCGCAGGTTCCTCACTGCAAAGCCTTCCTGTTCGGTCCAGCGCTGCGGCACACCAGCCATCAGCACCAGGGTCTGATCTGCCGGCCGCTCGTACGCGAACATTTCCAGCAGCGAGCGTCCGTAGTCGGACGCCACCCAGCCGTGCGGCATGTCGCCGATGAACCTGGACTTGCGCGGCTCGCGGCCGACGACTTCGGCCCAGTGGTTCCAGGCGGTCGGCCTGCGGTCGGCCATGAAGAAGTCCAGCAGCTCCAGTCCGCGTTCACGCCAGCCGAGCCGGACGAACGTCGCCAGGTTGCGCAGCTCGTACGGCGTATAGACATCCCAGGTCGTAGCGTGGCGCCGTTCCTGGAAGTGGTTCCAATAGCGCTCGAACGTGGCCAGCAATGCGTCCGGCGGCAGCATCTGCTGCTCACCCACCGGCGCGATCGCAATCGACGTCGAGGTCGGATCGAAATCTCCCAGCTCGGCCGCGCCCGGCAGGTAGTCGATCTTGTGCTCGCGCATCGCGATCTGCAGCGACCGGTACAGATCGGCGCGGAACTCGTCGCGTGAATCGATGAAGCGGCGCATCTCGCTGCGCTCATCGAGTGCTCGTGCAATTCCCACCGCGGCCTCATAGCCTCCCAGCGCCCAGAAATCGTCCCAGTACGAGTGCATGGGCTTGGCCGAGTAGCCCTCGTGGCTGATCGAGGGTGGCATCAAGCCATAGAAGGCCGTGCGCCCATCCTGCTTGTTCAGCTCGGTACGTTCCGACAGCCGCAGCTGATCCATGTAGGCAACGGCCTTGAGCACGCGCGGCCACAATTGACGCAGCAAGGCTTCATCGCCCGTGTACCGGTAGACCTCGTTGACCAGGAACAGGAACTCGCCGGTGCTGTCGTTCTCGGGCACCGGATCGGCGCCGCGCACGTCCACGCAGCAGGGAATCTTGCCGTTGGCAAACTGATAGCCGGCGAACCACAGCAGGAACTGCCTGGCATCCTCGGCATGTCCCAGCTGCAGCAGCAGCTGCGAGGTCATGGCGCCGTCCCGGATCCAGGAGCGCTCATACGAGCGCGATCCCGGCTGGATGCCTGGGCCATCCCGGTTGATGAGCACATAGGCGAGTGACGAGCGCAGCGTGTCGAACCAGGCCTGGCCATCGGCGGGCAACTGCAGCTCGACCCGATTGAGCTTCTTGCGCCACTCGGCAGCAACGCTTTCGGGCGTTTGGGCAGAACCCGACGCGTCTGCGCTGCCTTGCCTCATCTCCCGCGAGACGCGAGGCCCCCTCTCACGCGAAGTGTGAAGCGGAATATCCAGCACTACATCCTGATATGCGCCCGGTGCGAGATTCATTTCATAGAGCAGCGCGCCTGAAGCCAGGCCGGTCTCGTCATGAACCGACTCTGCTGACGAGCCCGAACTCAGCCACTCGCAGGGCGTATCGGCGTCGAACGGCACGGCGCGAAATGCCTGCGGCGGCGATTGTGGAAACACACCCGCAATACCGTCCACGCTGACTGCACCTTGCTGCCATGCCAGGTCCTGGATCGGGCTCACACCGCCCGATGTGTTCAGGAACTGCGCCGGTGGATTGACCTGGAACGGGCGAACCGCGAGCGCCAACGTCACGCGTTGTGCAGCGTTCGACGGGTTGGTAACGCGATACTGCATGCGCGTTCGCGCATCTCCGCGTTTGCCCATTCCAACGGCAGTCACTTCCAGCTGAATGTCCTTGCGTTGCCAGCGCACTGTCGGGATCGGCAGATAGTTGTCCGCCAGCGATTGCTGGATGCTGACGTCGGCCCAGGTGATCAGCTCATTGCCCAGCTCGAGGAAAGGCTCGACCGAGTAACTGGCCTTGCGGGGCTCGATCGCACCGTCCTCCGACAACAGGCTCTCTTCGCTGTCGCCATCGACGCCGACGATGGTCCAGTAAGATTGCTGACCCAGGAATGCGCGCGGATAGCAGCCTCGCCGCGTTCGTTGCGCCAGCGTCTGGACGAATGCATTGGCGGAAGCGCCGAATTCGAGGTCGCGGACGTAGATCTCCCGGATCCCCACGTCGCGGCCTTCGTCCGGCATGGTCAGACGGATCCAGCGCGCTTCGGAGTCTGGAAGCATGTGCGAGTCACGACCGCCGTTGCCGGCAGTGACGTTGCGAACGGTTTCCCAGTCGCTGCCATCGGATGACAGCTCGATCGAATAGCGCGAGGCCTGCAGGTTCGGCAACCAGTCGATCTCGATGCCGCCGAATTCGCGGATCTCTTTCAGATCGATTTCCAGGGTCTGGGGTGAACCGGCGCGTCGCACGCTATGCCAGGCGGTGTTGTCCTTGCCGTCCAGCACCCGTGCCGCGCCATTGCCCGAACGCTCGGAGGAAGCAGTGACCGTCGGCTTCTCCGTCGCCGGCACGTGAACCCGCGGCTTCAGCGCCAGACGGTCGAACCATAGATTGCCGGTGCCGCCAGCGGCGCCGGCGCTGACGACAAACTCGATCGAAGCGAAACGCCGCAGCGTGCGATCGCGGGTCGTGCCCCAGGCGAACTCGATCTGTCGGCGCTTGATGCGGATGTTCTGCCAGTCGCCGGAGAAGGCGAAGTTGGCGCGCCGGAACCACCAGACATTGTCGCCGGAGGCGTCGACGAACTTGACCTCCAGGTTGTTGCGGCCGGCTTCGCCGCGCATCCAGAACGAGATCTCGTAGTCGTCCGGCAGCTCCACGTCCAGCTTGCGAGTAGCTGCTGCGTATCCGGCAGTCTTTGCAAAATCGAACTCCAGCACCAGCGCGCCGCCCTGCACGCCCTTGGCGCCGTGGACCGAGGCAATCACGCCGTCGGAGGCCAGCGCCTTCCACATCGATACATCGTCCATTTCATCGAGCATTTGCTGCTGCGTCGGCGGCGCCTGGGTGGCTGCGAACGCAGCCAGCGCCGCCAGGGCCAACAGTGCAAGCAGAATCGCGCCGGTCCTCATGCGTCAACCCTTGATGCTGCCGGCGAGAATGCCTGCGATGTAGTAACGCTGCATGGCCAGGAACAGCACCAGCACCGGCACCACGGTGATGACGGCCCCGGCCATCATCAGTTCGTTGTCCTGCACGTGCTCACGCGACAGGCTGGCGAGCGCCACCGGCAGCGTGTACAGCTTCTGCTGGGTCAGCACGATCAACGGCCACATGAAATCGTTCCAGGTCGCCAGGAAGGTCAGGATTGCCAGCGTGACCAGGATCGGCCGCAGCAGCGGCACGACGATCGAACGGAAGATGCGCAGCTCGCTCGCACCATCCATGCGCGCCGCCTCCAGCAACTCGTCAGGGATCGACAGTGCGTACTGTCGAACCAGGAAAATGCCGAACACCGTGGCCATGCCCGGCACGATGACGCCGCCGTAGGTGCTCACCAGTCCGAGCTGCTTGACCAGCGCGAACAGCGGAATCATCGCGACCTGAGCTGGAATCACCAGTGCACCCAGCAATGCCCGGAAAATCTGGTCGCGACCTTTGAACCTGAGCTTGGCGAAGGCGTATCCCGCCAGTGTGTTGAACAGCAGCGAGATCGCCGTCACGGCCGTGGCGACCAGCGCGCTGTTGAGCATGTAGAGCCCGGCTGCGTTGTCCGCGAACATCTGCCGATAGTTGTCCAACGTCGGCGTGCGAGGCAGCAAGGGCGGTGGAAAACTGCTGGCCGATCCCGAGGGCATGAACGACACCGACAGCATCCACAACAACGGAAATGCGGTAGCGATCGCTCCGGCGATCAATGCCGTGTTGACGAGAACGGTGGCGACCGGCCGCTTCATGCCGCACCCTCACGCCGGCCCAGGCGCAATTGCAGCACGGTGACGGCGAACATCAGCACGAACAGCAGGAAGGCCACGGCCGAGGCACGGCCGAGGCTCCACCATTTGAAGCCTTCCTCGAACATGAAATAGAGCACGCTCAACGTGCTTTGCAGCGGCCCGCCTTCCGTCATCACGTACGGCTCGGCGAACAACTGGAAATAGCCGGTCATGGTCAGGATGCTCACCAGCAGCAGCACCGGCGCCAATCCCGGTAAGGTCACGTGACGGAACAGCTGCCAGGACGAAGCACCGTCGATGCGCGCCGCTTCGTACAAGTCCTCGGGGATGTTCTGCAGCGCCGCCAGCAGGATGATCATGTTGTAGCCGAAGTTCTTCCACACCGCGAGGATCACGATGGCCGGCATGGCCCAGTGCGGATCACCCATCCAGTCGATGGGATCGATGCCCACCAGGCCGAGCGCGTAGTTCAGGAATCCATAGCGGGTGTGAAAGATGTAGCGCCACACCACGGCGACGGCCACCAGCGTCGTCACCACCGGCGCAAAGTACACGGTGCGGAACAAGCTGCGCCAACGCGCAAGCTTGGAATTCACCAGCAACGCCGCGCCGA
>DATMEZ010000097.1:0-1802 GCA_035556415.1 Povalibacter sp.
TGCTCATCACCGAACTGGCAGCCATCCTGTTCGCCATCGCTCGCCAGACCTTGCATCAGAACTTCTGGCTCGACCTGGCGAGCGGCTCGTTGTTCCTGCTGTGGATCGGCCTCAGTTGCGCCGCTGTGCTGTGCCGCTCGCGTCCCTGGCTGCAAACCATGCCGGCCGGGCGCGCCTCGCTGATCGCCATCGCGCTGCTGGTCGCGACAGTGGCGATCGTCTCGGAGCTCGCCTTCCAGGTCGGCCGCTACTGGAGCGACGGCCTGCCGGACGTCAGCCCGGTGTTCCCCACCGACCATGCCGGCTTCTTGCTGCGCAGCCTGGCCATCGGCTTCATCATCAGTGCGCTGGCGTTGCGCTATTTCTATGTCAGCGCGGAATGGAAGCGCAGCGTGGAAAGCGAGGCGTTGGCCCGTCTACGGGCCCTGCAGGCCCGCATCCGGCCGCACTTCCTGTTCAACAGCATGAACACCATCGCCTCGCTTACCCGCACCCATCCGGCGCAGGCCGAGGAAGCGGTGGAAGACCTGGCGGACCTGTTCCGCGCCAGCATGCACGAGGCGGACACCATGATTCCGCTCGAACAGGAGTTCGAGATCGCACGGACCCATCAGCGTATCGAACAGTTGCGGCTGGGCAACCGGCTCACCGTGGCCTGGGACGTCGACCCGCTGCCGCCGCGAGCCCGGGTACCCGGCCTGATCCTGCAGCCGCTGCTGGAAAACGCCGTGTATCACGGCATCGAGATGCTGCCATCCGGCGGCACGGTCACCATCCGTGGCCAATTGGTCGAGCGCGAGATTCAGATCGAGGTGCGCAATCCTGTCCCCGCCCAGAATGGCTACAGCCAACGCGAAGGCAATCGCATGGCGCTGGAGAACATCCGGGAGCGGCTGGAGCTGGCCTGGCCGGGCCGGGCACGCATCGAAGCATGGCAGGACGGCAATGAGTTTTCAGCGCGGCTGATCTTCCCGTATGCTGAGCCCCAATGAAACTGTTGATCGTGGATGACGAACCGCCGGCGCGCGATCGCCTCCGGCGCCTGGTCGAGGAAATCGGCGACTACACCCAGATCGCCGAAGCCGGCAATGGCCAGGACGCGTTGACCTGCTGCAGCGAGCTGCAGCCGGACGTGGTGTTGCTGGACATGCGCATGCCCGGGTTGACGGGCATCGAGGTGGCCCGCCATATCGATTCGCTGGAGACGCCGCCCGCCGTTATTTTCACCACCGCCTACGATCAGTATGCGGTGGAGGCGTTTGAGACCGAGGCGGTGGGTTACCTGCTCAAGCCGGTTCGCAAGGAAAAGTTGGCGCATGCCTTGCGCCATGCGGCGCGCATCTCTCCCGCCCGGCTCGTCAAGCTGGCCGAGTCAGCCCGCATCGAGCATCGCCGCGAGCAGATCTGTGCCCGCCTCGGCGAGCAACTGCGCCTGATCCCGCTGACCGACATTTACTACTTCCTGGCCGACCAGAAGTACGTCACGGTGCGCCACAAGGGCGGCGAAAGCCTGATCGACGAATCCCTCAAGGCCCTGGCCAGCGAATTCTCCAACGTGTTCGTGCGCATTCATCGCAACGCGCTGGTCGCCGAGCAACATATCTCCGCCGTGGAGCGTGCCGACGACGGCAAGTATGCCGTCCGCATGCGCGACACCGGCGACGTGCTCGAAGTCAGCCGTCGCCACGCCGCCGAGCTGCTGCGCCGCGTCCGCGGCGAGTCCTGACGGGACGACCGGGTTCACGCCGCGCGCCGACGCGGTTCTCCTTCGTCCGACGGCTGATCGAGGGAAGCCACCAACA
>DATMEZ010000098.1:0-21186 GCA_035556415.1 Povalibacter sp.
GGTCACGCCGCGGCTGATGATCAGTGCCAGCGCGATACCGATGGCCACGCCGCTCAGCAGGGCCACGATGATCCAGTTGCGGCTGCTGAGGTAGACCTCGGTGGTCTCCTGCGCGACCAGCTTGGCGCGATCTTCCTTCTGCTGCGTCAGCTCCGACATCATCGCGTCGATCGATGCAGCGTGCTGGTTCACCTGATCGAGCGAGCGCACTAGCTCCTGGTTCCGGGTCTGCAGCGCTTCCTTGGCCGCAAGCGTCAGCGCACGCTGCATCTCCGCGTCGTAGGCGGCCCAGGTCTTGTCGATCTGGCCAAACAGCTCACGGGCGCGATCCGTCATGAAGAGCGGCTTCGCCTTCTCGACGTTGGCGAGCGCATTGGCCGCCTCGTCCTTGATCGACTGCAGGTGCTGGTCACGCTCCGCCTGGCTGGTCGCCAGCAGGAAATTACTGCGCGCGCGGCCGATCGAGATCAGCTGGATGTTGGCTTCCTTGATGTACGACAGCCCCAGCAGCTCCTTCTCGTACATGTCGTTGGCCTTGTCGTCGATGCGACCGGCGCTGAACAGACCCAGGACGCCGATGATGGCACTGATCACCACCAGCAGCATGAACGCCGAGATCAGCCTCGGCCCGATTCTCATATTGGATAACATCGCTTGGCTCTCCGATTCGTACGTTCTTTCAGGCCAATACCAGCTTGGCCACGGCGTCCAGCAGGATCTGCGGCTGGAACGGCTTGACGATCCAGGCGCGGGCGCCTGCCGCCCGGCCCTCGTTTTTCTTGTCCTCGCCGGCCTCGGTGGTCAGCATGATGACCGGCGTGAACTTGTAGCTCGCGTGTGCCTTGACGGCCTTGAGGAAGCTGATGCCGTCCATGCGCGGCATGTTCACGTCGCTGATGATCAGATGCAGCTTGCCGGCCAGCTTGGCCAGTGCGTCCTGGCCGTCGCTGGCTTCGATGACCTCATAACCGGCGCGCGTCAGCGCGATCCCCGCCACCTGCCTCACCGAGGCGGAGTCGTCGACAATCAGGATTCGCTTGGACATGGCTGCTCCAGTTCAGAAGAATTCGACGGCCTGCGCCGCAACCGGCGCGATGGGCTCACCCTGGTGGTTGCGACGCTGCTCTTCGGTGGTATAGCTGCACGTCATCTGTGCCAGATAGTCATCGATGGAGATGGACTGCGCGGGCGCGCCGGAGCGTTGTTCCAGGTCGCGCATGCTGCCGACGACCTGCGACAGGATCTGCCCAACCCGGTCCTGGAACTGCAGCTGCACCAGGGACTCGCCCACTTCGTCCTTGATCGCCGCACTCTCCCGGCGCAGCTGCTCGGTCGAACGTGCCAAGCCTTCGCTCATCTCGCCGAACCGGCCGAGCACACTTTGAATACGCGAGCTGGAATCGTGCAGCGCCTCGCCCTCGCGTACCGCCGCCTGCTCGTTGTTCTCTATGATCTTCGCCAGCGAGTCGTGCACCTGCGAGATCTTCTGCGCGATACTCTTGCCGGTCTCGCGTGAGGCATTGGAAAGATTGCGTACTTCGTGCGCGACGACGGCAAAGCCGCGACCTGCCTCGCCTGCGTGCGCAGCCTCGATGGCCGCATTCAGCGACAACATGTTGGTCTGGAAGGCGATCATCTCCACCTCGCCCGCCATCTTGTCCAGCTCGCTGCTGTAGACGGCCAAAGCGCGAATCTGCGCCGCCAGCTCGGTACGACTTTCGTGAATGGCGGTGAGCGCCTGCATTACGAGCGAAAGCTCCTGCCGGCCATCGGCCATCACGCGCACCAGGTCGGTGCCGCTGGCGCCCGAATTGCTGTGCGAGGCGTCGAGTGCGGCATCGAGTTTGGCGACGATGCCGGCGAAACGCGTGCTCAGTGCCACGATGGCCTGCTCCGTCTGCTCTCGCGCCGTCTCGACCTGCTTCGTCCAGATCGGCAGCGCCTCGATGCAGACCTCGCCGGCATTGTTGCGCGGCTGTGCCGGCAAGACGCTGTCGTTGCGGGCGAAAAGTTTCACGATGCCGTTCTTGTCCACGAACTCGCCCTCACGCCGGCTGCGCGGCGTCGCCCGCCGACTGCGTCAACAATTCCATTTCCTCGACCGACAGCACCCGCTCGGCGCTCAGGACGATCACGAACTTGCCGCGCACCTTGCCCATGCCTTGAATGAAGTCGGCGCGAATCGACGCCCCGAAGCTCGGCGGCGGCTCGATCTCGGTGTGCGGAATCTCCAGCACCTCGTTCACTGCATCCACGACGACGCCGATCACATGGCTTTCCGCGTCGCTGGCCACCTCGACGATGACGATGCAGGTCTTCTTGGTCACCGGCGCGCTGACGCGGCCGAAGCGAGCACACAGATCGACCACCGGCACCGCTGCGCCGCGCAGATTGACGACGCCACGAATGAACGCCGGCATCATCGGGATCTCGGTCGGCGGCGAGTACTCGAGGATTTCCTTGATGGAGAGGATGCCGAGCGCGAACGTCTCGCGCCCCAGCACGAAGGTCAGGTACTGATTCTGGTCGTGGCGATGCTCGGCGTCGTGGGTGTCGGCGATCGCTGCGGCGGCTCTCGTCATGGTCGTCTCCTAGAAGCGCACGGACTGTTCGGTGAGAACGCCATGATCGCGTCCGTTCGCGTTGCCGTTGGTGTACGCATGGGCCAGTGCCGCAGCGACGGGAATGCGAACTCCTATTTTCAGATTGCGAAACATGTGGACCTCCATGCACGTTCGATCAGGACGCCGGGCCGTGCTCAGTTGCAGCCTCGGCCATGGGCTGCGCGGAAATGCCGGGCGCGCGTGTGCTCAGGGTTTGTTCGAGCAAGCTGGGCACGTCCAGAATCAGCGCCAGCTGGCCGGTGCCGAGAACGGTCGAGCCGCCGATGCCGCGCAGACGACTGAACAGCCGCGACAGCGGCTTGATGACGGTCTGCAGCTCGCCCAGCAGATCGTCGACGACGATGCCGATGCGCTTGCCGGCGCAGCGGATCACGACGATGCTTTCGCGCCGCGCCTTCGGCCCTTGCACCGCGAACAGGTCACGCAGCCTGATGAACGGCAGTACGGCACCGCGTAGATTGATGTAGCGGCACTCCTCGTCGATCGACCGCCCTTCCTCGCCCAGTTCGACACATTCCTCGACCAACTCGAGCGGAATCACGAAACAGGCGTTGCCGACGCCGACCAGGAAACCGTCGATGATCGCCAGCGTGAGCGGCAGGCGGATGCGCACCGTGGCGCCCTGCCCTTCGCGGCTTTCCAGCTCGACCGTGCCGCGCAGCGCCGCAACGTTGCGCTTGACCACGTCCATGCCGACACCACGCCCGGAAAGATTGGTCACCTGGTCGGCGGTGGAGAAGCCGGGCTCGAAGATCAGCGCATAGGCCTGCGAGTCGGTGAGCGAGCTGCCATCGGCGATCAAACCACGCTCGATCGCCTTGGCGATGATGCGTTCGCGCTTGAGGCCGCCACCGTCGTCCGCCACTTCGATCACCACCGAACCGGAATCGTGACAGGCGTTCAGCCGCAGCACGCCCTGTGCATCCTTGCCGCGGCCGCGCCGGACGTCGGCGGTCTCGATGCCGTGATCGATGGCGTTGCGCACCAGGTGCGTCAGCGGATCGGCGATGCTCTCGATCAGGGTCTTGTCGAGCTCGGTCTCGGCGCCGCTGATCTCCAGGCGGATCTCCTTGCCGATCTCTCGCGCCACGTCGCGCACGATGCGCTGGAAGCGCGAAAACGTCGGGCCGATCTGCACCATGCGCAGCTTCAGTGCCTGGTCGCGTACTTCCTCGACCAGCCGCGCCAGGCGCAGCGTCGACTCGTTCAGCTCCGACAGGCCGGCCTTGCGTGCGGCGATGGTCGTCGTGGCGCCAGCGGTGACCAGTTCGCCGATCAGGTCGATCAGGTGATCGAGCTTGTCGCCGTCCACCCGGATCGACCGGTTGTCGGCCCCCTTGGCTTCCTTCGCGGCCTTGCCTTCTCGCTGCTTTCCCTCCCTTTGCGGGGAAACAGACTGAGACTGTTTCGGCTCTGACTGCTTCGGCACGACAGCGGTGGGTTGCGATTGCGGCGCAATGCGCAGAGTGCAGTCGTCGCGCACGAACTCGAAGGCGGCTTCGATCTTCTGCTGGTCGGCGTCGGTGCTGAGCCCGATCTCGAAGCCCAGGTAACAGCTCTCGGCATCGAAGCGGTCGATTTCCGGCAGATCGGCATCGATCACGCGTAGCGCGGTGATGCTGCCCAGCGTGGCCAGATAGCGGATGAAGGACAGAGGGTCCATGCCGTTGCGCAACACGTCGGCATGGAAGCGAACCGAGATTTGCCAGGTTTCGACGTTCCTGCGCGCGATATCCGCCGGCGCCTTCGATGCGGTAACGGCAGCAGTGCCCGTGCCCCCGCTGACGGCGGCCAGCCGTTCCAGCAGGCGCGCTCCGATGGTATCCAGCTCCTGGCTGCGGGCATCGCCATTGCTGGCGACGCTGCCGATCAGATTCTCCATGTGATCGCGACATTCGAGCAGCACGGCCGCCAGCTCGCGATCGAGTTGCAGTGTCTGGGCGCGAACTCGATCCAGCACGCTTTCGACCACGTGCGTGAAAGCGACGATCGCCTCCAGCCCGAACAGGCCGGACGAGCCCTTGATCGTGTGCGCCGCGCGGAAGATCGCATTGATCGCCTCGCTGTCGCCGTTGCCCTGCTCGCAAGCGAGCAACGCTGCCTCCATCTCGCGCAGCAACTCGCGGCTTTCCGATACGAAGGTGGGTAGTGCCGAATCGACGTTCATGACGCAAGCTCTGCCTGCGCATCGATCAGGTGCGTCAGGTTGCACAGCGTCAGTACTTCGCGGACGCACTCGCTGGGATTGACGATGGCCAGGCGCATCTCGCTCGCGGCTGCGAAGCGATGCGCCAGCAGCAGGATCTGCATGCCAGCGGTGTCGAACTCGGTGACTTCCGACAGGTCGATGTGCGGCAACGGCTGCTGTCGCAGCGCAGACAGGACCTGCTGTGCCAGCTCGCCGGCGCGATAGATGGTCATCTCGCCGTGCAGCCGCAGCACTTCATTCCGACCCTGGATGTCCTGGTTCATTGCCATACCTGGGCGGCGCGCCCGATCGTGTGAAGCCCGTCGCAGCGCCATTGGCGCGCCGGGCCTGAAAACTATCGGCGGATCCGTTTGACGATTTAGTGGGGGACTCCCTAAAGACCGCAGTGGGGAATACCCGGAAAGCTGCGTGACCGTTCGGCACGAGCACGCCTCCAGCGTCGTCGGTCATGCGCGTCGACGAGCATTGTGTCGATCGCGTCACACGACCCGCTGCTTATGTTGTAACCAGCCGTGCCGGAACTCCGAGGCAGTGGAACAAACGGCTGGACGCAGCGCTTTGATGGCATGGTCGCCCCTCACCGGACCTCGCACGCCACGTCTCGCGCCTCGCGCACTGCGAGCAAGCATCGTGGTATCCAGAAACAGGTCGCAAAGGCCGACCGCAGATCAGCAGATGGCCGACAGGATGGTCCGATGCAGGCCGGCGCCCGCCCATACCCGGCCCCGCCGTTTGCGAAGCAACATCTGCCCAAGCCGGGCGAGGAATCCCGGCTCGATCCACAGCCGCTGTATGACGCACCTTTTTACAAAGGCTCGGGCAAGCTGCAGGAAAAAGTCGCGCTGATCACGGGTGGCGACTCAGGCATCGGACGCTCGGTGGCGGTGCTGTTCGCCCGCGAAGGCGCCGATGTGGCCATCGTGTACCTCGACGAGCATCGCGATGCACAGGTGACGCAGCAGGCGGTGGAAGCCGAAGGCCGTCGCTGTCTGCTCGTGCCCGGCGACGTCACCGACCGCAAATTCTGCGAACAGGCGGTGCAGCGCACGCTGGACGAGTTCGGACAGCTGGACATCCTGGTCAACAACGCAGCGTTCCAGCTGCACGTGTCGGCGATCGAGGATCTGACCGACGAGCACTTCGACGAAACGATGAAGACCAACCTGTACGGCTACTTCCACATGGCGCGTGCCGCCCTGCCGCACATGAAGTACGGCGATGTCATCCTGAACACCGGCTCGGTCACCGGCCTGTTCGGCAGCAGCAAACTGCTCGATTACTCGATGACGAAAGGCGGCATTCATGCGTTCACGCGCTCGTTGGCCAGCCTGCTGGTGGCCCGCGGCATCCGGGTCAATGCGGTTGCGCCAGGACCGGTATGGACGCCACTCAATCCAGCGGACAAGCAGGGGCGCGACGTGGCGCACTTCGGCGAAGACACGCCGATGAAACGACCGGCGCAGCCGGAAGAGATCGCGCCGGCCTACGTGTTCCTGGCGTCCTCGCATTGCTCTGGCTACATCACCGGCGAAATCCTGCCCATCGTCGGTGGCTACTGAGCACCCGGCGGCGACGCCGCAGGTGGCGTGAAATCGGAACGACGATGCCCTGAAACTGGCCTGCACGAACTGCGGATGCAGATGCTGGGCGCCTGACTCAACCCCGGGACTGGATTGCGGCGACGAAGCGCTCCGCCGAGCCAGGCGCGTGCGCGAAGAACAACGAGGGCTCCACCAGCTCCAGCTCCAGAACACACGGCGATCCGTCCTCGTCGTGCACCAGATCGACGCGCGCATACAGTGGAACGCCTGACTTAATGGCAGCGATGGTCCGCTCCGCCACGGCAAGCTCTGCTGCTTCTGGAATGCGGGGCGTAATCTGCTCCGTCGCGAACAGCGCCGTGCTGGCTTCACCGCCCTTCTGCAGCAACGGCCCCTTGCGGATGGCATGGCTGAACTCGCCGGCGAAGAAGATGAGCGCCGTTTCGCCGCGCTCGTCCACCCGGTCGAGATAAGGTTGCAGCAGTGCCGCGCGACCGACACCCAGCAGACGCTCGGCATGCGCAACCATCGATCCGATGTCCGCGCGAGCGTAACGTTGCGCATCGCGGGAACCGGCGCCGATCGCGGGCTTCACCACGAACTCAGCGGCAGCGGCGCCGGCCAGCACCTTCTCGATCGCCGGCAACGCCGCTTCACCGGGCTCGATGAACCAACTCGGCACGACGGGAACACCGGCCGCGTGCAGATCCGCCAGGTAGTGCTTGTCCAGGCTCCAACGCACCAGGTCCGGGGGATTCACCAGCCGGGTCAGTTGCGCCGCGCGCGCGATCCACGCCAGGAATTCCTCCATGCGCACCATGTAATCCCAGGTGGAACGCAGCAGCGCCAGATCGAACCGGCTCCATCGCACTGAGTCGTCATCCCAGTCGACGATGGAGACTTCGACACCAGCAGCGTGCAAGGCCTGCTGCAGAGGCAGCAGGTCATCGTCCACCCCACGCGCAGCGCGGGCGGTCACCAGAGCGACGGTCAGGCGGGTTCGAGCATTCATGGCTCGCAAGTTTAGCGGGCCGGTTCAAGCCCCGCACCGGCCCGCTCGAGCGCATCGTCGCCCGGATCGGCCTTCAGTCCCGTCAGGCCGCCCAGTCCCGCGCTCACGGCAACGATGCGCTATTCGGGCAGGACGGCACCTGAGCCGCCCATTTCGCTGGGCATGTCCCGCAGCTTGGGCATGCCATCGCGGATGTGCAGCACGGTCTGCTGATAGTGAACGTGGACGCCTGGCTCGAACTCCAGCTCCGGAAGCAGTGCGGCGTATATGTCGACCAGTCCCAGGGTCGGGTGATCCGTGAACAGGTGGCCGCCGCAGCGCTGGCACCATTTGCGGTAGCTGATGGGTGTCTTGTTGTAGGTGCCGATGCTTTCGGCGCCGTGCGTCACCTTCAGCGACTGCGGATTCCACAGCGTGAATGCATTGACTGGCCCGGCCGACCAGTGCCGGCAGGACTCGCAGTGGCAATAGCCCATGGCCGCCGGCCGGCCCGAAACCTCGAACTGCACTTCGCCGCAGAAACAGCGGCCCTTGTGGACGTCTTCATTGCTCATGACCGGCCCCCGTCGAATTGGCATCGTTAGTGCGGCCTGAATGCCCGAAGTGTTCAATCCGGCCATGGCCCGCCGAGCCGCGGATGCAAACCGGCAGACCCGAACGGATCGCTGCCGGCGCCGCTACCACCTGCTGGAGCACGATGAACCCGGAATGCGTCTCGCAGTGTCTGCCTTGACGCGTTGCGATATCAACTCGATGAAAACAGGATCGACAGCACGCGATCTCTGCGGAAAGCGGCGATCACTTTCCCTTGAAGCCCCGGGCCACCATGTAAACCTCCCTCGATCGGGAACGCGACGCGGCGGGCTTGCGGATGGACACTTTCTCGAAGGAGCTGCGCAGATCTTTCAAGTACGCATCCGAGCCCACGCCCTGAAAGACCTTCGCCACGAAATTGCCTTTGGGCTTGAGCACACGCCGCGCCAGGTCCAGAGCCAGCTCCACCAGGTACATGGACGAGGCCTGGTCCGCGGAGTCGATGCCGCTGATGTTGGGCGCGATGTCGGAAATGATCAGGTCGACCGGGCGATCGCCGAGCGCGGCCAGGATCTGGTTGAACACGGCCTCGTCGGTGAAATCGCCCTGGATGAAATCCACGTTGGCGATGGCGTCCATCGGCAAAATGTCGGTGGCCAGCACCCGACCCTTCTCGCCCACCAGGCGCGCGGCCACCTGCGACCAGCCGCCCGGCGCCGCGCCCAGGTCCATCACCAGCATGCCCGGCCGGATCAGCCTGTCGCGCTCGTTCAGCTCGAGCAGCTTGTAGCTGGCGCGCGAACGGTAGCCGTCCTTCTGGGCCTGCTTGACGTAAGGATCGTTGACGTGCTCTTGCAGCCAGCGATGGCTGCTCTTGGATCGTGCCATGGAGAACCCGTTGCGGGAGAAAGCCGGTGCCGGCCGGCAGGCGGCTGGCGCAAAGCACACTGTATAATGCGCGTCGTATTCTAACCCGTCGCTTCCTCTGCCGGAGTCACCGGCCAGGATATCGCCTTGATTCGCATCACCGAGCTGTCGCTACCCCTGGATCACGCCGCCGACGCCCTGCGCCCGGCCATCGTCCGGCGGCTGGGCATCAAAGACACCGACCTGCTGGAATTCACTGTTTTCAAGCGCAGCTACGATGCGCGCAAGAAGAACAGCACCATCGCCTTCGTCTATATCATCGACGTTGTCGCCCGCAACGAAGCGGCGATCCTGCAGCGGCTCGCTCACGACCACAACGTGCGTCCGGCCCCGGACACGAGTTACCACGCCGTGGCACAGGCACCGGCCGCCCTGGACGAGCGGCCGTTGATCGTGGGTTTCGGCCCTTGCGGGCTGTTCGCTGCGCTGCTGCTGGCACAGATGGGGTTCAAACCCATCGTGCTGGAGCGCGGGCGCGACGTGCGCCGGCGCACCCAGGACACCTGGGCACTGTGGCGCAAGCAGACCCTGACGCCGGAATCCAACGTGCAGTTCGGCGAAGGCGGCGCCGGCCTGTTTTCGGACGGCAAGCTCTACAGCCAGATCAAGGACCCTAAATTCTACGGTCGCAAGGTGATGCAGGAATTCGTGCGTGCCGGCGCGCCGGAGGAAATCCTGTACGTCAGCAAACCGCACATCGGCACCTTCCGCCTCACTGGCGTGGTGGCGCGGATGCGCGAGGAAATCATTGCGCTGGGCGGCGAAGTGCGTTTCGAGCACAAGGTCACCGACCTGCTGATCGACGGCGGCCAGCTCGAAGGCGCGATCCTGGAGAATGGCGAAACGATTCGCAGCCGCCATCTGGTACTGGCGCTGGGACACAGCTCGCGCGATACCTTCCGCATGCTGCAGCGACGCGACGTATTCATCGAACCCAAGCCGTTTGCGGTGGGCTTCCGTATCGAGCACCCGCAATCGCTGATCGACAAGGCTCGTCTGGGCAAATATGCCGGCCATCCGCAGCTGGGCGCGGCTGACTACAAGCTGGTGCATCACGCACGCAATGGCCGCGCGGTCTACAGCTTTTGCATGTGTCCGGGCGGCACGGTGGTGGCAGCCACTTCCGAGCCGCAGCGGGTGGTCACCAACGGCATGAGCCAATACTCGCGCAACGAGCGCAACGCCAACGCCGGCATCGTCGTCGGCATCAACCCGGAACAGGACTTCCCCGGCGGGCCACTGGCGGGCGTGGAACTGCAGGAACGCCTCGAGTCGCATGCCTATGTTCTGGGCGGCAGCGATTACTGCGCACCCGGCCAGTTGGCCGGTGACTTCGTGCGCGGAGTGGCATCGCGCGAACTCGGGGAAATCGAACCTTCATACAAGCCCGGTGTGCGCCTGGGCGATCTGGCCTCTTCGTTGCCGGACTATGCGATCGAAGCCATTCGCGAGGCGCTGCCGGAATTCGGCAAACAGATTCGCGGCTTCGATCGAGACGATGCCGTGCTCACCGGCGTCGAGACCCGCACGTCCTCGCCGGTGCGGATCACGCGAGATGCCGAAACGCTCCAGAGCCTGAACGTGCACGGACTGTATCCCGCTGGCGAAGGCGCGGGATATGCGGGCGGCATCCTGTCCGCAGGCGTGGATGGCATCAAGGTTGCGGAAGCAGTGGCCCGATCCATGTTGTCGAACGGCCGCAAGAGCAGCCAGCCGGCGGCCGAAGATCTCGGCCGCGCTTGAGCGCCATCAGCTGCGCTGCGGTGAACTCATGAAGCTCGACGATCTCAAGAAGCTGCACCAGAAGAAGTATCGCGAGGCGTTCGGATACTTCCTGGTCGAAGGCGAGCATCTGGTGCTCGAACTGCAGAAAGCGGCACTACAGAATCCAGAACTGCAGCGCTGCGAGCTGTACGTCACGCCCGAGCGCGAGCATTGGCACAGTCCGTTCGAAACTCATGTGATCGATGAGCGTCAGATGGCGCAGATCGCCGAGACGCACACGCCGCAGGGCATCGTCGCACGGGTGCCGATTTCCGCCCTGCCGACTGCATCGGATGGCGAAGGCGAGCACGCCGTCTATCTTTATGAAATCCAGGACCCGGGCAATCTCGGCACCATTCTGCGCACCCTGGCCTGGTTCGGTCGTTTCCGCTGCCTGCTCAGCCCCGGCAGCGTCGATCCCTGCAACTCGAAAGTGGTACGTGCAAGCATGGGCGCGATCTTCCATGTACCGGTCGAGCTGGACGTGGCACTGGGATCGCTACCCCAGCGCTTCGAACGCATCGCCTGCCTGGACATGGATGGCGAGCGCCTGCCGTCGCCGGATTTCGCTACGTTCGACTGCTATCTGTTTGGCAACGAAGCACGAGGCCTGCCCCGCGAAGAGATCGCGGCACTCGGAGCGCAGCCCTTCACGATTCGCGGCGGTGGCGCCATCGAATCATTGAACCTGGCGGCGGCCGTCAACATGTGCGTGTACGAACTGAATCGGCAGCCGGAATCGCGCTGAACGTCGCTGCTTCGGCTTAATCCGCCGCAAGGCTTTCGCGCATTGAGAATGCCGCCGCGAATTCGTTGACGATCAATCTTCACACCCGCTGGCTGCACCTTCCCTGTTCAGCGCGTATCCGATTCACCGCAGTCACGCACTCTTCTTCGGATAGAGAATCATCTGGGTGCAACGAAACAGCGCGATGGTCTTGCCCGATTCCCGGTGAGTCACTACGGAATCCCAGACCTGCGTGGTCTTGCCAAGATGCACTGGCCGCGCCACGCACTCGATGGTGCCCTCGCGGGCCGTGCCGAGGTGATTGGACTTGAGCTCGACGGTGGTGAAGCCACTGGCCCCTTCAGGCAGGTTCGCCACACAGCCATACCCGGCGCACGTGTCCGCCAGCGTCACGACCGTTCCCGCGTGCAGGAAACCGTTCGGCGCCATGAGCGCACCTCGAACCGGCAACTCGGCTCTGACCCCGGACGCTTCCACCGCGGTGATGACGATGCCCAGGTATCCCGGCAGGTTCTCGGCGCCGCGCTGGTTGAATTGATCGGCCGTAATCATGAAAGGTCCTCGTCATTGCCGCGGATGGCAGTGAAGATCGGTGCGACTGCGCTTCGGGGAATTCGATCTCGCGAGCACACCGCTGCTCGGCACTGGCAGCTCATCCGCAATTCGC
The DNA here is from genome assembly GCA_035556415.1 of Povalibacter sp. Lineage (GTDB taxonomy): Bacteria > Pseudomonadota > Gammaproteobacteria > Steroidobacterales > Steroidobacteraceae > Steroidobacter. The sequence continues at coordinate 12,027 of DATMEZ010000098.1, forward strand.
GCTCTCGATGCGACCGTCATCGTCGAGCTTCAGATTCAACCGGTCGTAGCGATACTCCATCGTCACGACCTGTCCCGGCCGCAGAGCGCGCACCGTTCTCGCGCCACTCGCCTCCCGGGCCCGTTGCGCGATCTCGTCGCTATAGGTTTCACCCTCTGCGAAGGAGGCCTTGGCCGCATCGCAGCCAGCGGACTCGGAAGCCGGCGGAGCTGCCGAGGGCTGCTCAGGTTTGCTGGGTTCCATCGTACAGGCGGCCATCACGGTTGCAGCCGACAGCACTGCGATTCGGGCGGCAGTCGAGAACATGGCGGCGATCCTCCGAGGAATGATTCGGAAGGCATTATAGGCGCCGGCATCATGGAATGCGGAGCCGCAACATCGAGCCTCGCTGCGACTCATCAGAGCCGGCAAACAGAACGAGCAGCGCGATAGCGGACGCAATCCCGAAAGCGCGGACGTTGGATCGCCTCGTCAGTCCGTCACTGCCCTGCAGCCCCACTCCCTTTTCGCATGAGATTGCGATCGAGAAAATCAAGCACTCGCTCGTACACCTGGCGACGCGACTCTTCATCGTAGATGCCGTGGCCTTCCCCGGCGAGAGCCAGCCACTCGACCGGTTTGCCATTTTTCTCCAGTGCGGCTTTCATGCGCGTGGCCTGTTCGAAATCGGCTCGCCAGTCCGCCTCACCGTGGATAAGCATCACGGCGGCTTCGATCAGGTTGGCGTTGTAGACCGGCGAGCGGGAGCGCAACTGCTCCTTGTCGTTGCCCAGCACGTCGCCGAGATAGGCGCGGCCGCTGCGTGAGCGCGGCACATCGGCCGAGCTCAACATCAGCTCCAGGTCGTAAACGCCAGCCAAGCCGATCGCGCATTTGTACATCTTCGGCTCACGCACCGCCCCCATCAGAGCGGCATACGCGCCGTAGCTGGCTCCGAAAATGCAGATACGATCGGCGGACGTAACTTTCTGCTCGATCGCCCAGAGTGTGGCATCCGTGACATCGTCCTGCATGCGTGCGCCCCATTCACGGTAGCCGGCTTCCTCGAACTTCACGCCATAGCCACCGCTGCCGCGATAATTGATCTGCAACACCGCGTAACCGCGGTTGGCCAGCAGTTGCACGTCGCCCTCGAAGGAATCGTCATCGTAAAGGCCATGCGGGCCGCCGTGAGGAAACACGACCAGCGGATGCTCGCCAGCGCCGGCAGGCCGCGTCAGGTATCCATGCAGAACCAGTCCGTCGCGTGCCTTGACCTCGACGGCCTCCTTCGGCCGCATCTGACGCGGGTCGACCCATTGACGGCTGGCCAGGAAGAAATCGGCGCTGCGCTTCGTGGTATCGAACAGGTAGTACTCGCCGGGATTCACGGACGAATTCACGAACGCCAGTGCCAAATGGCCGTCCTGAGTCGTGCTGGCGATATGGACGTATTGGTCGGCGAAAGCCCGCCGCAGCGACTGATAGAGCCGCGCTGCCGGATCGTCCGGATTCAGCCATTGCACTTCGGCGCTATCCGCAAGGCTGTAGACACCAACGATCTCGCGATCGGCAAAATCCATGATGATGCCGCCCACGTCGCTGGCCTCGAAACCCGCTGCTTTCGTTACCTGCTGGCTGGTGAGATCGAGGCGATACAGTGCCTCGAAAGGCTCTCCCTGCTTGGCAGCCGTGAAGTACACAGCACCATCGTCCTTGGTGAAACGGCGCGGCCGCACGGTTTCCTGATCGAACCCGGGCAGGTCGAACGTCGACCATGCATCGTCCGCAGCAGCCTTCCAGATCGCCGTCAGACGCTGCTGCTCATTACGCCCCACTGCGAAACGCACTTGGTCGTGATTGTCCACGAGCAGCCTCGCCCCGGCGAGCGGCACCCAACCCACTTTGGCCTTGGTACCGGTACGCACGTCGAGGCGGGAATAGATCGGCATGGCGTCGGGGTCGTTGAAATACTCGTTGCCTTTCAGCTTCCACGGATATTCCGCTATCAGGACGTAGCGCCCGTCGCCGCGCAACATGCTCAACAGCTCGGCGTAGGCGAAAGTCGCCTCACGTACTCGCATGTTGGTGCCGGTTTTCTGCTGCGCACCCCACGAGCCATACAGCCGTTGCTGGCCCTTGCCATCACGATCGACGCCGAAGATCTCGCCCGTAACCGTCGCATAGCGCTTGCCGGGAAACTGGGCGCCGGTCATGTAGATCAGACGCTCGTCGGACACCCAGTGAAACTCTGCGACCGTCATGCGATCCGGCATGCGCACGCCGCCGACGATCTTCTTGTCCTTCACGCTGAAGACCATCAACGAATACTGGCCTGACTGGCCGACCGAGGCGGCAACGAACTCTCCGTTTGGAGACAGCTCCAGGGAGCCGAGCTGGTCGTAACGCGTGAAGTATTCCACCGGCAAGACAGCCGGCGACGGTGTTGGTTCTGCCGGGAGAGCGACCGGGACAAGGCATACACAGCCCAGCAGCCCTGCCGCAAAATTCAGTCTGAACCCCACTTGTCACACTCTCTGGATGCGTTCACGGGTTCGGGTTTGTACCCGTGTAAGTCGATTACCGTCAACTCACGGGATGGAAATTCGAGCAATGGTTCACCGAGCCGGGACCGTCGATTTGCGGCCTGGCGCAGTGGGTAGTGCACCTGATTTGTAATCAGGGGGTCGGGGATTTGAGCCTCAGCTGGCACCCATTCTTATCGAAATCCTGCGAACTCGAGGACCGCGCTACTAACGGGAAATCACTTCCGCTTCTGTGCGAAGCAGCCGCCTGTTCTTTTTCGACTGTACCGGAGCAATCCGTGAAGCATGCTCAGAAACAATGGAGCGTCGGGTTCGGGAGGTATGCGCTCGACGGCATGAGACGGGTAAACGGAAGCACTTCGTCTTTCTTGAAGAGCTGCACTTTTTGAGTGAGTCATGGTGCCGGCTGAGGGACTCGAACCCCCGACCCCCTGATTACAAATCAGGTGCACTACCAACTGTGCTAAGCCGGCAATCAACGACTTACGTGCGTCGTCGACGCTCCCTATCGATGCCCGTATCGGAAGATTTGCCCGGGCGGCTCCTCCAGAAGCAGCCGGGATTCTACCCGAAGACCCTTCCCTTGGCAGGTAAGGCTCACCGGGACGTCCGATGCCGCGCCCGAGCAGGCCTGTAGATCCATAATGGCCATTGCGCACCTTGGTGCGATCGTGGACCCCTGCCTTCACACGGCAGTGGTCACTGACGTCCGCGGAACTGGCTCGATCTCAGCCGCTGACCGGCGCCGGGCAGGCGCGCAGTTCCAGCCGCATGATTTTTCCGGGGCCGCTCTGGAACAGGCTGGTGTCGATCTTCTGGCCGGGCTCGGCCAGATCGGCATCGATCCAGTACACGGTGCCGGCACGCTTGCGATCGTTGATGCGCGGCGAGAACCCCAGCGCGCGAATCTCCTCTGCACGGCGCTGCGCACGCTGATAGTCGGAGAACACACCCAGCGACAGGACATTCGCCGGATCGGAGCCTGGCATCAGGTACACATCGGTGATGCCGGCGTCGAGCAGCGTCTTGAGTGCTTTCTCGGCGGCTTCGCGCGATTCGAAATCCTGGACGCTCACCCAGTAGCCGACCCACAGCTCGCCCTGCTCCAGGCGCTGGCGCGGAATGAAGCCCGCGGCTTTCAACGCAGCCTGAGCCTGCGCTGCATCCGCGAGTTCTGCGAATGGGCCGACGCTGGTGCATGAAAATGGATCAGCCGCCGCCGTCGTCGGAGCCGGCGCTGCGTCACTCAACGCAGCCACCTGCGGGGGCTGGACATCTTTGATCTGCGCCGGGTCCGGCGTTGACGTCACTTCGCGTGCGAGCACGATGCGCGGCGGCGGGGTCGCCACCGTCGCCGTACCGCGATCCAGGGCACTGATGTGCACGTCGATCAGCTGCGACCAGCTGAAGAACAGCACGTTCGCCAGAATCAGGATCAGGCACAGCGTACGCATGAATCCGCCGTTACTTGCCGCCCCGGCCCCAGTACGCCGCGATGTTGGCGATCTCCGCCGGCGACAGCTCGATCTTCTTCTTGTGCTTCACCTTGCCGGCCACGATATCGGCGATCAGCGCTTCGAGCGATGCCGCGCTCTCGCCTTCCCAATCGTCCGCTTCGTGGCATTCCACGCACTTCGCCTGCGCCGCCACCTTGCCCGCCGCAACGTCGGCGGCACCGCAGACAGCCACCCAGGATAGGGCCACGGCGGCGGCAATCGATTCCTTCAACATACATCCCCTCCGGCGGCAGCGGCGCGGCAAAACCCCGGCGATGATACACGAGCCATCGGTCCGCGCCCGCCAACGGCCGTACTGCAGCCAGGCCGTTTTTCGCAGGCATTTCTGCGGCATTCCCTGAACGATTTCACTGCGCGCTGCATGAATGTTATCGCGCCCGGCCCGATGATCCAGGTCGCGGCAGCCGCTACAGTGGCCTGCGTAACTTCTTCACCCCAGGAGCTTTCCATGTCTTACAAGGTGGCGGTACTGATCGGCAGCCTGCGGCGCGACTCTTTCAGCCGGAAAACGGCCCGCACGATCGCGGCGCTGGCGCCGGCGAATCTGCAGTTCGAGCAGATCCCGATCGGTGAGCTGCCGTTCTACGACCAGGACCTGGAAACGCAGACGCCGCCGGCTGCATGGGTCGAGTTCCGCCGCAAGGTCGCAGCCACGGATGCAGTGCTGTTCGTCACGCCCGAATACAACCGCTCGGTTCCGGCGGTGCTCAAGAATGCGATCGACGTGGGCTCACGCCCATACGGCCAGAGTGTTTTCGACGGCAAGCCGGGGGCCGTGGTCAGCGTGTCCATCGGCGCCATCGGCGGCTTCGGTGCAAATCATCACCTGCGCCAGTCGCTGGCGTTCCTGAACGTCCCGGTGTTGCAGCAGGAGGCCTATATCGGCAATGCGGGCAGCCTCTTCGACGAGGAAGGCCGGCTGCAGAACGAAGGCACCGAGAAATTCCTGCAGACCTTTGCCGCGGCGTTCGGCAAGTGGGTCGAGACGATCAAACGGTAATCGACGGATCGGCCTCTCTTCCTGGATGAAGAGGGGCCGTCTCGTCAGTTCGCCAGGCAACTGTTCGCTGCTGCAAGGTCCAGCCGCGGAAAACCTTCCTGCGTGCTTGCGTTCAGGCAACGGTTTGGACCGGCAGTCGTCGAACAACGAACCTGCACGTCGCGAAACTCACGGCTGCCGCGGCGCATGCACCGGACCGAGTAAGTCGCAAACCCATTCGGCGCCGAGGGTCCATCCTGGTCACGCAGATACCAGGTCTCCCCCGACATCGATGCGACCAACAGGATCCGCTGGCGACATGCTTCGCTGACGCCATCGCGGCAGTAACGCTCTTCACAGGCCGACAGCGAACCGGCATCGCAGGACTTCTCAAGATCCTGCTCTTTCAAACGAAGCTGATTGGGGCCGCCGCCCTTGGTCCAGCGCATGCACGCCGCCTGGTCGCCTGCATTGCACAGCTCCAGCAGCTCGCTCAGCTCCGTCGGTGACTTCGGTGGCACGCTGGCAGTCTTTGCGGCCGAGGGCCGCTTGCCCGACGTGATGCCCTCGACCAGCTTCGCGTCCGGGCCGCATCTCTTGTCCGAGTAGACGCGTGTGCCATCCGGCGCGGTGCAACTGTAGATCTGCGCCTGGGTCGGCGCATGGAACAGCATGCCTGCGATCAACGCCAGGCCCATGCTCCAACATCTCTTACCGTCCACCAATCCGATTCCCCCGAAAGCGCTCGCACGCCGATGGAAGTTTCCATTGCCACACCTCGCGGCCTGCGTCGCACGATATATGCGATGGCCCATGTGGCGGTTGCTAATGTAGCAACCGCTCCTACGCGCTGTCAGTTCTCGCTACGGATGCAACTGCACCTCGCGCGCAGCGCTATCATCTCCCTCTTGCAGGAGACGCCATGAAACCTCGTATCACGCTCGTCACGCTCGGTGTGGACGACCTCGACCGCTCGGTCCGGTTCTATCGTGACGGCCTGGGACTGGCCACCGACGGCATCGTCGGCGAGCAGTTCGAGCATGGTGCGGTCGCCTTTTTCGATTTGCACGGCGGGCTGCGCCTGGCGCTGTGGCCGCGGCGCAGCCTTTCGCACGACTCGGGGCTGCCAGTGGGGCCGCCGAGCGCGACCGAGTTCTGCCTTGCGCACAACGTGGCCTCGAAAGCCGAGGTCGACACCGTCATAGCCCAGGCACGCGCCGCGGGCGCCACCATCGTGAAACCGGCACAGGACACTTTCTGGGGCGGCTACTCCGGTTACTTCCAGGACCCGGACCGGCACTTGTGGGAAGTGACCTGGAATCCGCAGCTGCTGCCGGCCGACGAATAGGATTGCGCTTTCAGCGACGCTGCTCGTCGCCAACCGCTGTAGCCGAGGCACTGCAGGCGCCGAACTTTGCGCAGTCGCTACCGAGGCGGCAAAGCCACGATCATGAACTCGACGTCCCGGTTCTTCTCGTTGCGAGTGTCCTGCGGCGTCACGATGGGTAGATCTCGCTCCGGCAACTCCGCGATGAACACGCGCGTGGTCGCGATGCCACCTTCATTCGTCAGCGCACGATAGACAGCGGCCACTCGCTCCCGCGCCAGTCGTTCGTTCACGGCGGGACCGCCGCTTGTATCGGTATGCGCGAGCAGCAGTACGCCTGCACCTGCTTCGCGGCGCAGAAAATTGCGGGCGGCATTGATCGCTTCCCAGCCTTTCGGGGTGAGCCGGGACTGCGCATGCTCGAAAGGCACCGGTTCCAGACGTGCAACCGCAGGCGGCGCCGGTGCGGCGCCACTCTCATCGATGATGATCGTGCCCGGCTTGCCCGCGGCTTCGGCCTTCGGTGGATTCGCCGCCCAGGCAAAGACGCTGATGGCGAGCACGATGACGGCGCCGAGCCCGATGATCCAGCGAAAGCCGCGCGTGATCCGATAGTGCAGCACGGTGTACGAAGCCCAGTACAGCACCACGAAGGTGCTGTTGCGGTAGTTCTGCCAGACGGTGTGCTTGCCTTGATCGCTCTGATTCCTGGCCCAGTCGTTCCAGGCGTTCTCGCGCAGTGTTTCGAGCTGATCGAATTGCGTCAGCTGCGTCTTGCCCTGCGGCAGCAGGTCCTTGTGCTGGCGGGTGAATTCATCCCTGAGTGCCTCGATCTCGCGGCGCGCGGCGCGCCCCTCGATCTCATCGTCGACATTGAACTGGGCACGCAGATAGCGGGGATAGATCACATCCGGCCGCAGCATGCGCAGCAACACGATCCATGCGATGAACAAGCAGAGCACCGCGACGAACAGCCCGACGGTGGCGCCGACGAAGCGAGGACTGGACTTGTCCAGACTGCCGTAGCCGGTGAACGGCGTGCCTGCCAGGATCAGTGCAGCCAGTCCGGCAAAGCTGCCAGCGAGCCATTTGACGTTGTCGCGCAGTGTCGCCTTCGCATTTGCGTAGCGATCCATCCCCTCCTGCATGCGCTCCTCCTAGGTCCCGCTCTCGTCGTCCTGCAATAGCAGCCGGATGTAGCGCAGCCGCAGATCCGGCCGCTCCAGCAGGACGTTGAAGGTCTTCATCTCGAAGCCGTGACGCCACTGTTCCAGGCTCAGCGTCAGATCCAGGGCCAGCGGCGCCTGGCGACGGGCGGGCCCCAACAGGGCGATGGCCGGCTGCAGCCGGCTCACGATCCTGCCCGGCTGCAGATCTTCGAGGCTGCGACAGTCGATCTCGAAGTGCATGAGATCGTGGGAGAAAGGCGCCCACTCGCGTACCCCGAGTTCGTCACCGATCGGCCTGATCACCGTGACCACCGGACCGATGAGCGGCTCCGGCAGCGTGCTGATCTCCGGATCGTCCTCGTCGGGCGGCCGCGGCGGGTGCCTGGGCTGAGGCTGTGGCTTGGGATCAGGCGGTGGCGGCGCCGGCGAGGTCGTGCCGCTGCCTTGGTGCGTCTGGATGCCGGGTGACGCGACGAAGCCGCGCTGCAGTTCGATGGTTTCCTCGCCATCGCTGATGACGAGCGTCCCGCGCTGCGTCAGGGTCATCTTCATGCTCATCGTGAGGTCCCCACCGTCCAGCTGAACGACACTCAGACTCGAGCGAAATCAGCGGTAGCGTAAGGGAATTCACTTCAGCGCTCCAGAGCCGCACGCGCAGTCGCCTCGTTCCATGCAATTCGAATGGCGCCGGCCCGTACTTGATGCAAAGTCAACTCGCCGATTTCAGCGTGGCGGTGTGGTCACCGGCGGTGGATTGCGCTCGGCGAACTGGCCGTTCCAGTACGGATAATAGGGATACGGCGGCGTCACTGCGCTTGCGGCATCGAGCTTCGCCATCTGTGCTGGCGATAGCGTCCAGCCGACTGCGCCCAGATTATCTCTGAGCTGCTCCTCGTTGCGTGCGCCGATGAGTACGGTCGATACAGTAGGACGTTGCAACAGCCAGTTCAGTGCCACCTGCGCAATGGTCTTGCCGGTTTGCATTGCGACCTCATCGAGCGCATCGACGACGCGGTACAGGCGTTCCGGATCGGTCGGCGGCGCAAACTGCGCCGTTTCGTGCAACCGGCTCGACGCCGGCAGCGGCCGGTCGCGCCGGATCTTCCCGGTGAGCCGGCCCCAGCCCAGCGGGCTCCATACGATCGCGCCGACGCCCTGATCCAGTCCCAGCGGCATCAGCTCCCACTCGTAGTCACGACCGATCAGCGAGTAGTACGTTTGATTGGCGACGTAGCGCGCATAGCCGTAGCGATCCGCGACCGCGAGCGACTTCATCAACTGCCAGCCGGAAAAATTGGATACGCCGATGTAGCGTACCTTGCCCGCGCGCACCAGATCGTCGAGCGTGGACATGACGCTCTCCACCGGCGTCTGCGCATCGAAATGATGCAGTTGCAGCAGATCGATGTAGTCCGTTCCCAGTCGAGCCAGCGCTGCATCCGTGGCGCGCAACAGGTGATGCCGCGAGGCACCCACGTCGTTCGGCCCCTCGCCCGCCCGCAAAGTGATCTTGGTGGAGAGAATGACTGCATCGCGACGGCCCTTGATCGCCTCGCCCAGAATCTGCTCCGAGGCACCAGCGGAATACACATCGGCGGTATCGAACAGATTCAGGCCCGCTTCCAGGCAGATATCGATCAGCC
>DATMEZ010000099.1:0-27018 GCA_035556415.1 Povalibacter sp.
CACCGGCCAGTTCTTCGCTGGCATCTGGGAAAGTACGCCGGGCCGCTGGCGTGTGCGCTACACCGAGAACGAGTTCTGCCACATCACGCGCGGCGCCGTGCGTATCGAGAGCGATGCCGGATACAGCCGGACATTCCGCGCCGGTGATTCATTCGTGGTGCCGGCAGGCTTCGTCGGCGTGTGGCACGTCACCGAGCCGACGAGCAAGCTCTACGTGATCTTCGAGCCCGCATCGAAATAGCGCAGCACGTATTGCGCATGCTCGCTGCCGGGGCATGCGCATTCGATGCGTCCGTGTACTCGGGCAGGCACTGGTTCGTCGAGCGCAGATCAACTCATAAGCAGCGCACAAGAACGCACCTGCCGCGCATGAATCGTGCGTGAATTTTCTCGATTTCGCTCTCCCGCATTCGCAAGCTGAGTCTCTGACGTTGCTGGCATGGTTGCTGCATCGTCGTCAGCGCGGACTGAAGTTGCGCGCACCGCGAACGGATCTGCTGCAACGGCATGCCGCGACTTCGCGTCGCGGTGGCGTGTTTCTGGCTCAACGAGGGGAGATCTATGCGAATTGTGAGGATTGCGGCTGCGCTCGTCCTGGCTGCTACTGCCGGCGCGGCGAATGCCGGCGTCTCGTCCACCTGGACACTGGCCAGCGACTATGACTATCGCGGCATCACGCAGACGGCGCAGGATCCGGCCGTTCAGGCCAGCTTCGACTATGCCCATCCCAGCGGCTGGTATCTCGGCGCCTGGGGCAGCAACGTGGATTTCGGCGATCTCGACGTGGACTACGAGATCGACGTGTACAGCGGATTCACCGGCACGACCGCGGGTGAGCTCGGCTGGGACGTGGGCCTGCTGTACTACACCTACCACGACGACTCGGATCTAGATTTCGTGGAAGTCTACGGCGCGCTGAGCTATTCCTGGTTCAAGGGCAAGCTGTCGTACTCGAACGATTTCGGCGGCGATAGCACCGGCGGCAAGACGCCTGCCTGGTATTTCGACGGCAGCGCCACCGTACCGCTGCCGGCAAATTTTTCGGCGCTGGCACACATCGGCTACAGCTTCGGTGACTACTGGGACGATCTGAAGCGCGCCGGCGCTGGCCGGCCCTACATCGACTACTCGCTCGGCGTGGGCTACACGATGGGTCGCTTCAACCTGGCACTGAAGTGGATCGATGGCAGCGACTTCAAGCAGGCCGACGGCACGGCGCGGGACGTGCTGAGCACCGAGCCGCGGCTGGTGTTCGCCTTCGCCACTGCTTTTCCCTGGAGCGAGTGATCGGCTTGGAGTCGTCGCCCCGGGAAAAAAGCCCTGGATCGTGGGATCCAGGGCTTCCAGGCTCGCTCCGGGAATGGCAGCCCGCCAGGCTTCAGGCCACCGTGCGCAGCACCTCGCGCAATGTCGTCACGATCTGATCGATGTGCGTCGGCTCGATGATCAGTGGCGGCGACAGCGCGATGATGTCGCCGGTGTAGCGGATCAGCACGCCTTTCTCGTAAGCCTTCAGGAAGACCTCATACGCACGAGCGCCGGCTGCGCCAGGCCGCGATCCCAGCTCGATGCCCGCGACCAGACCGAGATTGCGGATGTCGATGACATGGGGCAGGTCCCGCAGCGAATGCACTGCGTCTTCCCAGGTTTTCGCGAGCGCCGCGCCGCGCGTGAGCAATCCGTCGCGCTCGTAGATTTCCTGCGTGGCGAGCGCGGCCGCGCAGGCGACCGGATGAGCGGAGTAGGTGTAACCGTGGAACAGCTCGATGGCGTTCTCCGGGCCGTTCATGAAGGCGTCGTAGATCTGCTTGCGCACGAACACTGCGCCCATCGGAATGGCGCCGTTGGTGAGGCCTTTGGCCGCGGTGATGATGTCGGGCATGACGCCGAAGTAGTCGGCGCCGAAAGGCGTGCCGAGGCGGCCGAAACCGGTGATCACCTCATCGAAGATGAGCAGGATGCCGTGCTTGTCGCAGCTGGCGCGCAGTCGCTGCAGGTAGTCCTGCGGAGGCAGGACCACGCCGGCCGAACCGGCGACCGGCTCGACGATGACGGCTGCGATGGTCGACGCATCGTGCAGCGCGACCAGCCGTTCGAGATCGTCCGCCAGGTGCGCGCCCCACTGCGGCACGCCGCGTGAGAAGGCGTTGTGCTCCAGGTCGAGCGTGTGCCGCAAGTGATCGACGCCCGGCAGCATGCTGCCGAAGAATTTGCGGTTGTTGGGCATGCCGCCGACGGAGATGCCGCCGAAGCCGACGCCGTGATAACCCTTCTCGCGCCCGATCAGGCGCTGACGGGCAGCCTCACCGCGCACGCGGTGATAAGCAATGGCGATTTTCAAAGCCGTGTCGACCGACTCCGAGCCGGAGTTGGTGAAGAACACGTGGTCCAGATCGCCGGGCGCAAGTCGGGTGAGCCGGTTGGCGAGCTCGAAGGCGGCCGGATGGCCCATCTGGAAGGGCGGCGCGTACTCCATGGTGGCGATCTGCCGGCTCACCGCATCGCTGATCTCCTTGCGGCCATGCCCGGCGTTGACGCACCACAGGCCGGCGACGCCATCGAGAATCTGTCGGCCGTCGTGCGTCCAGTAATGCATTCCCTCGGCGCGCGCCAGCAGGCGTGGATTGGCCTTGAACTGACGGTTGGCGGTGAAGGGCATCCATAGCGCATCGAGCTGTGCGCGCGACGTGGCGGTCATCGGGAAATCCTCTGGGTCAGGAGCGGAAAAAGGCGCTGGGATGATAAGAAAATTCGACAACTGCCTCAATCCGACCGGGAAAAAATGGGCAAGAACCTGCTAGTCCCGCATCAGGGCGTCGATTATTCTAAACATTTTCCTGGAGAGTCCGAGGTAGCCATGAGCATCGACGTCGGCGGTCATCTGAAATCGGTGCGGACCCTGTACGGCCTGTCGCAGCGGGAGCTGGCGAAGCGCGCCGGCGTCACCAACGGCACCATCTCGCTGATCGAGCAGAACCGGGTCAGTCCCTCGATCAGCTCCCTGAAGAAGGTGCTCGACGGCATCCCCATGTCGCTGGCCGAGTTCTTCACGCTCGACCTGCACTCCAACCCGCAGGTGTTCTATGCGCGTGATGAGCTCACCGACATCGGTGACGACGATGTCTCGCTGCGCCTGGTGGCGGCGAAGCGGCCGCATCGCGCCATGTCCATCATGCAGGAGCGCTATCGGCCCGGCGCCGACACCGGCGAGGACATGCTCTCTCACAAGGGCGAGGAGGGCGGCATCGTGCTGAGTGGCCAGCTCGAAGTGACGGTCGGCGGACAAAGCCGTGTGCTCGGCCCGGGCGATGCGTACTATTTCCAGAGCAGCGTGCCGCACCGGTTCCGCAATCCGGGCACGGAAGTCTGTGAGATCATCAGCGCCAGCACGCCCCCCACCTTTTGAAGTCTTGCAACGGCCCCAGATACTCGCCCATGAAAACCACCGTCGCCGCCACTCAGTTCGCCTGCACTGGCAATCGCGAGGAAAATCTCGCGACCGCCGAACGCCTGATCCGCGCTGCCGCTGCGCAGGGCGCCAACGTCATCCTGATACAGGAGCTGTTCGAGACGCCGTACTTCTGCAAAGACCATGACCCGCGCTATTTCGAGCTGGCGCGGTCGATCGAGGAAAGTCCGGCCGTGAAGCGCTTCCAGGCGCTGGCGCGCGAGCTGAACGTGGTGCTGCCGGCGAGCGTGTATGAGCGCGCCGGCAACGCTTTCTACAACTCCGTTGCCATGGTCGACGCGGACGGCAGTGTGCTCGGCGTCTATCGCAAGGCGCACATTCCGGAGAGCCCCGGCTATCACGAGAAGTTCTATTTCTCGCCCGGCGACACCGGCTTCAAGGTGTGGAAGACCCGCTTCGGCACGCTCGGCGTGGCCATCTGCTGGGATCAGTGGTTTCCAGAAAGCGCGCGCGCGATGGCGCTGCTCGGTGCGGAAATCCTGTTCTACCCGACGGCCATCGGCGCGGAGCCGCAGGACACCAGTATCGATTCGCGCGATCACTGGCAGCGCGCGATGCAGGGCCACTCAGCGTCGAACGTGATGCCGCTGGTCGCATCGAACCGCATCGGCACCGAGCGCGGCGAGCGTTGGGAGGTGACTTACTACGGCTCCTCGTTCATCACCGATCACACCGGTGCGCTGCTCCAGCAGGCCGATCGTTCCAGCGAAGCCATCCTGACGGCCACGTTCGACCTGGACGCGATCCGCGACTACCGCAATGCCTGGGGCGTGTTCCGCGACCGTCGGCCGGAGCTGTACGGACCGATCATGACGCTGGATGGGCATCGGACGCCGCCGGGCGCGTAGGGGAGCTCCGATCTGTTCCACCGTGAAGCGCGGCGCGAGAGCGTCGTCGCTCGGACTGTCTTCAGGAGCGGTATCGTCTGTCGCGTGTCGCGTTGCTACTTGCGGGCTCGTTGAGCGCCGCCGGCCGGGTTGTTTTCGGAGCGTCACCCTGCGGTCGCGTTTCGTGTATCGCTACTTGTAGGTTCGGGGAGCGTCGGCGGCCGGGACTGTTTTCGGGACCGCCCGCGAGTACGTCCCTGTAGGGCTGCCGCAAAAACATCCCTGTTTTTGAGGCTCCCGAAAACAGTCCCGGCCGCCGACGCTCTTCAACGCGGCGCTCGAATGAAGGGGATCGGAGATCCTCGGGTACGCTTAGGATCTACTCGTCACGGAATGACTATATTTGCGGGTGGCGCGTCGTCGCTTCGCTGGGAATTTTTTCGATATGCAGTTTTTCGCTTCCTGTCCTCCCGGGGTGGCCGATCTCACCGCTGCCGAGTTGCGCGAGTGCGGCGCCGTGCAATGCCGCGAGTTCAAGCTTGGTGTGCAGTTCGAAGGCTCGCTCGAAACGGCCTATCGCGCCTGCCTGTGGTCGCGCACGGCCAGCCGGATCCTGTTGCCGCTGGCCACGTTTCCAGCGCCGACGCCCGAGGCGCTGTACGAGGCGGTCAACGCCATCGCCTGGACGCAGCACATCAAGCCCAGTGGCACGCTCGCGGTCGATCTGGCAGGCGCGACGTCTGGCATTACGCATACGCATTTCGGCGCGCTCAAGACCAAGGACGCCATCGTCGATCACATCCGTGAGCGCACCGGCGAGCGGCCATCGGTCGATCTGGATCAGCCGGACGTGCGCATCGACGTGCGGCTCGACCGGGATCGAGCCACGCTCAGCCTCGATCTCTCCGGAGAAAGCCTGCACCGTCGCGCTTACCGGGCGCGCGGAGTTGCGGCGCCGCTGAAAGAGAATCTTGCCGCCGCCATCCTTCTGCGTTGCGGCTGGCCGGCGATCGCCAAGGCCGGTGGTGAGTTGGTCGATCCCATGTGCGGATCGGGAACGTTCCCGATCGAGGCTGCGCTGATGGCGCTGGACATCGCGCCGGGCTCGATGCGCAGTCACTTCGGCTTCATCGGCTGGCTGGGCCACGAACGCGAGTTGTGGCGTCGTCTGGTAGAGGAGGCGAAGGAACGGCGGACTGCAACGTCCGGCCGCGGCATCGTGCTGCGCGGTTTCGATCAAGACCCGGGCGCGGTGCGGGCGGCGATCGAGAACGTGGAGCGGGCCAAGCTGCGCGGCTTCGTGCACATCGAACGACGCGATCTGGCGCAGCTCACGCGCGACAGCGGTACGAGCGGGCTGGTGCTGACCAACCCACCTTATGGAGAGCGCATCGGCGACCAGGAGCGGTTGCAGTCGGTTTATGAGCTGCTGGGCCAGAAGCTGCGCGAGAGCTTCGAGGGCTGGAAGGCGGCGGTGTTCACCGGCAATCCACCGCTCGCGAAAGCCATCGGCATCAATGCGCGGCGTAGCCACACCCTGTTCAACGGCCGGATCGAATGTCGTTTGCTGCGATTCGACGTCGAGCCGGCGGAGTTTACCGGTGCCGCGCGTCAGCAACGAACCGAAGAGCAGGAGAACGAGATCCGCAATCGACCGGGCGCGCAGATGTTCGCGAACCGGTTGCGCAAAAACCTGAAAGCCGCCACCGATTGGGCGCAGCGCGAAGCGATTCAGTGCTTCCGCGTCTACGACGCCGATATGCCGGAGTATGCCTTCGCCATCGACTTGTACGGCAATGGCAAGGGCGATCAGTGGGCTTACGTGCAGGAATACGAAGCGCCACGAACCATCGCGCAGGAAGCCTCGCGTTCGCGCCGGCGCGAGGCGCTGGCGGTGATCCCGGAAGTGCTGGCGTTGCCGCGGGAACGCATTCATCTGCGTCAACGCCGCCAGCAGAAGGGCATTGCACAGTACGAGAAGGTGAGCGAAGAGCGCGAATTCCAGGATGTGCGCGAAGGCCCGTACCTGTTCCTGGTGAACTTCCATGACTATCTCGACACCGGCCTGTTTCTCGATCACCGCCTGACGCGGCAGCGCGTGGGCGCAATGGCGCAGGGCAAGCGCTTCCTCAACCTGTTTGCCTATACGGGCACGGCGACGGTTTACGCAGCCGGTGCCGGGGCCGCCTCATCGACCACGGTGGACATGTCGCGCACCTACCTGGAATGGGCGAAGCGCAACCTGGCGATCAACAAGCTGGCCGGTCCGCAGCATGGTTTCGTGCAGGAGGACTGCATCGCCTGGCTGAAGCAGCAACAGGGCACGACGCGCCGCTACGACCTGATGTTCATCGACCCGCCGACGCATTCGCGCTCGAAGCGGATGGAGGACGATTTCGACGTGCAGCGCGATCACGTGGCGCTGCTGATGCTGGCCGCGCCGCTGCTGGTGCCGGGCGGTGTCATCGTGTTTTCGAACAATTTCACCCGCTTCAAGCTCGAGCGCGAGGCGCTTGCCGCCTTCACGATTGAAGACATGACTACGGATACGCTGCCGTGGGATTTCCGCCGCAGCCCGCGGATTCACCGGTGCTTCGTGCTGACGCTGACGGACCCCAGCAAGCTGGTGGCCCCCGATATGACAAAAGCGGCCGCGCTCGACGGGGCCGATGCCGCAAGCACGCGGCCTGCGCCGGCGTCCAAGCCGCGCTCCGGGCCCCGAACGCGAAATCGGCCGCGATTTTGAGGGATTATTCCGCGGTTCTACGGGGTCTCCCGGATTGATATGGATCTTGCGTTGCAGCAGAATGACGGTTGTTTGACAGGCCTCGCTTCGAGGCTTCCCCCAAACACCCCCAATTTTCTACGCGCCGAAGCACGTACCGAGCGACGTCATGAGCGATCCGTTTCAGTTGCAGTTCCACCCCAAACTGGGCGTGGTCATTTACGATCCCGTGGCACAGATGGGGCTCGCTCCGGAGCAGATGCGACTGTTCAAGGTTGGCTCGATGAGTGCGACCACGTTCCTGCGGTCCATCGTCAGCAAGGATCTGACGAGCTGCACGGAATCTCAGTGCGAAGAGAATGCGGAAGCGGTGTCGTCATACCGCACCGCGCGCAGCGGCCGGCGCAAGCCCTATTGCGAGCATTGCCGCCGTCATTTCGGTTCGGTGGATTTCTCGCTCTGCAAGGACTGCCACACGATCCGTTGCACCTGCGGCACCTGCAGCTGCGCTTCGTCCTCGCGTCGTCGCAAGGCGGCGTGACAGCAAGCACCCACCGGCAGCTGCCCGATGCTTTCCGATACGCCGCGCTCTTCGCGCGGCGTTGTCGTTTCGACCTGGCGAAAAGGCTGACATGAATATTTTTCGCGCTTTCACCCTCGAAGCTGCTCACCGGCTACCGAACGTGCCGGCTGGCCACAAGTGCTCGCGCGTGCACGGGCATTCGTTTCGCGTGGAGCTGCATGTGAGCGGCGAGGTGGACGCGCACACCGGCTGGGTCATGGACTTCGCCGACATCAAGGCCGCGTTCCAGCCGGTGTTCGAGCAGCTGGACCATCACTATCTGAACGAGGTTCCCGGGCTCGAAAATCCCACCAGCGAGAACCTGGCGCGCTGGATCTGGAAGCAGCTCAAGCCGACGCTGCCGTTGCTGAGTCGAGTGACGGTGCACGAGACCTGCACCAGCGGCTGTATCTACGAAGGCGAGTAGTTCACAGAAGATCCCGCATCCGATACCACAGCATCGCCAGCACCAGCGCCGGCGTGCGCAGCAACCGGCCACCGGGGAAATTGCGGTGCCGGATTTTCGCAAACAGATCGAAGCGTTCCGACTGCCCGCCGATGGCCTCGGCCAGCAGCTTGCCGGCGATACCGGTGAGCGCGATGCCGTGGCCGGAGAATCCCTGCAGATAATAGATGTGCGGCGCGAGCCGGCCGAAATCGGGGGCGCGGTTCATGGTGATGTCCACGTAGCCGCCCCAGGCATAGTCGATCGATACATCCGCCAGCTGCGGGAACACTTTCAGCATGCGTTGCCGCGTGGCGCGCCTGGTGCCGAACGCATCGAGTCCCGAATAGCTCACGCGCCCACCGAACAGGAGGCGGTGATCGGCGGACTGTCGGAAGTAGTCGAGTACGAAATTGATGTCGGTGACGGCGATGTTCTCGCGCATCAGCTCGATCATGCGTGCTGCGCCCAGCGGCTGCGTCGCGACGATGTAGGTAGCCACCGGCATGATCCGTGCCTTCAGCATCGGCGCGAGATCATCGATATAGGCGTTGCAGCACAATGCGACGAAGCGCGCTTTGACATGGCCGTGAGCGCACGTGACGACGGCAGGATCGCTGCGGCGTACGCCGGTGACCGCCGAGCTTTCGAAAATCTTGACGCCGGCAGCTTCGGCGGCGGCGGCCAGGCCCAGCGTGTAGTTCAGTGGATGCAGATGCGCGCTGCCGCTGTCGTACAAACCGGCGCAGTAGCGCTTGGTGGCGAGCAGCGCTTCGACACTGTCGCGCTCCAGGAACTTCAGATGCGGATAGCCGAAGCGTTCCGTGAGTTCGCGCTGCTCGGCCAGTAAGGCCTCGCGCTGACGCGGCTTGATGGCGACGTTCATCTGGCCCCAGTGCAGATCGCAGTCGATGGCATGCCGCGCCACGCGATCCTTGAGAAGAGCCAGTGCTTCCACCGAGATGTCCCAGAGCTTGCGGGCGTCGTCGATGCCGAGCTGATCGACGAGCTTCTGCTGGCCGCTGGCGTACCCGGCAATCACCTGGCCGCCGCTGCGGCCCGAAGCGCCCCAGCCGATGCGCTTGGCTTCCAGCAGCACCACCCGATAGCCGCGCTCGGCCAGGTGCAGGGCAGTCGAGCAGCCGGCGATCCCACCGCCGACGACGCAGACGTCCGTTTCCAGCTCGCCCTGCAACATCGGGCGCACGGGGGCCGGGTGGGCGGAAGCGGCGTAATAGGAGTCGACGTGCGGCGTGGTCATTCGTGCTTCGTGTCGTGGTCCGGCCCGTCGCGGCGCGGGACGCGACCTGAAGGAATGCACGATGCGGCCATCAGGGCAAACCCGTTTAAGATTTGGTAGCGCCGGGCGCAGGGAGCGGGCGGCGCAGGATACTCAGCGCGGCGCGCTGCCGGCAAGCGGCCGATTCGCGTCAATTGGGCTGCAAGCCCTTGTGGGGCCTGAAAATGGGCGCCTGCCGGCAAGTGCGAAGCGGCGGCCCGGCCGGGACTGTGGTTAAATGCTTCGTCGGTTGGACGCCGGTCGGCTGACCGGTCGTTGAAGATCCTAAACACCATGTCGAGCAAGCCGCTGATTGGAATCCCCGCGGACCGGCGTCTGCTGGGGGACCACCATTACTTCCACTGCGTGGGAGAGAAATACATTCAAGCGGTGGCCGCGGGTGCCGATGCCATTCCGGTACTGATTCCTTCGCTGGGTGAGGCACTCGATCCGCAGGAGCTGCTGCGGAGCTTCGATGCCATCCTGCTGACCGGCAGCGCCTCCAACGTGGAGCCGCATCACTACAGCGGACCGCCGAGCGAAGCCGGCACTCTGCACGATGCCGACCGCGACGCGACCACGCTACCTCTGATTTCGCACGTGGTTCAGGCCGGGATGCCCTTGCTGGCGATCTGTCGTGGATTCCAGGAAATGAACGTCGCTTTCGGCGGCACGCTGTGGCAGAAACTGCACGAAGTCCAGGGCTACGACGATCATCGCGAGGACTTGCAGGCGCCGCTGGATGAGCAGTACGGGCCGGCGCACGAGGTCGAGCTGGTCGGCGGCGGCGTGTTGCGGCAACTGGCCGGCAAGGATCATCTGACAGTGAACTCGTTGCACTCGCAGGGCGTGCAGACCCTGGGTGCCGGACTCGAGATCGAAGCGCGCGCGCCCGACGGCGTGATCGAAGCCTTCCGGGTCGGCAAGGCGCCGGGCTTTGCCCTGGCCGTGCAATGGCATCCCGAGTGGAAATTCCAGGACAACCCATTTTCGCGCGCTCTGTTCGCGGCCTTCGGCAAGGCTGCGCGTGAGTACGCGACGAGGCATCGCATATGAGCGTCATCCAGCAGTTCTTCAAGGAACGCGGCATTTCCGAGGTCGAGGCCATCATTCCCGACATGGCCGGCGTGCCGCGCGGCAAGATCATGCCGGCGGCGAAATTCGCCGAGGACGAGGGCATGCGGCTGCCCGAGAGCATCTTCCTGCAGACCGTCACCGGCGAGTACCCGGACGACGATCGCGCCATCAGCCCCTCGGAGATCGACATCGTCCTGAAGGCGGACCCGACCACCATCCGCGTCGTGCCCTGGACTGCCGAGCCGACCGCGCAGGTCATTCACGATAGTTTCTACTCGGACGGCCGGCCGGTGACGATGGCGCCGCGCTACCTGCTGCAACACGTGCTCGAGCTGTACGCCCAGCACGGTTGGGATCCTGTGGTAGCCCCGGAACTGGAGTTCTTCCTGGTCGAGCCGAACGTGGATGCGGACTATCCGCTCAAGCCGCCGATCGGTCGCTCGGGGCGTCCGGAGATCGGCCGCCAGGCGTATTCCATCGCCGCGGTGAACGAGTTCGATCCGCTGTTCGACGACGTGTATGCATTCTGCGAGGCGCAGGACATCGCCATCGACACGCTGATCCACGAAGACGGGGCGGCGCAGATGGAGATCAACCTGATCCACGGCAACGCCCTGTCGCTGGCGGACCAGGTGTTCCTGTTCAAGCGCACCGCACGCGAAGCGGCGCTGCGCCACAAGATGTATGCAACGTTCATGGCCAAACCCATGGCGCGCGAGCCCGGCAGCGCCATGCACATTCATCAGAGCGTGGTGGATCGCCGCACCGGCAAGAACATTTTCAGCGACGCCGAGGGGCGGCCCTCGCAGCTGTTCTTCTCGCACATCGCGGGGCTGCAGAAATATCTGCCGGCCGCGATGTCGCTGTTCGCGCCGAACGTGAATTCGTATCGGCGCATCACTCGCCATCACTCGGCGCCGATCAATACGCAATGGGGTTACGACAATCGCACGGCGGGCCTGCGCGTGCCGGTGTCGAACCCGGCGAACCGCCGCGTCGAGAATCGGGTCGGTGGCGCCGATGCGAATCCGTATATCGCAATCGCCGCCTCGCTGGCCTGCGGTTATCTCGGCATGGTCGAAGGGCTGAAGCCCACCGAACCGGTTTCCGGCAGCGCTTACGATCTGCCGTTCAGCCTGCCGCGCAACATCGAGGATTCGGTGCGGCTGTTGCGTGATTGCCGGCCGCTGATCGACATCTTGAGCGAGCGCTTCGTGCTGGCGTACGCCGCCGTGAAAGAGAACGAATACGAAACCTTCCTGCAGGTGATCAGCTCCTGGGAGCGCGAACATCTGCTGTTGAACGTCTGAGGACGCGAGCTTCCATGTACTACTTTCGTCGCCTGCGCTGATCCATCCCTGATGACGCTTGCGCGCCTGTGCGCGCGGTAATCGGCATTCTGCTCGCTGCGTCCGGCATCGAGCGCATAAGGCCAAAATGCAGATGCGGATGCACGCGCCGGGCTGGTTTTACCCTCTGGGCCACGCCAGCGTTCTGCGCTACCCTCCCCACCGCAAGCCGGTGCCCGCGGCCGGTCCGCCTGAACTCAACGGGGAGTAGCTTTCCAAATGACCGACAGACTGCGCGTTGCGCTGACCGCCGTTGCCGTTGCCACGGCACTCGCCGGCTGTGGCCAGAAGGAGCCGGCGCAGTCGAGCCAGCCCGCCGCCGGGCCGGTCGAAGAAGAGAAAGTCCTGCACGTCTTCAACTGGTCGGACTACATCGCCGAGGACACGATCAAGAACTTCGAGCAGCGCACCGGCATCAAGGTCACCTATGACGTGTTCGACTCCAACGACGTGGTCGAGACCCGGCTGCTGGCCGGCAACTCCGGCTTCGACGTGGTGGTGCCGTCGGCTTCGTTCCTGGAACGCCAGATCAAGGCCGGCGTGTTCCAGGAGCTGGACAAGGGCCAGCTGCCCAACCTCCAGAACATGGATCCGGACATCATGCAGCGCGTGGCGCTGCACGATCCCGACAACGATCATTCCGTGCCCTATCTGTGGGGCACCACCGGCATCGGCTACAACGAGGCCAAGGTCAGGCAGATCCTGGGCGACACGCCGCTCGACAGCTGGAGCTTCATTTTCGATCCGCAGCAGATCGCCAAATTCAAGGACTGCGGCGTGTCGGTGCTGGACGCCTCCGACGAGATCCTGAAGATCACGCTGACCTATCTCGGGCGCGATCCGAACAGCGAGAAGGAAGAGGACCTGAAGGCGGCCGAAGAGACGCTGCTGGCGATCCGTCCCTTCATCCGCAAGATCAATTCCTCGCAGTACATCGAGGATCTGGCCAACGGCGATCTGTGCGTGGCGGTCGGCTGGAGCGGCGACATCATGCAGTCGCGCGATCGCGCCACGGAAGCCGGCCAGGGCACCGTGGTCAAGTACTCGATCCCGAAGGAAGGCACCATCGTCTGGTTCGACATGCTGGCGATCCCTGCGGACGCCAAGCATCCGAAGAACGCGCTGGCCTTCATCAACTACCTGATGGAGCCGCAGGTGGCCGCCGACAATTCCAATTTCGTCAAGTACGCCAACGCCAATGCCGCATCGCTGCCGATGGTGAACGACGCGATCAAGCACGACCCGGGCATCTATCCCACGCCGGAAGTGAAGGCGAAGCTGTTCCCGTCGCTGGCCTACACGGAAGGATTCAACCGCCTGATGACGCGCATGTGGACCCGGTTCACCACCGGCCGCTAGGTGCCGGCGGTTGGCAATCGAAGAGACGCCGGCCGCGCCCTCGGCGGCGTCGACAAGAAGAGTTTCATAAAAGAAACGCGGTGATTCATGGCAAGTAGCGCGCGCCCCGAGTCCGGCACCCCGGCGTGGAACGATCCGCAGGCCGTGCCATATGTCAGCATCGAGCGGGTCACCAAACGATTCGGCGACTTCGTCGCGGTCAATGACGTTTCGTTGAAGATCTACCAGCGCGAGCTGTTCTGCCTGCTCGGCGGTTCGGGCTGCGGCAAGACCACATTGCTGCGCATGCTGGCCGGATTCGAGGAGCCCAGCAGCGGGCGGATCCTGATCGACGGCGTGGACATGGCCGGCATTCCGCCGTACGAGCGGCCGGTCAACATGATGTTCCAGTCCTATGCGCTGTTCCCGCACATGACGGTGGAGCAGAACGTCGCTTTCGGCCTGAAGCAGGACCGTATCGCGAAAGCGGAAATCCTCGAGCGCGTCGCCGACATGCTGGAATTGGTGAAGCTGTCGCAGTTCGCCAGGCGCAAGCCGCACCAGCTTTCCGGCGGACAGCGCCAGCGTGTCGCGCTGGCACGCTCGCTGGTGAAACGGCCCAAGCTGCTGCTGCTGGATGAGCCGCTGGGCGCGCTCGACAAGAAGCTGCGCGAGCACACGCAGTTCGAGCTGGTGAACCTGCAAGAGAAGCTCGGCGTCACTTTCGTGGTGGTCACGCACGACCAGGAAGAGGCGATGACGCTGTCCACGCGCATCGGCGTCATGAACCAGGGCGAAATCATCCAGGTCGGCACGCCGAAGGACATCTACGAGTATCCGAACAGCAAGTTCGTCGCCGAGTTCATCGGCAACGTCAACATGTTCCAGGGCCGCATGATCGAGGACCTGCCCGATCGCGTGCGCATCGAGTCTGCGGAGATGGGCGGCATCGTTTACGTCGATCACGGCGTGAGCTCTGCGCCCGACGCCACCCTGTGGGCCGCGATCCGCCCCGAGAAAATCCAGATCTCCATCGAGCGTCCCGAGCAGGGCGACAACGTGACGCACGGCGTGGTCAAGGAGATCGCCTACATGGGCGACATGTCCGTGTACCTGGTGCAGCTCGATTCCGGAAAAATGGTGCGGGTGACGCAGCCGAACGTGTACCGGCACGCCGACGACCTGGTCACCTGGGATCAGCCGGTGTACCTGCACTGGCATCCGTCCAGTCCCGTGGTGCTCGGCGAATGACCGCACTCAAGGCGCAAGCACCGCATGGGCAGCGCCACAGCGCGGGGGCGCAGTTGATCCTGCGCTTCTTGCAGCAGTTCCCACCGTATCGCTGGACCCAGGCGCGGCTGCTGCGTTGGGGCGTGCGCGGCCGCACCGCCGTGGTGGCGGTGCCGTACTTCTGGCTGCTGCTGTTCTTCCTGGTGCCGTTCGTCATCGTGCTCAAGATCGCGTTCTCGGAAACGCAGATCGCCTCGCCGCCGTACCAGCCGCTGCTGCAGTGGGCCGGCGAGAACATGCTGCAGATCAAGCTCAATCTCGGCAATTTCATGTTCCTGGTGCAGGACAACCTGTACTGGCAGGCGTACCTGAACTCGATCAAGGTGGCGGCGATCTCCACGCTGCTGTGCCTGCTGCTGGGCTATCCGCTCGCTTACGCCATCGCGCGCGCCAGTAGCACCTGGCGCAACATCCTGTTGATGATGGTGATCCTGCCGTTCTGGACTTCGTTCCTGCTGCGCGTCTACGCCTGGATCGGCATCCTCAAGAACAACGGGCTGATCAACAATTTCCTGATGTGGCTGGGCGTGATCGACCAGCCCATCGTGATGCTGCAGACGGACTTCGCCATCTACGTCGGCATCGTGTACTCGTACCTGCCGTTCATGATCCTGCCGCTGTACGCGAACCTGGAGAAGATGGACCTGACCCTGCTGGAAGCGGCGGCCGACCTGGGCTGCCGGCCGTTGCGGACCTTCCTGACGGTCACGCTGCCGTTGTCCATGCCCGGCATCGTCGCCGGCTCCATGCTGGTGTTCATTCCGGCCGTGGGCGAGTTCGTGATCCCGGCGCTGCTCGGCGGGCCTGATTCGCTGATGATCGGCCGGGTGCTATGGACGGAGTTCTTCAACAATCGCGACTGGCCGGTGGCCAGCGCGGTGGCGATTGCGCTGTTGTTGCTGCTGGTCATCCCCATCGTGCTGCTGCAACGTGCGCAGGCGAAGGGGGCGCACCGATGAGCAAGCGCTTCCCGACGTTCCGCGTTTCCGCGCTCGTGTTCGGCTTTGCGTTTCTCTACATTCCGATCCTGTCGCTGATCGTCTATTCGTTCAACAAGTCGCGGCTGGTGACCGTGTGGGGCGGGTTCTCCACCGAGTGGTACGGCAAGCTGTTCGAGAACACGCAGATCCTCAACGCTGCGTGGCTGTCGCTGAAGATCGCGGCCATCAACGCGACCGGCGCCGTCATCCTCGGCACGCTCGCCGGCCTGGCGCTGGCGCGCTTCGGCAGGTTCCGCGGACGGACGCTCTTCTCCGGCATGACCACCGCGCCTTTGGTGATGCCGGAGGTGATCACGGGTCTGTCGTTGCTGCTGCTGTTCGTCGCGATGGAACAGCTCTTCGGCTGGCCGAGCGGCCGCGGTGTCACGACCATCACCATCGCGCACATGACGCTGACCATGGCTTACGTGACCGTCATCGTGCAGTCGCGCCTGTCGACGCTGGACGATTCGCTGGAGGAGGCCGCCATGGACCTGGGCGCACGGCCGGCGAAGATCTTCTTCCTGATCACCCTGCCCATCATCGCGCCGGCGCTGATCTCCGGGTGGCTGCTGGCGTTCACCATTTCACTGGACGACCTGGTCATCGCCAGCTTCGTCTCCGGCCCCGGCTCCAGCACGCTGCCGATGGTGATCTTCTCCAAGGTGCGCCTGGGCGTCAGTCCCGACATCAACGCGCTGGCCACCATCATGGTGCTGCTGGTGACGATCGGCGTGGTGATCGCCGGCATCCTGATCGCGCGCCAGGAGAAGCGGCGGCAGCGGGACATGCAGCTGGCTGCGGCGGCCGGGAAATGACCTTTTCGATATCGATTCCAGCGACCCATTGTGTTATCTGAACACCTCGGACGTTTCCCGAGCCAGCCATTGCCATCGACCATGACGCCTCGTTCCAAGCTGCCGCACGTCGGCACCACTATCTTCACCATCATGACCAATCGTGCCCGTGAACTGGGCGCGATCAATCTGGCGCAGGGCTTTCCCGACTACGATGCGCCGGAAGGTTTGAAGGAGCTGCTTGCGCAGCACACCGCCGCCGGCCGGAATCAGTACGCGCCGATGACCGGCGTGGCCGAGCTGCGGGAGCAGATTGCACGCAAGATGGAGGCGAGCTACGGGCGCAAGCTGGATCCCGAGACGGAGATCACGATCACGCTCGGCGCCACCGAGGCTCTTTTCTCCACGATCAGCGCGCTGGTGCATCCGGGCGACGACGTGATCCTGTTCGATCCCGCGTACGATTCCTACGCCCCAGCGGTGATCCTGGCAGGCGGCCGGCCGATCCATATTCCCTTGCTGCCGCCGGGCTTCACCATCGACTGGCAGCGGGTCCGCGATGCCATTTCACCGCGCCTGCGGCTGGTCCTGACCAATACTCCGCACAATCCGACGGGCTCGATTCTCTCGGCGCGTGATCTGGACACCCTCGCGGACATCCTGCGGCCCACGGATGCCGTGCTGCTCGCGGACGAGGTGTACGAGCACATGGTTTTCGATGGGGCACGACATGCGAGCGTGCTCGCACATGCCGAGCTGTATGAACGCAGCGTCGCTTGTTATTCCTTCGGCAAGACCATGCATGCAACGGGCTGGCGCGTGGGCTATGCCGTCGCGCCCGTCGATCTCACGCGCGAGATCCGGCGCGTGCATCAGTTCAATACCTTCGCTATCGCCACGCCCTTGCAGTACGCCATCGCCGACTTCCTGAAGCAGGCACCGTCGCACAGCAACGAGCTGTCCGGTTTCTACGAACGCAAGCGCAATCTGTTCCTCGACAAGCTGCGCGGCTCGCGTTTCACCTGGACACCGTCGGCCGGCACGTATTTCCAGCTGCTCGACTACAGCGCGATTTCGAGCGAGGACGACATGAGCTTCGCCGACCGCCTGCTACGCGAAGCCGGCGTCGCTTCGATCCCGGTGTCGGCCTTCTGCCAGGCGCCGCCGCGACTGACCGTCGTGCGTTTCTGCTTCGCCAAGAACGATTCGACGCTGGAGGAAGCGGCGGCACGGCTGTGCCGTATGTGACGACTGAGCCGGTCGTCACGCGGAGGGCGTGACAGGTACCGGCTGCCGGCGATTGATGATGTAGATGCCCGCTGCAATGAGCACCAATGCGGCCAGCAGGGCCATGCTCAAGGGTTCGTGCAGCAATGTCGTGCCGGCGATGACGCCGAAGACCGGTGTCAGGAACACGAACGAGGCGACCTGCGACGCTGGGTAATGGGCGATGAACCAGCACCACAGCAAGTAGCTGGCGAAGGCGATCACCACGATCTGGTAGGCGAGGGCGGTCATCACCAGCGGCGTCACGTCGATGAAGCCGGGCTCGCCGATCGCTGCCGATGCTGTCAGCAGCGCCACGGCCGACACGACCAGCTGGTACATGAGCGTGCGCTCGGGTCTGATGCGGGACAGCTTGGTTGCTTTCACCAGCACCGTGGTCGCGCCCCAGGCAATCGCCGCGGCCAGCGTCATGGCATCGCCGATCACGGCGTGCCAGCTCGGCATGGTCAGTCCCTCGCCGAATGCGACCAGCACGCCGGCAAATGCGGCTGTGAGCCCGATGACCTTCGAGCGCGTCAACTTGTCGTGATCGATGGTCAGATGGGCGCCGAGCGCGACGAAGAACGGCGAGGTATTCAGGAACAGTACGCTGCGCGCGGCAGTGGTGAATTGCAGCCCCAAGTAGAGCAGCAGGAATTCCACAGCGAACAGCAGGCCGGCGAACACGCCTGGCCACGCCGTTCCATCCTTCTCGAACAGCCGGATGTTCTGCCAGCGACACCAGGCGAACAGCAGGATCGTCGCGCCGCTGGAGCGCAGGCCGGCCTGCAACAGCGGCGAGATGCCGCTGTTGCCGACCTTGATGGCGACCTGGCCGAGGCCCCACACGGCGCATAGGCCGACCAGGGCGAGCGCCGCATTCAGCCCGATCGTGCGCTGCGGGCTTGCCGTCACCACGGCTACCGGGTCGTTACTTGCCACCGGCCAGCGCTTTTACCAGCCGATACAGGTATTCCTGGCCCTGGTAGAAGGACTTCACCAGCACGCGTTCGTCGCGACCGTGAGCACGCACGTCGAAGATGTCCGAGGCGAGCCCCGAGTGGCCGTACGTGGGTATGCCGGCGTTGCGCAGGAAGCGTCCGTCGGTAGCGCCCGCCGACATGATCGGCACCAGCGGCGCGCCGGGCCAGAACTGCTTGCTCAGTTTTTCGATGGTACGCATCAGCGCTGGATCGAGCGGCGAGGGCGGGCTCGCGCTATCGCGCGGTACCGGCGTGATCTTGATCTGATCGTCGGCCACTACCCGTTGCAGCGTTTGCTGCACGTCATCGAGCGGATGTCCCGGCAGCACGCGGCAGTTCACTGTCGCACGGGCGAGCTGCGGCAACGCATTGTCGGCGTGACCGCCTTCGAGGCGCGTCGCGACACAAGTAGTGCGCAGCTGGGCGTTGTAGTTCGGCTTCGCCGACAGGCGCGTCACGACCTCCGGGTCGGGGGTCGGTTGCGTGACCGCTTTCATGTCGGCGGCGAGTTGTCCGGATTCCATCGCAGCGATGGCGTTGAAATAGGCGCGCGTGGTCTCGTTGAGCATGACCGGAAAATCGAAAGCCGCCAGTCGCGTCAGTCCCTGCGACAGGTGATAGATGGCGTTGTCCTTGGTCGGCAGCGAGCTGTGGCCGCCCGGATTGCGCACTTCGAGGTGGTAGCTCTGGAAGACCTTCTCGCTGGTCTGCACGCCGATCGATACCGGCTTGCCGTCCTTCAGGCCGACGCCGCCGCCTTCGTTCAGCGCCAGCTCGGCATCGATCAGGTCGCGATGGTGCTTCAGCAGCCAGCTGATGCCCCGTCCGTCGCGATCGGAAATCTCTTCGTCGGTGGTCAGCGCCACGATGATGTCGCGGTCCGGGCGATAGCCTTCCTGCTTGTAGCGGATCAGGTTGGCGACATACGCGGCGGCCATGTACTTGTCATCGCCAGTGCCGCGGCCGTAGAAGTAGCCGTCTTTCTCGACCAGCTCGAATGGGTCGGTGGTCCAGTCCTCGCGCTTGGCCTCAACCACGTCGATGTGCGCGAGCAGCAGCAACGGCTTGCGTTTGCCGGTGCCGCGCAGGCGCGCCACCATGTTGCCGCGCTTCGGGCCGGACTCGAAGGCCTGCACGTCCTGGTCGCTGAAACCGGCCGCCTTGAGGTGCGCCGCCATCGCTTGTGAGGCCTTGGCGGTGTCACCAACCGAGGCGGTCGTATTGATCTCGACCAGTTCCTTGTAGATGTCGTGCGTGAGCTGCTGATGCGCGTTGAGCTCATCGGCTTGCCCGAGCAGCGGCAAGGTGGCCAGGCTGGCGGCAACCACCAGGGGTTTGAACGATCGGGTGACGGAACCGGCGACTCTCATCAGACGCTCCCGCAATGCAAAGGAAGCGCAAGGTAACGGAGTCAGCTCGCAAACTGCAACGTGGGGAACCGCGCTCGCCGTTCTGTCAGGGCAGGATTCGCGGCCGGCAGCCTGGGCCAACGGCGTCGCCGATCTACGGATCGGCGACTGGGGATCGGGGAACGGGTGACTCTGGAAAAAGACTGCGCCGCCAGATGGCGGCGCATGAAGGCTCATCCCGGCCCCTCTGACGCAAGGGGAGTGACAACAAGAGAGGGGCCGGGCGAGCGGGTTACTGCTGCGGCTGGGTTTGCGGCTGCGACCGATCCCGGTGCCAGCGGCGCGGCGGCGGGCCCTGCCGGTGGTCGGTCAACGCCTGGAACTTGGCCAGCTGCTGCTCGCTCAGGACGGGCCGGAGCTTCTCGATGGTTTCCTTGCGCATCTGTTCGTGCTGCGTGCGCATTTCTTCGCGCGATGGCCGGGTTCCAGCGGCCTTCGCCTGTTGGAACTGTTCCTTGCGCTGCTGGAGCTGCTCATTCAGCACTCTTTGCACGTCGCCCTTCTGACCTTCACTCAAGTCGAGCAGAAGCGCGAGACGATCCATTCGATCCTTGCCGCCGTGCGGCGCGGCCGGTGCATTCGCTGCCAGGGCAACGCCGGTAGCGAGCAGCAGTGAAGCCAGGGAGATGATGCGGAGTTTCATAAGCAATCCTCACTCGAGAGACGACGCCTGCAATCTAGCGCTGCTGCGCTGCGCGCCGGGTAATCAATGGTTACCAACTGTAATCCGGACGAGCGGACCGGAATGTGTCAACGGAAATGCTGAACGGAGACTGACTGGGGTCGCCAAAGCAAGCAAGCGACAGGTGACAAACGGATGGCTGCAGATCGATCCGTCAGCGCAGCTGGGCCAACAGCAATGCCGATGAGGCAGGGTCAGGTCGTCGGGCGCGGCAGCGTGAGCGTGGCTTCCAGCCCGCGTCCGGGCAGGTTGCGTAGAGTGATCGAGCCGCCGTGGGCCTGCGCGATGTCGCGGGCGATGCTCAGTCCGAGGCCTGTGCCGCCGGTGTCGCGATTGCGGGACGACTCGACGCGGAAGAACGGTTCGAACACCTGCTCCAGCGCCTCCTCGGGAATGCCCGAGCCTTCGTCACGGATGCGCACCACCAGTTCGTTGCCATCCTCGATGTGCACGACGGCGCAGTCGCCGTACTTCACCGCGTTGTGCAGCAGGTTCGACAAGCAGCGTTTCAGCGCCTGCGGTTTCGCCAGGACCGGCTCGTCCGAATGGCCTTCGATGGCGATGCTTGCTCCCAGTTCCTTGTACTCTTCCTGCAGTGCGCCGATCAGGTCGTCGATCAGTATCGGCGTGGCCGTCTCTGCATCGTTCAGGCCCTTGAACATGTTCAAGGCGCCGACGACCATCTGGCTCATTTCCTCGACATCGGCGATGAAGCGTGCCTGCGCCTCCGGATCCTCGATCGATTCCGCGCGTAGTCGCAATCTGGTCAACGGTGTTCGCAGGTCATGCGACATTGCGGCGAGGACGCGTGTGCGGCTGTCCAGGTATCTCTGCAATCGATCCTGCATCGTGTTGAAGGCGTGCGTTGCCTCCCGTAGCTCGCGCGCACCGCTTTCTACGAGCGGTTGATGGCCTTCGCCGCGGCCGATCGCGTCGGCCGCACGTGCCAGTTGCGACAGCGGCTGCGTGATGCTGCGTGTCACGAAGTAGAGCACCACCGTCAGCAGCAGCGTCAGCAGCCCCAGGTTGATGAAGATCTGTCGCGGCAGCGGCGGACCCGGCGGCGGCGCGAGTGCGCGGAACACGATCTTCTGACCGTCCGGCAAGCCGACCGTGACGTCGAACCAGCGCTCAGGCGAACGCAGGTCCAGTGGACTGTTGAAACCCGGAATCTGGACGTCGGGCCGGTTTTCGCCGCCGACTGGTATCACGTCGCGCCAACGTCCGCGCGCCTGCGTGAGTTGCACGGTGTAATTCGGGCCGAGCTGCTTGCGGATGCGCTGGGCGAATCCGTGCGCGATCTCCTCCATGTCCTCGCGGTTGCGCGGCGGAGGAGGGTGGATGTGATGACGGCGCTCGATCATGATGCGCCGTGACCTGTAGTTCTCTAGTTCCTCCTGGCGCGTCGATCGATCGAGCTTCGCCAGCTCGCTGCTGGCAGCCGCGATGTTGTCGGCAGTGGTCCAGGCGCCGCTGGTCAGCAGCGACAGTTCGCGGCGTTCGTGCACGATCAACACTGCGATCGACAGCAGCTCCACCGCGATCACGGCGATCAGCGCCATGAGCAGCCGACCGAACAGCGATTGCGGCAGCAGTGAGGTCAGCGACGGTTTCATCGGTGCGGTCATTCCTGCTCGACTTCGACGCCGATCAGGTAACCCTCACCGTAGATGGTCTTGATGATCTGCGGCGAGCGTCCGCCATCGCCCAGTGCCTGCCGCAGCCGGCTGATGCGCACGTCGATGCTGCGGTCGAAAGGATCGATGTCACGGCCACGCATCAGCTCCATCAGCTGCATGCGGCTCAGCACGCGATGGGGGTGCGCCAGCAGAATACTCAGCAGACGGAATTCCGCGCCGGTGAGCGGCGCGGCCGTGCCGTTGTCGTGCGTCAGGGTTCGCGTGGTGACGTCGAGCCGCCAGCCTGCGAAGCGGTAGGCACGAACCTCGTTCGGCAGGGGATCGCGCGGCGCGTGAGAGGCACGACGCAGCACGGCACGGACGCGTACCAGCAGCTCGCGTGGATTGAACGGCTTGGCGAGGTAGTCGTCGGCGCCGACTTCCATGCCGACGATGCGGTCGATCTCCTCGCCCAGCGCCGTCAGCATGATGATGGGAACCTGCGAGCGGGTGCGCACGTCGCGGCAGAGCTTGAGCCCGTCTTCACCGGGCAGCATCAGGTCCAGCACGATCAGGTCGACGTGCGACTCCAGCGCCCGGTGCATGGCCTTGCCGTCGGCCACGGCAGTGGTGCGAAACCCGTTCTTTTCCAGGTATTCGCACAGCAGGAGACGGATCTCGCGATCGTCGTCCACCACCAGGATATGCGCGCGCTCGGTCATGGCGCCCTTATATCAGAGCAGCAAGCGCGCAGCGCCGGGGCGCCGGCTGAATTGCCGCGATTTGACGCACTGTCTTGTAACGAAGTGTTACGAACGCTCGGTGCGTCTGCCCGCGGCCCCTCTTCCGCAAGGGGAGAGAGGGAGAACATGGCCAGCGCCCGCGAATTGCCGGGCAGGTCGCGCGTCAGCGCGGGTGAGGTCCGCGAGATCGAGAAAGAAACGTGCTTCAGCGTACCTGCGCGTCGCGCTTTGCTTCCAGCGTCTCCCAGCGCTCGAATTTCTGAGCCAGCGCCAGCTCGAGCTCCTCGGCCTGCCGGTGGTCGGTTTTGATCTGTTCGGCGCCCTGGCGATGGTAGTCGGCGCTGCTCATGCGCTCGGTGAGTTCGGCCTGCTGTCGTTCGAGCAACTCGATGTCCTGCGGCAACTGTTCGAGCTCGCGCGCTTCCTTGTAGCTGAGCTTGACCGGCGCGGCGCTGGCGGCTTTCGGTGCGGGTTTCGCCTCGGCCTTGGGCTTGGCGGCCGGCGTGTCGCGCGGCCGACGCTGCGCCAGCCAGTCGCTGTAGCCGCCGACATACTCCTGCCACTTGCCGTTGCCTTCGGCGACCAGCGTCTGGGTGACGACGTTGTCGAGGAAGGCGCGGTCGTGGCTCACCAGCAGCAGCGTACCGGGGTAGTTCTGCAGGGTGTCTTCCAGCAGCTCCAGCGACTCGATGTCCAGGTCGTTGGTCGGCTCGTCCATGACCAGCACGTTCGCGGGCCGTGCAAACAGTCGGGCGAGCAGCAGTCGATTGCGTTCGCCGCCGGAGAG
The DNA here is from genome assembly GCA_035556415.1 of Povalibacter sp. Classification (GTDB taxonomy): domain Bacteria; phylum Pseudomonadota; class Gammaproteobacteria; order Steroidobacterales; family Steroidobacteraceae; genus Steroidobacter. Next base: position 23,628 of record DATMEZ010000099.1, read on the forward strand.
CGCCTTCACCGGCGAGTTCGCGCGCTGCGGCGGAAACAGGAAATCGCCCAGGTAGGTCATCACGTGCTTGCGCTCGGTGCCGATCTCGATCCAGTCCGAGCCGGGACTGATGGTTTCGGCCACGGACTTCTCCGGATCCAGCTGCTCGCGCATCTGGTCGAAGTAGGCGACCTGCAGGTGGGTGCCGAGCTTGATGCTGCCGGCGTCGGGCTCGAGCTTGCCGAGGAACAGCTTGATCAAGGTGGACTTGCCGGCGCCGTTGACGCCGATCAGGCCCAGCCGGTCGCCGCGCTGAATCCGCAGCGAAAGATCGTGGACGATGGTCCTCTCGCCGAAGCGCTTGGTCACGCCTTCGAGCTCGGCAACCAGCTTGCCGGAGCGCTCGCCGGTGTCGAGCGTCAGCTTGACGTTGCCGAGCCGTTCGCGCCGCGCTGCACGCTCCACTCGCAATGCCTCGAGCCGTCGCACGCGGCCTTCGTTGCGGGTGCGGCGCGCCTCGACGCCTTTGCGGATCCAGACTTCTTCCTGCGCCCAGAACTTGTCGAACTTGCGATTGGCCGTTTCCTCGGCCGCGAGCTGCTCGCTCTTGCGGGTTTCGTAGGCTGCGAAATTGCCTGGATACGAGCGCAGCAGGCCGCGGTCCAGTTCGACGATGCGCGTCGCTACGCGGTCGAGAAACGCACGGTCGTGGGTGATTACGATGGTTGCAGGACCTTTGATCAGCAGCTCCTCGAGCGTGGTGATGCCGTCGATGTCGAGATGGTTGGTGGGTTCGTCCACCAGCAGCAGATCGGGCTGCAGCGCCAGCGCCAGGGCGAGCGCGGCTCGCTTGCGTTCGCCGCCGGAGGTCGTTTCGGGCGCGCGGTCGGCCGCGACATCGAAGCGATGCAGGAACTCGTCGAGGCGGGCTTCGATGCGCCAGCGCTCGCGCTCGTCATGGATGTGATCGAACCGGCCGCGCAGCACCAGGCTTTCACGCACCGAGGCGCCGGGCGGCAGATCCGGTTCCTGCTCGACCATCACGATGCGTACGCCGTCCTGAGTTGCGATCTCGCCGTCGTCCAGCGGCGCCAGCCGCGCAATGACCTTGAGCAGCGTCGACTTGCCGGTGCCGTTGCGACCGATCAGGCCGATGCGTTCGCCCTCCTGCACGGCGAGGTTGGCGCGATCCAGCAGGGGATGCAGGCCGTAGGCGAGCTCGGCATTGCGTAGGGTCAGCAGGGGCATCGGCAGCGGAGAGTCATCGGCGAGAGGAGGGTGCTTATTCTGGCCTGTTGGGTGCTGTCCGTCACGGCTTCGGGTGATTTGCCTTTGTCGCGTCGCTACTTGTGAGCGCGTGGAGCGTCGGCGGCCGGGACTGTTTTCGGGACCGCCCGCGAGTACGTCCCTGTAGGGCTGCCGCAAAAATACCCCTGTTTTTGAGGCTCCCGAAAACAGTCCCGGCCGCCGACGCTCTTAACGTGGCGCTTGGATGGACGCATCAGAAGAGCGGAGCTGAGGCGCGATCAGTGGAGCAGCAGAGCAGCAGGTCAGAGATTCTTTAGGGGTTGATCGATCGCAGGGGAGGGATGAGATCGATGACGGGCTTCGCGACGCGCTTTTCGGTGTACAGGCCCCAGTGGGCTTCTTCCGGATAAGAGCCGGCCGTGGGAGTTACGTCGTGGCTGCGCCATGGCGCATCGAAGGCCGAGAAATAAGCGAAAGCGCGTGAGCGATCTGCCGGCACTCGCTTGGCCAGCGCGCGATAGAAGCCCATCTGCAGGGTCGCGGAGAAACCTTTGTCGGCGGGGGCGGTGGGGATTCCCGTCTCCTTGACCAGAAGCGGGCCGCAGTACACCGCGGCGAGATCGTCCAGCACCTTGCCGACGAAATCTGCTGCGTTGGCGACCGGCGCCTGCCGGAACCAGGGCTGATGCACGGGATGCACGATGGGCAGCAGCAGATCGAGCCGGCCGAGGAGTTCGCTGGCCTGCGGCTGCAGGAACATGTGGAACGGCTCGCTGGCCGCGATGGCGATCCGGGGTGCGAGTTGGTGGGCTTTGTCGATTGCTGCGGCGAGTTCGGCATGACTGATCTCGCCGGCAAAGATGCGTTCATTGCCGAGCGACACGCCGACGACGATGTCAGGTTGCCGCCGCGCGGCGGCGATGACGTTGTTCAATGCTGTGGGATCGCCTACGTCCCAGACGCCCATGATGACGGCCTTGAATCCCAGCTGGGCTGCGATGTCGGGGATTTGCTCGGCGCCGTGTATCGCGCCGTAGGTGATCAGTCCATCGAATCTCGGACGCAGCACTTCGAGATCGGCACGAATGCTGGCCGGGTCGGCCTGCGTGAGCCGGCCGTCGCTGACCTGCAGCGAGGTGGGCTGATAGGCGATGAAGCGTCCCTGCGCCATGACCTGCCGGATCGTCTCCACGGCGGCAGAGGTGGCGGGGCTGCGTCGACAAGCGCTGGCTGCGACGGCCTGCGTGGCTGCAACAGTGAGCAGAACGCAGAGCAGGCCTCGCGCGAGCGGGTTCATTCAGGGCGACGGTCAGCCGGATACAGCTTGAGAAAAGCCTGAACTGCTTGCCGCACATGATCGGCGCGCATGCGGGCACTGATCGCGCCTCCGCACGCTGCGGTCAGCACCAGCGATCCCTGTACCAGCGAGATGAACTGACCTGCCGCCAGGGCGCAGTCGGCGATACGCAATTCATGCGTAGCGGCCAGATTCGCCAGATACGTGGCCGTACGCTCGCGCAGGCCGCGCATGCCGGCTTCGAGGAAAGCCTTGCGCAATCCCGGAAAACGCGGCGCTTCGTGGATCACCAGCCGGTACACCGCCAGTCCGTCCTCGGACAGCATGCGCTTGAGCATGTGGGTGGCGAGCAGCCGCAACTCCGATTCCGCATCGGAGTGAGGACGAGGGCGAGCGCGTTCCGTGACGAAGAAGCGCATCACGCGCTGGCACAGCACGGATTCGAACAAGGCTTCCTTGGTGCCGAATTCGGAGTACAGGGTCGCGAGCGAGCCGCCGGCTTCGCGCACGATGGCGTTGACGCTGGTCTTGGCGAAGCCGTGTTCCAGGAACAGCTTCTCGGCCGCGCCAATGAACTGTTCGCGCCGCGCCGCAAGCTGGCGTGTGCGCCTGCTGCGGTTGATGCGTGGCCTGAAAGCCGCTGCCGAGGACAGCGGACGACCAGGCTCGCCGGCGGGATGCTGCTGCGTCACTTTCCTTCCTGCGGCGCCGGTTGAGCCGTTACGGCCTCATGCGCAGGCTTGTGGCGACGCGCCACCAGCACGAAGAACAGTGGCACGAACACGGTCGCCACGAAGGTGGCGACGATCATGCCGCCGAACACGCCGGTGCCCATCGAGCGGCGCGCCGCCGCGCCGGCGCCGGTTG
>DATMEZ010000100.1:0-42082 GCA_035556415.1 Povalibacter sp.
GCCAGGATGCCGATGGACTGGTACGTCGGCAGCAGGCCGATGGCGACCGTCGACAGACCCATGGTGAGCAACGCCGCCACCAGCGTCGCCTTGCGCCCGATGCGGTCGCCGAAATGCCCGAACAACGCCGAGCCGACCGGCCGCGCGAAGAACGCCAGCGCAAAGGTCGCCAGCGATTGCAGCGTCGCAGTGGTCTGGGAACCGGCCGGGAAAAACAGGTGCGGGAACACCAGCACCGCAGCAGTGGCGTAGATATAGAAGTCGAAGAACTCGATGGTCGTGCCGATCAGACTTGCAAACAACACGCGCCGCGGCGAGTTCGACGCGCCGTGCAGGATTGGGTCGGAAGCCATTGCCGTTGCTTTTTCTTGAAGTCGCGGACGCGCGATTCTGGCACGAACACGAAACTTCACGCATTCACAAAAAGCGGCGCAGGCGCCGCCTGATGGTTAGCGTTCGCTGCGTGCCTGCTCGGACGGGCGGACCTGGACGGCCCGGATCTCGGCTTGCGACTCCAGGAATACCTCGTCCAGATAGCCGACGCTCTGGCGCACGTAGACGGGATTGAGATGCGCGGCATCCTGATAGACCGGAACCCCCTCGTCGGTCAGCACCGGGCAGGCCTCATCGGCGCATAGCCACCGCATGGGATCGATGGTTCGGGCTCCCGTCGCCGCCGCCACCTGGCGCAGCCGACTCACCACCGGCTCTATCGCCGCTGCCACCTCGCTGCGGGGAATCCGCGGTGGTTCTAGCTGGAAAGCGGGCGCGAGCCAATGCCGTGCGACCATGCTGCGCGGATCGAACTGCGTACCGTGCGGCATCTGCAAGACGATGTAGACCTGTTTTCCCTGGCTGATGAACGTCGCGATCATGTCCTGCAGCGAACGGAAAGCCAGATCCAGCGCCGGCGGCTCCATGGTCATCAGCTGCCGGGTCGAGCCGTCGTCGAAATACCATTCGTAACGCGGCCGCGGGCGGAAGTACGCCATCCAGTGAGCCGCTATCAATACCGTGTCCACCTCGGGCCGGCGGCCATAGGCGATGGCGCGCTCCAGCAGTCCCTCGCAGAAACGGTGGTGCGAACCATGCAGGTTCGGAAATGGCGAGCATCCGCCATACGAGGCGAAAACCACGCTGCGCGCCGCGTCCGGATTGTCGCTGATCAGCTGGTCGATGCGCGGGTAGTACTGCTGCACGTTGCTGTCGCCGATGACCAGCACCGTCCGGGCGTTTGTGCCCTGGCGCCGGAACTCGCCGGCTTCGCTGGCGACCAGCTTCAAGCGCGCGCCGGGGAAAGCCGATGCAGTCACCGCCGTCTCGATCCCGGCCAGTTCGGGATAACTCGCCGAGCGCGGACCGATGACACTGGCGAAGCTCAAATAGCCAACCACACCCGCGCACGCGACACAGGAAAACAATCCGGCGGCCACGGCCGTGCCCGGATGCCTGGATCGCACCGGCATCTCGACGAATCGATAAGTGAGCCACGCCAGCAGGAAGGCCAGCGCCAGCACCGCGCAACGCGCGAGCACGCTCACTTCCTCCCCGAACAGGATCCGCTGGAACGACAGCAGCGGCCAATGCCACAGGTACAGCGGGTAGCTGATCAGGCCGACGAATACCATCGGCCGGCTGCTCAGCACCACGCGATTGACCCAGGCATCCATGCCTGCCGCTATGAGCAGCACCGCGCCCACGGTCGGCAGCAACGCGGCCCAGCCCGGAAAGAAGCTGCCCTTGTCCAGCCCGACGACCGAGAAGATCACCAGCAGCGCACCAATCGAAGCCAGCACATTGCTGTAGCGCTGCAGCTGCGGGCCGAGCGTGCGCCACTTGAAGACCTTGTAATAAGCCAGCGCGCTGCCGGCCAGGATCTCCCAGATGCGGGTCGCGGGCAGGTAGAAAACCGCCGTCTCATGGCTGTGCACCAGGGCCACGTTCAGCACGAACGAGGCCAACGCCACCGCCAGCGTCACGCTCAGCAGGTGCAAGCGCCATTTCCACGCCAGCACCGCCAGCGCTGGCCAGAACAGGTAGAACTGCTCCTCCACGCCGAGCGACCACAGGTGCAGCAGCGGCTTGAGCTCGACCAGCCGGTCGAAGTAGCCGGCCTCGGTCCACAACGCCACGTTGGCGGTGAACGCGGCGCCGCTTGCGATGTGCTTGCCGACCTCGGTGAACTCGTCGGGCAACAACCAGGCCCAGGCGGCGATCCACACTGCCGCCAGCACCAGGAACAGCGCCGGGAAGATGCGCTTGATCCGGCGCAGGTAGAAATCCAGGAAGCTGAAAGTACCGGCGCGCAGCGCCTTGAACACGATGCCGGAGATCAGGAAACCGGAAATGACGAAGAACAGGTCAACACCGACGTAGCCACCCGGGAACACCTGTTCCCAGGCATGGAACACCAGCACGGTGAGAATGGCCACGGCCCGCAGGCCGTCGATATCCGGCCGATGCCCGGACTGCACTGCGGCCGGCTGTGACTGCACCGCCCCTCCCATCGAAGCGTTCCTGTGGTGATCTTCACGACATGACGCCGGTATAACTGCACCTGTGCAGCGAATGTTCCGGCTGTACCGCAGCTCACGCGTCGTAACCGGGACCGGGCTGGCCGAACGGCACCAGCCGGATATGGCATTGCTTCAGCATCCGCGGCCATTGCACCGAGGAAAGAAAGGAGTGTTCGGTACAGCGCGCCGTCGAAAGCATCTCGGGTGAAGCAGCGCGCTCCGGGTGACATACGATCAGTCCGCCATCTTCGATGGAGCGCAGCCAGCCGCCCATGCGTCGCTCGTAGGGAACACGTGTCGAGAAGTCGTAGATGCCGGCGAAGTCACTGTTGCTGGCGATGCCGCGCGCTTGCAGCAGGCTATGCAGCCGCTTCGCGCCCAGCAGCTCGATGGCTCGAACCTTGAACCCACGTTGACTCTGCGTAACCGTGGAGCGCACTGCGATGTGCGTGCCGTAGCGATCCGCCAGCTCATCGATGAGCGTGCGCGACACCCCGGGCAGCTGATGCACGTTCTGATGACCATCCACGTAAGCCGGCGCCCGTGCGAATACGTCCTCGAACCGCAACAGCTGTCGACGAATCTCGCCGCGCAGCGCCTGCCGGTCTATGGAACGCAGCACGTAGGCACGCGCCAGCCAGGACCGCAGCGATGCCCGGGCCGCGCCTTGCGACGGTATGGTGAGATTCAGGTGCAGTCCGAGCGATATGCGGGGGGATGCGTTGCACAGCGCGCCCGCATGACGGGTCGCACCGGGACTGTCGACGATGCAGCTGACCGAGCTGACGGCGTTGGCGCAGGCGAGCTCGACGATGGATTCGCAACCGGCACGGGTGAGGCCGAAATCGTCGGCGCAGACCACGATTCGTTTACGGGCATCCGTTGTCACCGGCATCCGTGTCATGAAGCACCTGACCGCTCGCGTCGCCTCCATCCATCGCTGCCGGCTCGGGCAGGCTCACCGCCATCCAGCCGACCCTGCGCGGGCGGCCTGCGCATCGCGTCAGTCTAGCAGCGCCCGCACTTCCCAGACATTACGTGCGATTAAAGCGAGCCGGCCGCCGAAATCAATCAGTGGCTCACGCAACCGAAGGGTGGATTCCAGCGCAGCCGCGGCGTATATATTCGACGAGGCTTGCAAGGCTTGAGGAGTCGGTATGGATCTGCTCAAGATTGTCATTGTCCTGGCACTGCTGGCGACGGTCGCGACCTTGTTCCTGGGTCTGCTGGCCATGTCGGGCGGCGGCGAGCTGGATCGCGAGACCAGTACGCCGCTGATGTGGACGCGGGTCGGATTCCAGGCGCTGACGTTGCTGCTGCTGGTGGTCGCCGTCTTCCTGCACTAGCGATGCCGTGCGCCGGCAACCCGCGCTTGCCGCGGGGCAGCCGCTAAGACTCGGCGCCGAGCCGGGCGAAAACGTTCTTCATCGCATTCACCCGCGCCAGGTAGACGCGGACATCGTGATCGCCGCACCGCTGTCCGGCGGCGAGCGACAATCCTCGCCTTGCATAGATCTCGCCCGCGCCCGGTCCGCACAGATGAATCAGCGTCGCCAGGTTCTGCTTCTGTTGCAGAGACGCGTTGCGCATGCGATGCCGCGCCAGCGTATTGGCCACGCTGCGATCGAGAAATGCCGACGCCAGCTCCACCGAGTGCGACGGCACTACGCGCATGTACAGGCTGTTGAACCAGCACGAATGCGGATCGTTCCACGGCCCGTCTTCCACCACCACGTGATCGTGGATGCAATAGCGCCGCGCCAGCGCGAAGGTGCCGTCCGTGAACTGATACATCCCCACCGCACTGGAGGCAGGCCGATAGATGTCGAACGGCTTGCCGTCCAGCGACCAGCGCCAATAGGTCCGCACGATGGGGTTGCCCGACCCTTCCACCTGCGCCAGCGCGGCCAGCAGCTCGGCAGTCATGACGGCGGTCGAGTGGCGGCGGAACAGCGGACCGTAGGTCTTCCAGGTTTCGGTGGGCGTCTTGTACAACACGCCGCTGACGGGAAAGAACAGCTCGGTGGGCTTGCGGATGACCTGGTAGATCCAGTTGACCGTAAGCGCCAGCACCGCCAGCACCATCAGTCCGACCACGATCTGCATACCGGCCGGCGTGTGGCGGAACGCCTTGAACCAGCGCCGCCGCGTGCGCTGCGCCGGCCAGAAACTGGCAAGCCGCAAGCGGCGCCGGCCGCGCCGGCTGCGGGTCTTCGGAGATTTTTTTCGGGCAGCTGAGCGGCGTGGCATCGGGGGCGGATTCTACCGTGCCGTCTCGAAGGTGCGGCACCTCACAGGTGGGCGGTGCGGCCGTAAGCTAGACTGCGCACGTCCTCTCATCGACCAACACACGGCCACGCTTCGCATGTCGATCAGCGCTCAAGACACCGCCCCGCTGCCGACGCAGCTCACGGCAACATTCGACGGCGCGCGCTGGATGGACCTGGAGCGGCTGCGGCTGGCCTACGCCAACCTGCCGGTCACCCTGATCGTCAGCGTTTCCACGGCGCTGATCCTGGCATGGCTGCTGCGCAAGGTGGCGGCGCCGATGGAGCTGCTCGTCTGGTTCGGCAGCGGCTGCCTGATCTCGCTGCTGCGATTCCTTCACTATCGCGGCTTGCGCCGGCTGCCGGACGATGCCGTGGACGCGGCGCTGTGGCGCAGACGCCTGAACGTCGGAGCGGCGGCCTCGGGTGTGTTCTGGGGCTATGCCGGCATCGGCCTGTTCCCGCCGAACGACCTGGCGCACCAGCTCGTCATCACGTTCGTGCTGGCGGGCCTGAGCGCCGGCGCCATGACCTCCTATTCGGCGATCCGCCGCACTTATCTATGCTTCGTGCTGCCGACCATCCTGCCGGTGGCGCTGCGCATGGCGCTGGAGCACAGCGAGATCCACTATTGGATGTCGATACTGACGCTGCTGTTCCTGGGCGTGGTGGTGCGCGCGGCGATCGAGACGGACCGGATGATCGGCAACGTGCTGAAGGTGCGCGTCGAGAATGCCGAGCTCACGCTGGCACTGCATCACGATGCGACTCACGATGCGCTGGTCGACCTGGTCAATCATCGCGAATTCAACAATCGCCTGAGCGCCATCGCCAAGGAGGCCGCGCGCAACCGCGAGCCTTACGCATTGCTGTTCGTGGACCTGGATCATTTCAAGCAGATCAACGATACCGGCGGGCACGCGGCCGGCGACGAAACGCTGCGCCGGATCGGCCACATCCTGAAATCGCAGATCCGCGCCAGCGACACCGCGGCCCGCATGGGCGGCGACGAATTCGCCATCATCCTGCAACGCTGTCCGCGCGAACGCGCCGAACAGGTGGCCCGACAGATCCTCGCCGCCATCGAGGATTTCGCGTTGCACTGGGAGGGTGGGAAATTCTTCCGGGTCGGCGCCAGCATCGGCATCGCCTACACGGATGCCGGCGAGCACGACGCGTCCGCCGTGCTGCGCGCGGCCGATTCGGCGTGCTATGCCGCCAAGAAGAATGGCCGCGGCCGCATCGAGATCTATCACGCCGATCCGATCTACGAGGCCAGCGGCCGGTTCCAGCTGAGCGAGCTGCAGCAGAGCGATGCCTAGCACCAAATCCGACCTGATGGCCGTGGTGATGGCCATCGAAGCGTGCACCGAGTCGTTGCGCAGGGATCCCCCGCCGAGCGGACTTCGAAAAACGAACACGGCAAAGCCTGCCGACACCGGCCGATGGAATTCGTGATGCAGCAGACCTGGATCGACACCCGCCACGGCCGCCTGTTTGCAAAGACCTGGAGCAGCGAGCCGCCCGATTCGGGCGACCAGGCCCCGATCGTGCTGTTCCATGACTCGCTCGGCTGCGTCGAGCTGTGGCGGGATTTTCCGGAGCGCCTGTCGCAGGCCACCGGGCGCAGCGTCGTTGCGTACGACCGCCTGGGTTTCGGCAGATCCGATCCCCATCCGGGTCGCCTGAACGACGATTTCGTTCAGGCGGAAGCGCGCGAAGCGCTGCCTGCGGTGCTCGACCAGCTTGGGATCGCGAGCTTCGTCGCGTTCGGGCACAGCGTCGGCGGAGGCATGGCCGTTGTCTGCGCTGGAGAATTCCAGTCGCGGTGCCGCGCGCTGATCACCGTAGCGGCGCAGTCCTTCGTCGAAGACCGCACGCTGAACGGAATTCGCGTGGCCCAGCAGTCGTTCGAGCAGGCCGGTCAGCTGGAACGACTCAGGAAATACCACGGCGACAAGGCAGAATGGGTGCTGAGCGCCTGGATCGACACCTGGCTCGCGCCTGAGTTCGCCCAATGGAATCTCGATGCGGACCTGTCACGGGTGCACTGCCCGGCGCTGATCATTCACGGCGAGGACGACGAGTACGGCTCGGTGCAACATCCCAAGCGCATCGCGTCGATGATCCGGGGCCCGGCTACTGTCGAGATCCTGGCGAACTGCGCACACGTTCCTCACCGTGAGAAACCGGGCGCGGTGATGAACCTGATCGGAGGTTTTCTCGCGGAGAACGCCTAACGGGTGTGCACCGTGCAAGGTTTGGCGAGAGCCCTCCTTGCCCGCTAGATTTCTGGGCGTCCGGCAGCTGCTGTTCGCGTCTGGAGGTCGGGGGTTGGTCCGGCGCCTGTTTTCGTGCAGACCGAACCGTCGTTACAGGCCGCTAATCCGGCGCCAACAGGCGCCGCTTGCCGTCGGCCGAACGCGCCACGCCTGGCTGGTCGAGGCGTTCACGATCCCAAAGTTCGCAGGTCACTTCGCGATGGCGCTGGTCCAGCGCTTCGCAGTAATTCGTATACAGGCACAAACGGACCGTCTCGCCGCGGCCGCTGTGCACTTTCACGAACCAGTCCGGATCGGCAAGCGCCTGGCGCGCGAAGCCCACCACGTCCGCCTGACCGGATGCGAGCACCGCCTCGGCCTGCTCGAAGCTGTGGATGCCGCCCGCCGTGATCAGCGGCACCGTGTGGCCCGCATCGCGCAGCGTTCTGCGGATCATTTCCGACGGCGGCAGATTGCGCCCGAACGGTCCGATCGCATCCGAATAATAAGAAGGCATGCACTCGTAGCCGCTGCGGCCGGTGTATGGATAGGCGGCCTCGCCGACTTTCGGCTGCTTCGCATCCTCGAATTTGCCGCCGCGGGATACAGAAAGGAAGTCCATGCCCGCTGCTGCAAAACGCGTCGCGTAGTACGCGGCATCATGCACACTGCTGCCGCCCTGGATACATTCCTCCGCGAGGAATCGGCAGCCGACTGCAAAGCCCTCGCCCACTGCTTCGCGCACCTTGGCGAACACTTCGAGCGGCAGGCGCACACGCGCTTCGGGCGAACCACCATAGCCATCCTGGCGATCGTTCGCCGCAGAGAGAAAGGAAGCGAGGGTATAAGCATGAGCAAAGTGCAGCTCGACGCCATCGAACCCCGCTTCCCGCGCACGCACGGCGGCATCGGCAAACAGCCCCGGCAGGACTTCGGGCAGCCGCGCGATGTGCTCGAACTCGATGTCGGTCACGCGTTCGCGATAACCGCGTTCCAGCGACTCCATCTCTCTCGGGCTAAGCACTGTCGGCAGCGTCGCGTCGTCCAGCGACGCGAGGCGTGCGCGGACTTCACTTTCGCCCGCGTCGGGCAGATCGAGTGCTTCACGGTGAGCTTGGGTAATGCGTAGGAAGCGCTCGAAGAACTTTGCGCGCTCCGGACGACGGCGCATCGCAAGAAAGTCGATCAGCTGAATCAGCACACGCGTGTGACCGCCGCTCGCGCGACGCACCGTGGCGACGAGGTCCTTCAACCCAGGGAGAAAGCGGTCACTGCCGATGCGTAGCAGCGGGCCGCTGGGCACATCGCGAATGCCGGTTGCCTCGACGACGATGGCGCCGGGCCGACCCCGCGCGAAGCGTTCGTACCATCCGAGCACGTTCGGTGTGACGAATCCCTCGTCAGTGGCGCGCCACGGAACCATTGCCGGCACCCAGGTACGATGCCGCAGCGACAGCGGCCCAAGCTGCACCGGGCTGAACAAGCGCGATTGCGCCGCCTCGACCGCACTCGGCCAGCGTCCGGCCGCCGGTCGGTACTTGATTCGTTCGGGCGGGCGCCACATGGACAGGGCGCGAATCAGTCCGCAGCGTGCGGGATGACGGCCGTCGCTTCGATCTCCACTTTGGCCTGCGCCTCCATCAGCGCCACCACCTGCACCACGGCCATGGTCGGAAAATTCTTGCCGATGATCTCGCGGTAGGCGCGGCCGATCTCTTCGAGCTCGGCGTAGTACTCATCGCGGCTGGTCACGTACCAGGTCAGTCGCACCAGATGCTGCGGACCGGCGCCGGCCTCGGCCAGGATCGTCACGATGTTGTGCAGCGTCTGGCGCACCTGCGCGCCGAGCCCGCCTTCGACGAAGCGACCCTGCCCGTCCCAGCCCACCTGGCCGGACACGTAGATCTGGCGGCCTTCGGCCAGCATGCCGTTGGAGTAACCCTTCGGTCGCGCCCATCCCGCGGGCTGCAGCACTTTGATCGTCATTTACTTCAGAACCTCGCGGGCGATGATCAGCTTCTGCACTTCGGTCGCACCCTCGTATATGCGCAATGCGCGAATGTCCCTGTAGAGCCGCTCGACCGTTTCGCCGCTCACCACGCCGCGGCCGCCGAACATCTGCACCGCGCGGTCGATCACCACCTGCGCATTCTCGGTCGCGGTCATCTTGGCCATCGCGACGGCTTTCGTGACGGGCTGGCCGGTATCGCGCAGCCAGGCAGCCCTATAGGTAAGCAGCGCCGCGGCATCGATCGCCGTGGCCATGTCGGCAAGCGCGGCCTGCGTGAGCTGGAAGTCGGCGAGCTTCTTGCCGAACATGGAACGTGTACGAGCGTGTGCAGCTGCTTCATCGAAGGCACGACGCGCGAACCCCAGCGCTGCCGCCGCCACGGAAGCACGGAAAATATCCAGCGTGCGCATCGCGATCTTGAAGCCGTCGCCTTCGACGCCGATGCGCCGGCCCACCGGAATCCGGCAGTTCTCGAAACGCAGCGTCGCCAGCGGATGCGGCGCAATCACATCGATGCGCTGATTCGCCGAGAACCCCGGATCGCCCCGCTCGACCAGAAAGGCAGTGATGCCCTGCGCACCTACGGTGCCGTCGGCACGCAACTGGGCCGGCGACGTCCGCGCAAATACACAATAGAAATCTGCGATACCGCCGTTCGAGATCCAGGTCTTCGCACCGTCGAGCACGTAGTAGTCACCGTCGCGACGCGCGGCTGTCTGCATGGCAGCCACATCCGACCCGGCGTCCGGTTCGGACAGCGCGAACGCAGCGATAGCGGTGCCATCGGCAACGCGCGGCAGATACTGCTGTTGCAACTGGACATCGCCGGCAATCGACAACGCACCGCTGCCGAGCCCCTGCATGGCAAAAGCGAAGTCGGCCAGTCCATCGTGATAGGCCAGCGTCTCGCGTAGCAGGCAAATCGCGCGCGAATCGAAATCGGTCAGCGCACCGCCGTGCTCTTTCCTGACGCAATAAGCCGTGAGTCCCGCTTTGCCCATCTCGGTCACGAACTGGCGGCAGCGCGCGTCGACTTCGGCACGGCCTTCACCATGCCCTGCGGTGAGATGACGTGCACTCCAGTCCGTCACCAGGCGCGCCAGCGTTCGGTGCTCCGGACCGAAGAAAGGCCAAGTGAGCCGTTCCGTCAGGTCGAAGCTGACCGCGCTCATCGGCCGACGAACTCCGGCGTCTGCTTCGCGGCAAAAGCGCGGTAGGCGCGCTCGAAATCCTCGGTCTTCATGCAGAGCGCCTGCGCCTGCGCCTCCGCCTCGATGGCCTGATCCAAGGTCATGCTCCATTCCTGGTTGAGCATGTTCTTGGTCATGGCGTGAGCGAAGGTCGGCCCCGATGCCAGCCGTCGCGCCAAAGCCGTGGCTTCGGCGAGCAGCTTGTCGGGCTCGACCAGCTGATTGAAGAAACCCCAGCGCTCACCTTCGGCCGCCGTCATGGCGCGACCGGTGAACAACAACTCGGCGGCGCGGCCTTGTCCGATCAGTCGCGGCAGAATGGCGCATGCGCCCATGTCGCAGCCGGCGAGACCGACCCGCGTAAACAGGAATGCAGTGCGAGCTGCCGGCGTGCCCAGCCGCAGATCCGACACCATCGCCAGAATCGCTCCAGCGCCCGCGCATACGCCATCGACGGCCGCGATCACCACCTGCGGGCAGGAACGGATCGCCTTGACCAGATCGCCGGTCATGCGGGTGAATTCGAGCAGCTCCGGCATCGACATGCGCGTCAATGGAGCGATGATGTCGTGCACGTCGCCGCCCGAGCAGAAGTTGCCGCCGGCGCCGCTGATGACCACGGCCTTGACGTCCTGGTCATAGCACAGCGCGCGGAACAGATCGCGCAGTTCGGCGTACGACTGGAACGTGAGCGGATTCTTGCGCTCCGGAATGCTCAGCACCACATGGCCGATGCGATCCTCGACACGCCAGGAGAAATGCCGGGCCTGGTAATCGGCGAGCTTGTTGCGGGTGAATGTCATGGGCAGTCCTTGAACTTGAAAAAGACCCGGCGCAGCCGACGCGCCTCACATCGCCTCGCCACCGGCGACAGCGATGCTCTGGCCGGTGATGCTCTCACTGCCGGGCAGGCATAGCCAGATGACCGTACTGGCGACTTCTTCAGGCTGGATCAGCCGGCGTTGCGGGTTACGTGCGACCAGGGCTTCGAGCGCTTCCTGTTCGGACCGGCCGGTCTTCGCAGTGATGTTGCGGATCGTGTCGCGCACGATGTCGGTATCGGTGTAGCCCGGGCACACGGCATTGACCGTAATGTTGCGGTTCGCGACTTCGAGCGCAAGCGCACGCGTCAAACCGACGACCCCATGTTTGGCCGCGCAGTAGGCAGTCACGTAGGGATAGCCGAGCAGCCCGGCGGTGCTGGCGACGTTGACGATCCGGCCGAAGTTGCGTTCCAGCATCGACGGCAGCACCGCGCGGATGCCGTTGTACGTTCCAGTGAGGTTCACCGCGAGCATGGATGACCAGAGCTCATCGTCTGCCTTGTGCAGCGGCGCGCTCCTGGCCTGGCCGGCGTTGTTCACCAGGATGTCGATCGGACCGAACTGGGCAGACGCGCTCTGCACGACATCGCGCATCTGCTCGGCGCTGCTCACGTCGGCGGTAACAACCTGCGTCTGAGCACCGAGCTTCTGTGCCAGTGCATTGAGAACGTCTGCGGTGCGGCCCAGCAACGTGACCCGTACGCCTTCCTGCACCAGGCGGGTTGCAATGGCAGCGCCGATGCCGCGGCCGGCGCCAGTCACCAAAGCATGCTTGCCAGCGAGCACGGCTGCCATGTCACACCGCCCCAATGAGCTGCGCTGCACGCGCGAGATTTCGCTCCAGCTGCTGCTTGCCGTTCAGATAGGCCGACGGCCACCACTGCTCCTGCCAGCCTTGAGCGGCCGCGGCATGCAGCGTCCACGACGGATCCGCCAGGTGCGGCCGCGCCACCGCGCACAGATCGGCACGGCCGGAGGCGACGATGGTGTTGACGTGATCGGCTTCGAAAATGTTGCCGACCGCGATGGTCGCGATGCCGACCACGTTGCGCAGCAGATCGGAGAACGGGGTCTGCCACATGCGGCCGTACACCGGCTTCTGCCACGGCACGGTCTGGCCGCTGGAGACGTCGATCAGATCGGCGCCCGCGGCTTTGAACGCACGCGCCATCTCCACCAGGTCCGCTTCGCTCAGCCCACCCGGCGCCCAGTCGGTCGCGGAAACACGCACCGAGACCGGACGGTCTGCGGGCCAGACGGCTCGCACGGCCTGCAATACCAATAACGGGAAACGCAAACGATTCTCGAGGCTGCCGCCATACGGGTCCGTGCGCTGGTTCGACAGCGGCGAGAGAAAACTGGCGAGCAGGTAACCGTGCGCCATGTGCAGCTCCAGCATGTCGAAGCCCGCCTGGGCGCCCAGCTCGGCCGCACGCACGAACTGCTGTCGCACCTCGTCCATGTCCTTCTCGGTCATGGCGCGCGGCGTCTGACTGATGCCGTCGAGATACGGCAGCGGCGAGGCGGAGATCAGCTGCCAATTGCCCTGCGGCAACGGATGGTCGATGCGCTCCCAGCCCAGCTGGGTCGATCCCTTGCGCCCGGCATGGCCGAGCTGCAGACAGATCTTCGCCGGCGAGCGCTCGTGCACGAAGTTCACGATGCGCTGCCAGCCGTCGCGCTGCGCCTCGTTCCAGATGCCGGTGCACCCAGGCGTGATGCGCCCTTCGGGCGAGACGCAGGTCATTTCGGTGATAACCAGGCCGGCACCGCCGGTGGCGCGCGAACCGTAGTGCATGAGATGCCAGTCGTCCGGATGGCCATCTTTCGCCAAGTACTGCGCCATGGGCGAGACCACCACGCGATTCACCAGCTCCATGCCGCGCAGCCGAAACGGCAGGAACATGGGCGGGCGTGGCTGCTCGACTCCGATGCGATTCGCAAGATCCCGTTCCACGCGAGCGACGAAAGCGCCGTCACGCAACCGCAGATTCTCGTGGCCGATGCGCTGGCTGCCGGTCAGCAGGCTATAAGTAAACTGCAGCGGATCGAGATGGACGTAACGCGCCACGTTCTCGAACCACTCCATGCGATTGCGCGCAGCGCTCTGCAACTTCAGCGCTTCGAGGCTACGCTCGTTCTGGTAACTCTCCAGGCCGCGATGCACGTCCGTCGCACCAGCGACGTGCTTCACCAGCGACACGGCATCCTCCATCGCCAGCTTGGTGCCGGAGCCGATGCCGAAGTGCGCCGTGTGTGCCGCGTCACCGATCAGAACGGTGTTGCCCGTATGCCAGTGCTTGCACAGCACGCGGTTGAACTTCAACCAGGCCGAGCCACGCAAGTGCCGTGCATTGCTCATCAACGAATGGCCGCCCAGATATTTTCCGAACAGGCTTTCGCAGAAGGCGATGGACTGCTCCGTGTTCAACTGGTCGAGCCCGTGCGCCAGCCAGGTCTCCTCGCGCGTTTCCACGATGACCGTGGAGAGATCCTGACTGAACTGATAGGCGTGGATCTGGAACCAGCCATGCTCGGTGCGCTCGAACGCGAAGGTAAACGCGGAGAAATGCTGGCGCGTGCCGAGCCAGACGAAGCGGCATTTGCGCACGTCGATGTCCGGCTCGAACACCGGGGCGTAGCGGCTGCGGGTGCGGCTGTTCACACCATCGGCCGCGACGATCAGGTTGGCATCGGCGAACGGCGCATGATCGTCGACTTCGTACTCGAACGTCTGCTTGACCCCCAGGCCGGCGGCGCGGTCCTGCAATATGTTGAGCAGGCGCTTGCGTTCGATGCCGCAGAAGCCGTGGCCGCCGCTGCGAATGGTCGCACCCTTGAAATGGACGTCGATGTCGTCCCAGCGATGAAAGCTGCCGACGATGGCGTCGTGCGTCTCGGAATCGGTGGCGCGAAAGCCCTGCATGGTCTGGTCGGAGAACACCACGCCCCAGCCGAAGGTGTCGTCCGGACGGTTGCGCTCGTACACCTCGACACTGGCCTTGGGACAGGCTTTCTGGAACAGGATGGCGGAATACAGGCCGGCGGGGCCGCCGCCGAGGCAGACGATGCGCTTCATGGGGTGGAATCTCCCTCGATGTCGGGCATACTACGAGCCGATTATTTTAAGTGTCAAGCATTCGCACCCGTGCCATTGCGAGGCGCCGGCGGCTCTTCTACCATCGTTGCGAAACGCCGCCACCAGCGGCCGACAACGACGCACAGCGCGAACGGACACAGGGCAGGATGGTTTTTGCGGTGACGGAGCCGAAAATGTCGAACGCGGCCAAGCCGGCATTCTTCGAGAAATGGGGCGGCGCCCCGCACAGCAAGCAATCGCTGCGCCTGTGGCTGCGTCTGCTGAGCTGCTCGATGATCGTCGAGAAACGCATCCGCGTACGCCTCGAAGAAGAATTCGAAACCACGTTGCCGCGCTTCGACGTGCTGGCCGCGCTGGAGCGCGAGCCCGACGGGCTGACCATGAGCCAGCTGTCGGCAGCGATGATGGTTTCCAATGGCAACGTCACCGGCGTGGTGAGCCGCCTCATCGACGACCTGCTGGTGGTGCGCACCACCGAGTCCGCCGACAAACGCGTCGCCACCGTGCGGCTCACCCGCAAGGGCCGCGAAGCCTTCCAGCGCATGGCACGCGTGCACGAGGAATGGATCGATCACATGTTCGCCGCCATGAGCGAGGCACAGGTCGAGCAGCTCATGAAACTGCTGGCCGCGATGCGGCATTCGATCGAAGAGAATCCCATCTAGTTTCGGCCCCCCCCTACTCCGATGACAGGCGGAATGGCGCTCACACGCATGTCCTCGCCTGCGGACGAGCGTCGCAACTCATCTTAACGCGTAAAGCATCTCCAGATTCGCCGTCTGCCAGGCTCGACACGCCACCGGCAATTGCTTCGATCGTGAAATGACGTTCCGGGCCATGCGCGCAAGGCCTCACTGCCATGCTCAGAATGGAACGGTTGCTGAAAACGGACGGTGCTACGATGCCGTCGATGAGCGAACTGGACGCAATGCAGGCGCAGGCCGAGAAGATTCGCACCAGCCAGGTGCTCGGCCGGTCCGGCGTGCTGTTGCGCCTGTTCGAGTTCCTGCTGCAGCAGTCGCTCGCCGGCCGCCGGCCCAAGGAGCTGGAGATCGCGATCGAGGTTTTCGGCAAGAGCGCCGACTTCGAAGTCGCACAGGACGCCATCGTGCGGGTCTACATCCACAAACTGCGCCGCAAGCTCGAAGAGCACTACGCAGCGGCGGGCGCCGCCGAGCCGGCCCGGCTGGTCATTCCCAAGGGCGAATATCGCCTGGCCGTCGAGCCGACACCCCGGCTCCTCGAGCCTGCTGCCGCTCCAGCACCTGCCGCAAAACCAGCACGCTCGCGAATGCGTTGGATCGCGGCTGCACTAATGATCTCGCTGCTCGCGAACGCCATTCTGCTGGCCGCCTACGTGACCGATTCACGGCGCGCCGCGAACGAGTATCGCGGCGTGCGCGATCAGCCGGCGTGGACCAGCCTGCTGGATGACGACCGCCCGATCTACGTCGCCGTCGGCGACTACTTCATCTTTGGCGAGGCCGGCGAGTCCATGAACCTGCGCCGGCTGATTCGCGAGTTCGACATCAACTCGCGCGCCGATCTGCAGCAATATCTGTACGAACACCCGGAGCTGGCCGACCGGTATGTCGATCTCGACCTGGCCTATCTGCCCATCGCCACGGCGTTCGCGCTGCGCGATCTGATGCCCATTCTGGCGAGCCGCGGCAAACCGGTCGAAGTGGTGCTGGCTTCGGACCTCAGCGCACAGATGCTCAAGTCCGGGCACATCGTCTACGTCGGTTACTTGAGCGGCATGGGCATGCTGCAGGACCTGGTCTTCGCCAAATCCCGCTTCAAGATCGGGCAGACCTACGACGAGCTGGTCGACAAGGTTGGCAAGCGCAACTACATCAGCCAGGGAGGCGCGGCCGCGAGCGGCGAGGTCCTGTATCGCGACTACGGCTACCTGTCCTCGTTCACCGGCCCCAACGGCAACCAGATCCTGATCGTCGCCGGCACGCGCGATGTCGCCGTCATGCATTCGGCGGAAGTCCTCACCAAGGCCGCCAAGCTGCACGAGCTGACGCAGGCCACCGCGAGTGCACCGGGGTTCGAGGCGCTCTACGAAGTCAGCGGCATCGATCGCACCAATGTAAGCGGTCGGCTGCTGACCGCGGCAGCGCTGGACACAACCAGCCCCCAGACGCGCCAAGACAGCAACCGACGCTAGCAACCGGCGAGCGCCGCCTGCGGCTGGAAAACCTCGATGAATAAGGGGCGCTGCCCGCCGAGGCCGAGCATCCAGGCAGACGCGCTGCATACAATTTCCTGCGCCAACGCGGCAGCGCATCTTCGATCTGGCAATCGCGGGCGGGACGTAGACAATACCTCGGTCATCCCGTAGCGACCACGTAAGAAGAGAGGCTCCATGCGCAGTCTATTGCTCGCATTCATTCTCGCCGCAACGGTTTCGGGCCCGACGCAGGCGACGCCCGCCGACGGGCCGGTACGCAAGCTCGAAGGAGGCGACCTGTTCGGCCTGCAACTCGCAACCGATCCGCAGATTCGTCCCGACGGACTGGCGATTGCCTATACGCGCGTCTCGTACGACATCATGAGCGACAAGAGCCGCCGGTCCATCTGGCTGGTCGATACGGCAACCGGCGCGCAGACACCGCTGGTCACCGGCGCCGGCTCGCACTTCTCGCCGCGCTGGTCGCGTGACGGCAAGCGCCTGGCTTACATCTCGACCGCGGACGACGGCCGTCCGGAGCTGTACGTGCGCTGGATGCAAACCGGCCAGTCGGCGCGTCTGGCCGAGCTGGTCGAGGCACCGGAAGATCTGGCCTGGTCGCGCGATGGCGCATCGATCGCGTTCATCCAATTCACGCCCGACGAAGGATCCAAGCTGGGCGAAGCGCCGCCCAAGCCCGAAGGCGCGCAGTGGGCCAAGCCGCTGGAAATCATCACGACTGTGACCTATCGCGCCGATGGCGTGGGTTATCTCAAGCCCGGCTACACGCACGTGTACGTAGTCGCGGCCGACGGCGGCACGCCGCGCCAGCTCACCTTCGGCGCCTACAACGAGTCCGGTCCGCTGGCCTGGTCGTCCGACGGCAAGTTCATCTACGCCAGCGGCAACCGCAACCAGAACTGGGAACGCGACCCGGTCAACAGCGAGCTCTACCGGATCTCGGTCGCCGACGCGACCATCGAGCCGATGACGACGCGAGCCGGCCCGGACAACGCGCCGGCTCTCTCGCCCGACGGCTCGAAGATCGCCTGGCTCAGCTACGAGGACGAGCTGCTGGGCTATCAGAACACGCGCCTGTATCTGATGGATCGCAATGGCGGCAATGCGCGCTCACTGACGGATTCGCTCGACCGCAATGTCGACGCGGCGCGCTGGGCGGCGGACGGTCGCAGCCTCTACATTCAATATGACGATCTAGGTCACACCAGGATCGCGCGTGTTTCGCTCAACGGGCGTATCGAGCCGGTGACGGAAGGCTTGAGCGGCAGCGGCCTGGACCGCCCGTACACCGGCGGCCAGTTCAGCGTCGCCGACAACGGCGCGGTGGCATTCACCAGCGGCACGCCGGCACGGCCGTCGGATATTTCATTCACGCATCGCGGCCGCACCACGCAACTCACGCACCTGAACGAAGGACTGCTCGGCGCCAAGATGCTGGGTGCGGTGCAGTCGTTGCCGGTCAAGTCCAGCTTCGATCAGCGTCCGATCGACGCCTGGATCGTCACGCCGCCGGATTTCGACAAGAACAAGAAGTATCCGCTGATCCTCGAGATCCACGGCGGTCCGTACTCCGCCTATGGCCCCACGTTCTCCACCGACTACCAGCTCTACGCCAGCGCCGGTTACGTGGTGCTGTACACCAACCCGCGCGGCTCGACGTCCTATGGCGAGGAATTCGCCAACCTGATCCAGCACGACTATCCGAGCCACGACTATGACGATCTGATGAGCGCGGTGGACGCCGCCATCGCGCAGGGCTACGTCGATGCCGACAACCTGTTCGTCACCGGAGGCTCCGGCGGCGGCGTGCTGACGGCGTGGATCGTCGGCAAGACCCACCGCTTCAAGGCTGCGGCCACCCAGAAGCCGGTGATCAACTGGGCCAGCCTGGTGCTGACCACCGATGGCTCTCCCTACATGACCAAGTACTGGTTTGCCAAGATGCCGTGGGAAGACCCCGAGAGCTACTGGAAGCATTCGCCGCTGTCGCTGGTCGGTGAGGTGACGACTCCGACGCTGGTCGTGGTGGGCGACCAGGACTACCGCACGCCGGTCAGCGATTCGGAGCAGTACTACCAGGCACTGCAATTGCGTGGCATTCCGACTGCGCTGGTGAAGGTGCCTGGCGCCTCGCACGGCGGCCTGACGGCACGGCCTTCGCAGTCGGCCGCAAAGGCGAGCGCGATCCTGGCTTGGTTCGAGAAGTACCGGACCCGATGATCGAACCCAAGGGCGGGGAGACTCACCGCCCTTGCAGGATGCGCCCGTCCTGGGCGCATCCTCTTTGGGGACAGACCGTACTGGCGCTCACCGTGCCGCGCCGCTCTTCCCGAGCGCGCCCCGTCGCCAGATGCAGCCCACCGCCGGGGTCGGCCCCTTAGCGGGCCGAGCCCTTGCGGAACAGGTTGACGATGGCCAGCAGGATCACGGCGCCCACCAGCGAGACCAGGAAGGTCGCCACGCTGATGCCCTCGTTGATGGTGCCGATGCCCAGCAGCGGCGAGATGATGAATCCCGCCAGCAGTGCACCGACGATGCCGACGACCACGTTGAGCAGCAGACCCTGCTGCGCGTCGGTGCGCATGATGATGCTGGCCAGCCAGCCGACCACGCCACCCACAATCAGCCAGATGATGATGCCCATGAGCGAACTCCCCGTTGGTAGGAAAAGATCTCCTACTCAACCGTTGAGCCGGCAGGTCGGTTCCGCTGGGGCCCCGAGGAACCAGCCGATGGACCGGGGCCCGGATGAGGTTGGCAAGGCCCGGGAAGGTCTGATTTGCCTCATTTCCGTCATTCCGCGCGGTGGGAACGGAATCCTTCCGAATCCGCCGGCTGGACTCCGCCCCCCCCTGCCGAACTCTGCTGGAGCGGCCAGGGAACCCTCACGTGCCCTTACCCGCCGATCGGCTGCGCAGAGGGCGTTTCGGGCCGGCAGCTCGGGATCGAATGCGCCTCCGCGGCATCCTTCGGCGGCGTGAGCTTTGCCTTTACTTGCGACGGCAACAGGATCTCGACGCGACGGTTGCGCGCATTCGCAGCATCGCCGGTCGAAAAATCCAGCGGCCGGCGCTCGCCCAGGCTGGCGATCTGGATCCGATTGCGACGGATACCAGCGTCGATCAGGACGGCGCGTACCGCTTCGGCGCGGCGCATCGCCAAGGCGTTGTTGTAGCTGCACGTTCCTTCATGATCCGCATGGCCGACGATGACCACCCGCTCCGGCTGGGCACGTCGCAACTCGCGTGCGAAGCGTCGCACGGCAACTGCCGGCTTGCCCCGCAAATGGGATTCGTCGTGACAGAAATGAAAGGCGTGCTCCGCAACGCTCAGCGCCGGGTCGGCATACGTTTCCAGCGGCGCGGTTCGTCGCGGCACCATTCCATCCCACGCCGCCTCCACCGGATCAACCAGCGCCGGCGCTGGCTGCGCACCGGTCACGTCCTTCTGGAAATCGAGCAGCTGCAGTCGCATCGCCGCCACGCCGCTATCGGTGCAACTGTCGGCAAGGAGCTCGCGGGCGCCGGCCAGATCCGGCGGCGGCCGCTCACCGGTCCTCGGATCGATCGGCTGGCGCAGCAGCTGCGCGGCGCGACTGAGTTGCAGCGCCGAACCCAGCGAAGTTTCTCCATACTCGGTCGTGATGCGCTCCAGCGTTGCGCGCTGCTCGTCATTCTCTGCATGCCGGCGCAACGACAGCAGCTGACCCAGATCCTCGCGCAACCGACCTTCTTCATCGGTGAGCAGCGACAGGGCTTCGCGGTCGCGTTGCGATTGGGGATCCGCAATGACGATCTCCACCGGCTGCGTGACGATCCCCTGTATGTCATCGCCCAGATGCAGGCTCGCCCGGACCTGGTAGGTACCGGCCTGTGGGAAGGTCCAGTGATCTTTCTGATAATAGATCGGCACCGTCTGCTCAGTACGCGCGCCGGGAGCCAGCATGGCTTCGTCATCGTCGATGGGTTCATACCACGCGTCCGGCTGCACTGTCGTCCATGCAGTTTCAGATGCTCGACGCGTCTCGATTCTCACCATCCCGTAGCCCGGCATGAGCCGGCCCAGCAGCGGCAAAGCCCGCTCGCCGCGATTGATCGCGGTGACGCGCACGGCGATCGGGTAGCCGAGTGGATACGCAGCAGCGACGGCCTGGACTCGCAGCTCGACGTCGGCCGGCTCCAATTCTGGTTCGGTGGAGGACGCTGCCTGCACGAGCGGAAAGCTCAGCAGTGATTTGATGCGTTTGAGGGCAAAGCGCCAGCGCGACGTGGTGGGATCGTCGACGACGGTGGCGCGCACGTCGCGGCAATCGGCCAGCGAAGCCCGACCGGCCAGGAAGGGTGCATTGCGCTTGCCGGGCAGCACCTCTGCCCGCGGCGAGCTCTGGAAAAACAGGATGGTGCTCGGACTCAGCGCCATGAGCGGCTGCTCGCGCAGCGACCAGTTCGAGCGTTGCATGTCCGATGAAATGCACTTGGTCGGCGCTTCGATGGTGAGGCGTCCACCTGGCATCTGCGCCGCTTGTGCATGACGCCGGTTCAGCGCGTGCAGCAGTTCGTGAATGAATGTACGCAGCTGCATCAGCGGCACCGACTCCGGCTCGCGTGCCTGGAATCGCTGCGCAATCTCGCCGGGCGCAACGGCGAATCCCTCGCGATCGGCGCTATCGAACATGACGCCGAACAGGTCCTCGCCGGTGTCCGACACGATCGACGGCGCCAGCATGGCGTACAGTTGCGCATCCGCGCGTTCTTTCGGCTGAACACTGCGCCAGACCTGCGCGAAGCGATACAGATCGGCGCGATCGAGCTTGCCGCTGGCGACGGCCAACGGCAGGTTCGTCTGGTCGGTCCGCACGTCCACGTCGATGCCGCCCGAAGACAGCACGGAGTTCACCGAGACGGCGCCGTCGTCGGTCTCCACGGACAGCGCAATCGGCTGCACGCGGTCGAAAATATCCAGCTCGATGGCCAGCGAAAACCGCTGCCGGACACAGGCCGGCTCCGAGCAATTCTCGGCCTGCCAGAACAGCGCCCACAGCAGGGTCACCGCGACCGCCAGTACGGTCGTGATCAGTGCAACTCGTACATGGCGAAAACGATGCGAGCTGCCTGGCTTCGCGACTTCGTTGTTATCGTTCCCTGCGCTCATGCGGCGATAGTAACCCGTCGCCGCCGGAATCATGCGCTGCACCGTATTCACCGCATCCGCCACCAGCAGCGCGCAGTCGCGGTTCGCACCACATCGATCGGCGCAATGCTCGGCTCACGAGAACTGCTGCGCTCCTCCCGGTTGCGGCCGTACGATTGATCCGCTGCCTGTCCCGCGTCCAACCACAGCGGTTGAAACTCGAGGGCGGGAACACAGTGCCGCAACTTCTCTACACTCAGAGGCGTGGCCTCGCGCCGCTGCTCATTCTGTCCTGTTGCGTCGCCTCAGCCGGCAATGCCCCGGACACTGCCACATCGCCTGAACCGGCCACGGAAATTCCTGACGCCGCGCAGCTGGAAAAGGACGGCGCAGTGATCGGCGAGATCTACGTCGATCCACAGAACATTTTCGACGGCAACGACCCCGAGGAGAGCGGCCGGCTGTACCGGCTGGCGAATCAGCTCCACGTCCAGACCCGCCCCCACGTGATCGCGCAGCAATTGCTGTTCAGGAGCGGCGATCGCTACTCGCAGCGGCTGCTGGCCGAGTCCGAGCGCATCCTGCGCGGCAATCGTTTCCTGTACGACGCATCGGTGAAACCGGTGGCGTACCACGACGGCAAGGTCGACGTCGCCGTGCTGACGCGCGATGTGTGGACACTCAATCCAGGCATTTCTTTCGGCCGTCACGGCGGCGAGAACACTTACGGCTTCGAGATCGAGGAACTCAACATCCTCGGCACCGGCACCTCCCTGACGCTGTCGCGCAAGTCGGGCATCGATCGCGACAGCACGCTGCTGCAATTCAAGGACCCGCACCTGCTCGGCACCTGGGCCAACCTCGACCTCAAGTACGCCGACAACAGCGACGGCTATCAGCGCGGCTTCTCGCTCGATCATCCGTTCTACGCGCTCGACACCCGCTGGGCTTCGGGCATGACGGTACTGGACGACGATCGCGTCGAGCCGCTTTACGATCTGGGCAAGACCGTCGCCAGGTTCCGCGAACGCCACAAGTTCGGCGAAGCCTACTGGGGCTGGTCGCACGGCCTGGACGGCGGCTGGACACGGCGCTGGAGCGTGGGCGTCACGTACGACGACAAGCAGTTCGGCGCGGCACCCGACTGGACCGGCCTCACCTTGCTGCCAGAAGACCGCAAGCTGGTCTACCCCTGGATCGGCTTCGAGCTGATCCAGGACGGCTTTGCACGCTATCGCAACCACGACCAGATCGGTCGCACCGAGGACTTCTATCTCGGCACGCGTTTTGGCATGCGGCTGGGCTGGGCGGACGCGGGGCTCGGCTCGGATCGCAACGCCCTGCTCTTCTCGGCCAACATCGGCCACGGCTTCGGCGAGTCCGAGCACTCGACACTGGTCATGAGCGGCGCCATCGATGGCCGGCTCGAGGACGGCACCTTGCGCAACACGGTCTTCGACGCATCGCTGCGCTACTACAACAAGCAGTCGGAGCGACGACTGTTCTTCACCACGCTGGCTGCTGCGGCGGGTCGTAATCTCGACCTCGACAACCAGATCCTGCTGGGCGGCGACAATGGCCTGCGCGGCTATCCGCTGCGCTATCAGACCGGCGAGGCAAGCGCCATTCTGACCATGGAGGAGCGCTACTTCACCGACTGGTATCCGCTACGGCTGTTGCGGATCGGCGGCGCGGTATTCTTCGATGTCGGCCGCACCTGGGGCTCGACCGACGTCGGTTCTCCCAGTCAGGGCTGGCTCAAGGACGTCGGCGTCGGACTGCGCATCGGCAATAGCCGCTCGGGCCTGGGCAACATCATCCACGTCGATCTGGCCTTGCCGCTCGACGGCGATCCGTCGATCAGCAAGGTCCAGTTGCTGGTAGAGACCAAGCAGCGATTCTGAACGAGTGGCCAGCATGCCGCACCGCCGTGTTCGATGCACCTGCGCCAACGGATCTGTCCACCTTCAGTGCGTTCACGCACCGATGGCACCACATTTTCAGTCCAGCGCCGGCAGCATCCTGCTATCCCCTGCCATCGGTCCCTCTTCGGCCGGTGTCGTCGCCGCGAAGGCCGTCTGTTTGGCGCAGCCGGAGAAGATGTCCAGCGCCGACTTGTACGCCGCGTTGCGGACGCCGACCGCACCCATCACGGAATGGAAGACGTTGTCGTGCGTGAACGCATCTGCGGTACGCGCACGCAAGCAGGCCTCGTCGATGCCTGTCCGCTGGCGATAGCCGGCGGACATCCAGACCATGAACGGCACTTCCTTCTGGTTATCCGGCGCGAGCGCGTACGGCATCCCGTGCAGGTACACGCCGTTCTCGCCCAGCGACTCACCGTGATCCGAGACATAGATCAGCAGGCTGTCGATCTTGTCCGAAGCCTGCTGCAGCAGCTGGATCTGCTGCGCCAGGTTGTGATCCGTGTACAGGATGGTGTTGTCATAGGCATTGATTACCGCCTCGCGCGAGCACCGATCCAGCTGCGTGGAATGACAGGCCGGCTTGAACTTCTCGAACTGCGGCGGATAACGCTGCCAATAGGCTGGGCCGTGACTGCCGACCTGGTGAAAGACGATCACGCAGTCGCGCTTGACGGCGCGCAACCGATCGGCAAGGCCAACGGTCATTTCCTCGTCGTAGCAGTACGGGCCGTGACACGCCGGCACATTCTCCTTGCTGGTGAACTGCTGCGTACGAACCCGCGCACACACACCCTTGCAGCCTGAATTGTTGTCGCGCCACTCCACGTCGAGACCGGCGCTCGCCAGCATGTCCAGCAGATTCGTCTGGTGCTTCGCCGCATCGACGTCGAATTCGCTGCGCCCGAGCGGGGAGAAGATGCAAGGCAGGGAGGTCTCGGTCGCCGTACCGCAGGATGTGGTGTTCTTGAAATAAAGCAGATCGGCCAGCGATGCCAGCTGCGGATTGGTCGGCCGGTCGTAGCCGCCGAGCTGGAAATTGCCGGCGCGCGCGGTCTCGCCGATGACCAGGAATAGCATCAGCGGCTTCGGTTGCAGGGCCGCGACACGGATGACCGGACCGCCCAGCTCGGCCAGGGTAGCCGGCTCGCGCCGCGACGTTTCCTTGATACCCAGCTCCACCAGGTTGTAGACGGCGCTGGCCGGATTCAGCAGGAGGCGGACCGGCTTGTGCTCGCGAAAGAACGAGGCGTACGCCGCCGACAGCGCAAACAGGCACACCAGACACAGCACCAGCAGCCCACCGAGAAAGACCGAGCGCTGCTTGAGCCTTTGTTTCCAGCCCAGCGGCGGCACCTGCGCCCTCAGGATCAGCACGCACGGCAGCACGCCCAGCAGCAGAAAATAGGTCAGCAGCCTGCCATTGATCAGCCCGGCGACTTCGGCGCTGTCGGTGGCGAACACGTTGCGCAGCATGTCCTTGTCCATGAACACGCCGAAGGTGTCGGAGAAATAGGCGATCAGCGCAGCGGCCAGGAACAGGGCGCACGCCACCGGACGCAGCAGCACGCGCGGCAGCAGCAGCAACAGCAAAGCTTGGGCAAGCAGCGCCAGCAGGAACAGCGAGCCCATGAACAACACGCTGCTCAACGAGGGGTGCCACATGGCCGCAGCGGCCGACTGCCAGAAGCGCAGGTTGTACAGGGCCAGCCACAACAGCGTCACGCCCAGGACGAAGCCCAGCTCGGAGGAAAAACGGATTCGCGCGCTCAGCTTGTCGGTCGGCCACATGATCGATGCACGGTCCTTCGGGACTTTCGGGTGCACACCGCCCCGGGCGTACGGACCCACCGCCGGTTGGACGGTCCGGGCGGAAGAAATCAATCGCGCAGGCGCTATCCCTCGATGGAGCCGGTGCAATTCTCCTGCTGCTCTTTCTCTACGTAGACAGGTGTCGCCGTGCGACGGCATCGATGCTCGGTTAATTCTTCTTCACTTGCGTCAGGCGCTGCAGCGGCTTGCACGGGTCGTCGAAGCCCTTGAGGCCAGCGGTCAGACGACTGCCACTCGGGCCGGCGACTCACTATCCTTGTGCAAGGTCCGCCGCTCGGGAGCCGTCATGTCATCACGTCCGTTTCAGCACCACGTCGCCGTCTTGGCTGCCATCGTCGCGTCCGCATCGCTGCACGCGGCGCCTGCTTCGTCCGACAGCTCGCCGATCGATCCTGCGCGACTTTCAGGGATCGTACGCACGCTCGCGTCCGATGAATTCGAGGGACGAGCGCCCGGCACCGCCGGCGAAAACAAGACCATCCAGTACCTGACGGAATCCTTCCGCGCGCTCGGCCTGGAACCGGGCGGCGAGAACGGCGGCTGGACGCAGGTCGTGCCGCTGCTGCGCACGCAGCTCGGCAAACCGGTCACGCTCGGCGTTTCGATTGCAGGCAAAGCCCGCGCGCTGCAGCTGAATCGGGACATCTACCTGAGCACCGTAAACAAGGCGGATCGGATCACGGTGCGCGACGCACCGATGGTCTTCGTCGGCTACGGGGTGAGCGCACCCGAACGGCAATGGGACGACTACAAGGGCGTGGACCTGCACGGCAAGGTCGCCGTGTTCCTGGTCAACGATCCGGATTTTTCCGCCGCCGCCGGCGAACCGGTCGCAGGCAAGTTCGGCGGGCGCCGCATGACCTACTACGGCCGCTGGACCTATAAATATGAAGAGGCCACCCGGCGCGGCGCCGCGGCTGCCCTGATCGTCCACGACACCGAGGGAGCCGGCTATGGCTGGCAAACGGTCATCGCAGCCGGCGGCGAAACCTACGACCTGGCGCGCCCGGATGCTGCCGGCCGACTGCAACTGCAAGGCTGGATCGAGGGCGCAGCGGCGGATGAACTGTTTCGCAGTGCCGGCTTGAATCTGTCCGCGCTCAGAACCCAGGCGCGCCGCGCCGACTTCCGTCCGGTCGAGCTCGGCAACCTCCGCTTCACCGCAGAGATACCGGTAACCGCCACCGAACATCGCAGCCACAACGTGCTGGCGAAACTCCCCGGCAGCCAACATCCGGACGAGACCATCATGTTCGCGGCGCATTGGGATGCATACGGTATCGGCGCGCCGGATGCGCAGGGCCGCACGATCCGCCCGGGCGCGAACGACGATGCGCTGGGAATCGCGGGCGTTCTGGAGCTGGCCAGAGCATTCAAGGCCGGACCGAAGCCGCAGCGCACGCTGGTGTTCGCTGCATGGACAGCCGAAGAACGCGGCCTGATCGGCTCGCAGGCCTACGCCGCAAATCCGCTGTATCCACTGGCGAAGACAGCCGCGAATCTCACGCTCGACATCTTGCAGACCGCCGGCCCGGCACGCGACGTGCTGCTGGTCGGCGCCGGGCAAAGCAGCCTGGAAGACGACCTCGCCAAGGCAGCGGCGGCGCAGAGGCGAACGATTACTCCAGAAAGTCTGCCGGAACGCGGGCTGTTCTACCGCGCCGATCATTTCCCGCTGGCGCGACGCGGCGTGCCGGTGTTGCTGCTCATGGGCATCAGTGGCGATGCCGATCTGGTCGAAGGCGGACGCGCTGCCGGAAACGAATGGCTGACGGACTACATGCGCTGCTATCACCAACCCTGCGACGCCTGGGATGCGAAATGGGATCTGCGCGGCGCGGCTCAGGATGTCGCGCTGTACTACGCCATCGGCAAGGAGCTGGCGAACTCGCGGCGCTGGCCACAATGGCGCAACGATTCGGAGTTCAAGGCGGTACGCGAAGCGTCGAATGCGCAGCGCCGCTGAGTCGCAGGCACCCTGATTTACCCGTCACTCCCGTGCAGGCGGGGACGGAATCCATCCCACAAGACGAGGGGCGCCGCAGCGCCCCTCGCCTCTCCACCGAGCTCGAAGCTCAAAAACTGAAGATCGCCTTCGCGTTCCAGAAACGGCCGCGCGGGCTGTGCTGGCTCTGCACGTAGCCATACAGGTCCGTGTCACCGTCGCCCACCGCGAACGGCGGCATCTCGTCGAACACATTGTCGACGCCAAGCAGCAGCTTCACCTTGTCGATGCCGGTATAGCGGAACTGCAGGTTGAACGTCGTGAAGCTGCCGACGTCGCGCGTGCGCACCGTGTCGTAGTCCAGGATGCCGTCGAAATTGGCGTCCGGCATATCCTGGAACGGTCCGACGTAAACCACGTTGCCGTAGACGCCCCAGGTATCGTTGCCCCAGTCGGCCGACACCAGGGCACGATCCTCGGGATACTCGTACTCGCCTTCCAGCGGCCGGGTCACGTTGACACCGTCGGCGTTCAGCTCCACGCGCTCGAACTTGAGCAGCCGGGTGTAGGACAACCCCAGCGTCAAGCGGCCCGGGCCGGCATCGAAGCCGAAGTAGCCGCCCAGGTCGATGCCGTTCGCCGACTGCTCGCTGATATTGTCGAAGGTGTTGTTGATGATCAGCAAGCTGCCCAGCGTGTTGCCCGGCAGCGGCGCGCTACGCTGGCAGACAGTGCTGTTCTGGTCATTGCAGTTGGCCGCATAGACCAGGCCGAACGGCACTTCGTCGATCTTGTGGTCCTGCTGGATGTCCCAGTAATCCAGGGTCACCTCGATCGACGTGTTCGGCCGCCAGGCCACGCCGACGTTGTAGGTCTGCGACTCCTCGGCTTCCAGGTTGGGATTGCCCTGGAACAGGATGTTGTAGTCGAGCGGGCGGCAGGCCGAGGCGATGCCGGCCGCGCACCCATACGAATCGATGAAGAATTGGGATTCGCGCGACGGCCCCAGGCCCACCTGGGCCAGCGACGGAGCCCGGAAGCCCGTGCCCCACGAAGCGCGCAATGCCAGAGACTCGATCGGCGCCCAGCGCAAGGCAACCTTGGGATTGGTGGTGTCGCCGAAATCGCTGTAGTCGTCGTAGCGCGCGGCCAGGCTCAACTCCAGGCCCGGCAGCAACGGCACCGCGAATTCGACGTAGGCCGCCCAGCTATCGCGCGCCGCGGCCGCGGCAACTGCCTCGGTGCCGAATATCAGCCCGCGCTGGAACTGATCGTCCGGAACGTCGGAGATGCTCTCTTCGCGATACTCGGCGCCGGCCGCCATCCGCACCGCGCCCGCTGGCACGCTGAACAGCTCGCCGGAGATCTGGGCGTCGTACATGGTCAGGTCGGACTTGCCGCGACGAACCAGACTGGTGGTGATGGCATCGATCACCGAGCGCGGATTCTGCGTGGCGCCGAACGGGTCGTAGCGCCCGGCATTGATCTCCTGCTGCAGCAAATCGGTACGCACCCAGCCCATCGAGCGATCGCCGCTCTGCTCCGACTTGCTGCGCGCACGCTGGAAGGCCAGTTCCCAGTCCCAGCCGCTGAGCTGCCCGCGCAGGCCGATGACGCCGCGCAGGTTGTCGGTCTGAATGTCCCATTGGCGCGGACCGGCATCGACCGTGCGATAACGGCCGAACGCAATCGTGGTCGCGCCCGGGAACGGACTACCCGGATGATTGGCCGGCACGGTCAGGCCCGACTCCTCATCGAGCGGCGTCGGCGCGCCCTGGGCGAACGAATTGTTGTGCTGTACGGCCACTTCGGCGAAGGCCTCGATGCCGCCGCCGATGGCCTGGTGCGCCAGCAGCATCAGGCCGGTGCGTTCGGCCTGCGGGATCAGCACGTTCCACAAACCGAAATCGTAGACGCAGACCGGATCGGCGTTGCTGCCCGCGGGACAGGCAGGGTCGATCGTTTCGACGCCGTCGACCACGAAGAAGCCGGGATAGCCGCGCGAGGAGCGGAAATCCTGACCGCCGCGCGCCGTCTGATCGGCCGATCCCATGCGGCCTCGCTCCCTGTTGAACAGGTTGGTGTTCTTGAAGTAGTCGAAGATCAGCGTCACGTTGGTATCTTCGTCGCCCGTACCCCAGATGGCCGACAGGGTCTGCTCGTCGTAGTCGCCGTCGGTCACGGCGCCGTAGCCTAGATTGGCCTCGAAGCCCTGGAAATCCCTGCGCAGAATGACGTTGACCACGCCGGCCACCGCATCCGAGCCGTACACGGCCGAGGATCCGTCCTTCAGCACCTCCACGCGCTCGATGGCGGCCACGGGAATGGAATTGATGTCGACGAAGTTGGTGGTGATGTTCTCGGCGAAGGAGCTGATCGCCACGCGACGGCCGTTCACCAGCACCAGCGTGGCGTCGGCACCCAGTCCGCGCAAGCTGATCGAGGCCGCACCGTTGGCGGTCGAATCCTGATTGTTGCCGCGCGTGGAGAATGCGCCGGCACCGTTCGCCGGAATCTTCTCCATCAGCTGCTGCAAGTTGCTGTAACCGGATTTCTCGATACTGTCCCGATCCACGGTGATGACCGGAGCGGGGCTTTCAAAATCAGAGCCGCGCGCGATACGCGAACCGGTGACGATCACTTCCTCTGGACCTGGAGTCCCCTGCGCAACGGCATCTGACATGGACAGCGGCGCCGACAGCGCGACCGTACTACCGATTGCAAGCCGGATGGCTCGCCTGAGAGCTGCAGTGTTCATCCCCGGTTCCTCCAATGGTTGTAGCGTTCGTCATTGAAATCAGCACGCGTCGGACGTTTGTCTGCTCGCGCACGCGCGCCTGCCGGTCGGCATATTCGCGCTCGCGCAACATTGTTGTCAAAGACATCTCTGTTGTCTTTGCAACTGTTGCTAAGTTCTCCTATAGAGGACCGACAACCGACAGACCTTGCTCGACCGTCGCCCGGTAATCGGTGCATACAAACGGAAAATCGCCGCCACTAGCGCCAGGCAGCAGGGATGATGCGCAGCCGCATCGTTGATTTCCGTCGCGCAGAAACACATCGAAGCTGCGGACGCTCATTACCGATGTCTCGCGGGAGCAACGAACAAATAGCGACCTGGTATGCAACGACGCGCCGACGGACGGACGACGCACGCGACCGTATCTAAGGGTATTCAGCTGGTCGCATAGCGGCAGACGCTGATAGCGTCGCCCTCAACGGCAGGACGCGCCAGCAAATCAACGACACCACGATCGAACCGGGCAGCGGCGGTCTCGATGACGGCAAGCCACGACGGATCAGGTTCGGATGCGGCGTCCATAGCGATTTGAGCCGCGAGAAGATTCGGCGCGGCACTGTTGCCGCGCCTTTTGCATCGGGCGGACGGAGGAAGTCCGCCGCGCTGTCTAGAACTGCATCATCACGTTGAAGCCGCCGTAGATCATGCGCTTCATGTCGAATGATGCCATCTGAGCCGCCATTGCATCGATGCGCGGATCCTTCATTACCTTGGCGTTGACCTGGTCACGATGCTTGCGCGACTTGAACATGATCCAGGAGAACACCACGGTCTCGCCGGCTTTCAGCTTCACGCTTTGCGGAAACGAGGTGAGCTTGCCGGGTTTGACATCCTCGGCCACCGATTCGACGTACCCCAGCGCGCCATGCTCCTTCCAGACCTTGCCGGCCTGTCGCGCCACTTTGCGATAGGTGACCAGGTTCTTCTTCGACACCGGCAGCACGTAACCATCGACATAGTTGGGCATGAGCTTTCTCCTTCGTACGGTCGAACTATTGAGGGAACATGTGGAAATAGGGCTGCGCTTCCTCGATCACGCGCGCGAAGGCAGGGCGCTGCATCAGGCGCGAGAGATACGCGGCGACGTTCGGATGCGTATCACCGAATGGCAGCACCTTGTTCGCATAGAAGAGGGCGGGCGAAGCGGCGCAATCAGCCATCGTGAACCTGTCTCCCACGGCCCACTGCTGCGTCGCCATCCATTCGTCGATCAATCCGTAAGAGGTTCGCAGCTGAGCACGCGCCTGCTCCACGGCGTATGGATCCTTCTTGTCCGCCGGGCGCAACCGGTCGGCAACGATCCTCTGCATCGGCTCGTGCACGTAAAGATCGTAGAAGCGATCGCGCAGCCGCGCTTCACGGGCGAGATCGGCATCGGTCGGGATCAGCCGCGCCCGGCCCGGGTAGTACTGCGCCAGATACTCGATGATGATGGTGGATTCTGGAATGGTGCGCCCCCTGGCCTCATCGCGCAGCACCGGAAACTTGCCGATCGGCCAGATCTTCAGGAAGTTGGCACGCGAAGTCTCATTGGCCAGGTCGACCACGTGCGGCTCGAACGACGTGCCGCTTTCATACAAGGCGATCGACGCCTTCCAGCAGTACGAAGCCAGCGGATGCAGGTACAGCGTCAGAGACATGATCGACTCTCCTTGATTGGCCACAGTCCGGGGCGGACCGTTCAATGCGGTTTCGATGACGGATCAGCAAATGATGCACAGGCGCGTCCCGCTCCTGGGGGATCGTTACTGCAGGTTCGCCACGTAGGCATCGAGGCGGCCCAGGGTCTGGCGGCCACCCTCGATCGCACCATACTTGCTGACAGCGAAGTCACGCGCGGCCGCTGTCGGAAACAGCGACCGCAACGTGACCAGGGTCTTGCCGGCTTGCTCGGTGAAGGTGACGGTGACATGGAAGCCGATCTCGCCCTTGTCATCGCCGTGCTGGTACACCAGGCGCTGCGGCCGGGTCACCTCGATGAACTCGATCCGGTTCGGATAATCCACGCCGTCCGGACCGTGCATGATGAAGCGCCAGACACCACCGGGCACCACCTGCATCTCGTGAATGGTGGTGGTGAAGCCGTTCGGTCCCCACCACTGCCCCACGTGCTCCGGGCTCGTCCATACCTGCCATACCAACTCACGCGGCGCGTCCACCAGGCGCGTTATGAGGATTTCGCGGTCGGCCGTGCCGGCCGCCGTCTCGGTCTTGTTGTTCATCCGTTGCTCTCTTGGGTCGTCTGCAATGAAAAGAATCAGGCTCGTCGCTGCGCCGCGCAGCACGACTCGACTGCGGGCACGGACTCGTACTTGTCGTGATGGCGCAGCCACTGCTGGCCCAGGCCCAACAGGTCCGGCATGCCGCCCCAGCCTTCGCCACGCCCGAATGGCGTCAGATCCAGGAACTGGTACGTGCCCAGCAACGGATCGAGCCCGCGGGCGTAAGTCGAGTACGTGTGATAGATGGCCGTGCCGTCGCGCAGGAACACACTCAACCCGGGCAGTTCGCCGCGTGTGAATGGAATCTTGCCGGCAGCCTGCAGTTCGACTGCCGTGCGATAGTTCCATTCGGCACTGTCGCGCAGCTCGTCGATGGTGACGTGGAAGTCGTAGTTGAAGTCGCTGCCGAACGACGAGTACCACGGCATCGTCCATCCCATGCGTTGCTTGAACGGCTGGATCTTCGCAAGCGGCGCACGCGAAACCAGCGCAAGCGCGGTCTCACGCGCATGCAGATGCGCAAGATGCGGAATGTTGTCCGCCAGGTGCGAGCAGCCCGGACAGCCCTCCTCCCACGGCGCACCCGAATGCCCGGCCGGCGGCTCATCCGGATCGAACATGAAGTGATAGACGATCAGCTGCTGACGACCTTCGAACAGGTCCAGCAGCGACAGCTGGCCGTGAGGCCCCTGGAACGCGTAGTCCTTGTCGACCGCCACCATCGGCATGCGACGGCGGTCCGCGTTCAGGATGTCCCGCTGCAACGTCAGCTCCTTCTCCTTGGCCAGCAGCTCGCGGCGCGCGCTCAGCCATTCAGTGCGGGAAACGATGGGGGGAAGATTCATCGGGATGATCTCCGGGGTTTGCCATGTCCTGCGGCCCGTTTTTTCTCGGGCCGTTCATGTTTTTCCTGCGCCTGCAGCTTGCGCAGATAGTCATCGAGGCGATCCAGGCTCTGCTCCCAGAAGCGCCGGTAGTGATCCAGCCAGGCACTCGCATCGCGCAGCGGCCCCGCGTCCAGACGACACGGCCGCCATTGCGCATCGCGGCCACGCGCCACCAGGCCGGCGCGCTCCAGCACTTTCAGGTGCTTGGAGATGGCCGGCAGGCTCATCTCGAACGGCTCGGCCAGCTCGCCCACCGAAATCTCGCCCGCGGTAAGGCGGGCCAGGATGGCGCGGCGAGTGGGATCGGCAAGCGCGGCAAAAGTCGCGCTCAGACGGTCGGTCGTCATGAGGATAACCACAAGGTTAATTAACCGATTGGTAAAATACAATCAGTTGCGGGCGCGTTCAAGCACGAAACGACGATTCGTTCCAAGGACGCCCGGCCCGGCGACGGACCGACAATCGAGAGAGAGATTTTTTGCGAGAAGCGGACTCGCTCATCCGCCGTCATTCCCGTGCAGAGGCAGTCCTCGCGCAGGCTGGGGCGGAAATCCATTCGGATCGGAAAGATGGACTCCCGCCCATGCGGGAGTGACGAAGCCAATCAGGGTGCTTTGGGCGTAAACGCGGGCCACGACTGGACCGAGGCCGAAAACGCCCGCTCGAATCACACCTTCATCGACTTCGGACGCGCGGCCAGCCGGTCGGCATAGGCTTCGATCTTCGGCCGGTTCAAGGAATGACCCCACAGCCGCGCATAGATGAACATGGAACCGACCATGACGTCGGCCAGCGTGAAGCGCTCGCCGAACAGATAGGGGCCGTCGCCCAGCTCGCGCTCGACCACGTCTTTCGCGGCCTCGAAATCGGTCCAGCCACGCGGCGGAAGATGCGGCTGCTTCAGCATGGCATCGCCCATCGCCGGCTCCAGCTGGGCAGTCGAATACACCATCAGCGACAGGTAGCGCCCGCGATCGGGATGCCCCACCGGCGGCGCCAGGCCGGTTTCTGGATACTTGTCCCCTAGATACAGGCCGATCGCGGTGTTCTCGAAGATGCGCGTCTCGCCATCGACCAGCGCCGGCAGCTTGCCGGCCGGATTGATCGTCAGGAACTGGGGCGACTTGTTCTCGCGCTGCTCCAAATCGATCGGCACGATCTCGTACCGCGCGCCGCACTCGTCCAGCAGCCACTTGGCGACGACGGCACGGCTTCTCGGATTGAAATACAGTTTCACGGCGCGCCTCTTCGGCTTCAGACAGGATTTGCGGCGATCAGCACAGCGGACACAGCGGCTCGTTGCGCGCCTGTGCCGTCGTCCAATCAACGGAGCTGCCGGCAAGGTCCGACGCTGCCGACAGCAGCTGCACCCCCGTCGTGTATACGACGAAGCCGATTGCCAATCCCAGGACCAGAAAACCGCTCAGCTTGCGCATTGCCTCTCCTTCGCATCAGGCCCGAGCCGCGTGGGCCGCTGATATCGCATACCCGCTGCGAGGTTGCAACGATGACATGAGTCTGTCCGCTCTGCGATTCGAGCAACCGATGCATCGCAACAGCCCGTCGAGCGCAATGAATCGAATCGGCGCCAGCCAAGCCGCGACGACTCACCCGCCGGTGCTGTAATCCACCGCGGCCAGCACCTTCGCCGCCACGTCCTCGACCGGCACGTCACGTCCCAGTACCGCCAGCACGCCGCGGGGCGCCGGAACGATCGCTCCCTGATAGCCGCCCTCGTTGAATTTCTGGATGTGTCCCGTGCCTTTCTCGTGCGCCAGCACCATCACCGTCACCGGTCCCCGTTCGGTCTGCACCACCAGGTGCGGCACCTGGCGGCCGCGGAATTTGCAGGTCGTTGCAGAGGAGACCGCCATCGCATCCGACCGCAGGTGGACCCCCGAACGCGACAGGACGCGGGCAACCTGTGCTGGATCGACATTCTCGGAGGTGCGCACCATGGCGAACGCTTCGCTGTTCGTGTGCTCGATGACCTGCTCGGCCAGGGTCTCGCGCGGATTTGCGATCCACAACACCAATCCAGCGAGCACGGCTGCCAGCACGCTCGCCGCCAACCCCCACTGCACCACTCGCCGACGCCGCACCGCACGATGCGGCGCCACATCGATCTGCAGCGCGCAATGGATCAGCCGATCCATCTGCTGCAATTCCTGCTGATAGCGTGCGCAGGCCGGACATTGCGCCGCGTGAGCTGCGACGTCCGCTGCCGTGGTATTGGGCTGTGCGCCGACCGCGCGGCGGAATTCAAGACAGTTCATCGCTGACACTCTCGTCGCTTGCCTCACCCAGCAGCTTCTTGCGCAACAGGTGGCGAGCTCGGTAAAGGCGGGTCAGCACCGCAGGCGTGCTGATGGCCAGGTGTTGCGCGATCTGCTCGGTCGAATAGCCGAACAGCACCTGCAGCACCAAC
This sequence comes from Povalibacter sp., assembly GCA_035556415.1. Lineage (GTDB taxonomy): Bacteria > Pseudomonadota > Gammaproteobacteria > Steroidobacterales > Steroidobacteraceae > Steroidobacter. The sequence goes on from DATMEZ010000100.1 coordinate 35,540, forward strand.
GGCTCGCGGTAGGTCGGCTCCAGCTGCAGGATGGCAGCACGCATTTCCTCGACTTCATGGGTATCGCTCACGGCCGGCCCTGCCTCGACGGACTCGACGACCTCGTCGATGTCCACGGTCTCCAGACGCTTGCGCTCGAACGTGCGCGCCAGCTCGCGGCGCGCGATCGTGAGCAGCCAGGGCCGCACCGCCTGACGGTCTTCCAGCGTGTCGAAGGATCGCCACGCCCGCAGCAGCGTTTCCTGGGTCACGTCCTCGGCCAGCGCGCGGTTGCGGCACAGCCAGAACACGAACCGGAGCAGATCCTGCCGATAGGGAATGCACAACGCCTCGAAGCGCTGCCGCTCCCCGGAGCCGGAATCGGTACTCACCCCTGCAACAGACCGGTCGGATGGACCAGACATTACCAACGCGTTCCCCTTTGGCGGCAACCCCCGCGACGCGCGGCAGCTTGCCACGTTTCAGCTCGCCCGTATTGCGCAGCCGCCCATTGCGACGGGCCGTCCATCACAGCAAAACGACCATGTTTCGAGCACGCGGGAGCGTGTACATGGCCCTCGCAAGGAGGCGGGGGCAGGTTCCGCCGCTCATCCCGTCTTATGATCGGGAACAGCTGGCTTTACCGCGAACATCGGGATCGTCCACCCGAACGCCGAGGGGTTACCCATGCCCGCAAGACCAGGGCCATCGAAGCGGCGGCCGCCGCACGGACCCGGGACCGGTTGATCCATGACCGGGCAGGACCGCAGCGAGCGCCTGGCCACCTGGGTGCGTAAATGGAATCACGGGCTGACCCGCTTTCTGGAGCGGCGGGTGCCCGCACGCATCGATGCGCAGGACCTGGCGCAGGAAGTGTATCTGCGCCTGCTGCGGGTCGAAGGATTCGATTCGATCGCAGAGCCGCAGGCTTATCTGTATCGCGTCGCCAGCAACGTCGCGGCGGAATGGCGCCTGCGAGCCTGCTATCGCAAGCCGCACAGCGCCGAGGAACTGGATTCACTGCTGGAGCAGACCTCGCCCGAAAGCCGGCTGGACGAGTCGCAGTTCGCAGCCCAGCTGGACGCCGCGCTCAAGCCCATGCCGGCGATGGTGCGGGGCGTGATGTTCCTGAAGCTGCGCGACGGCCTGACGCACCAGGAAATCGCCGAGCAGATGGGAATCACGGTGCGCGTGGTGCGGCGCTGCGTGACCAAGGGTTACATGGAATTGCGCCAGAGTCTCGCGGGCGAACCAGGCGATCTATGAGCATCCGGCATTCGACAAACGACTCCTCACGCGCCGGCGCAGCGCAGGCCGCCGCCGAATGGCTCGCTGTGCTCGCCGATGACGATTCGGAAGAGCAGCGCACCGCTTTCCTGGCATGGTTGCGGGCATCCACCCTGCACGTGGAGGAATTCCTGCGCCTGAGCGCGCTGGAGCGGCGGCTGCGCCAGCCTGGGCTGTGGCCGTCGGATCCGGTCGATCAGCTGATCGCGACGGCTCGGCAATCGAGCTCGAATTCCGAGATAGCCCAGCTGCACGCAGCGACTCCTCCACCTGCAAACTCCAAAAGACACCTGATCCAGGCACTCGCCGCGGGCGTCGTGTTGGCGGTCGTCGCAGCGGGCGCGTTCATTGCACAACGCTGGCGCCCGGCGGAACCCGAAGCGATTACTTACGCCACTGCGGTCGGCGAGCAACGCTCCGTCACCCTGCCCGACAGCTCGGTGGTGGAGCTCAACAGCCGCTCGAAGCTGCAGATCCGCTTCACCGACAGCGAGCGGCGCGTGCAACTGCTCGATGGCGAAGCCATCTTCAAGGTCGCCAAGAATCCGCAGCGGCCATTTCGCGTCAGCGTCGGCAGCACCGACATCGTTGCCGTCGGCACGGCTTTCAATGTCGACGCACATGGCGCACAGACGGTGGTTACGGTGCTCGAAGGTCGCGTGCGGGTCAGCGATCACCCCGCAGCCGCCGACGCAATGCGCATCGAAGCGCCCGCCGGCCCCATCGTCGAACTCAACCGCGGCGAGCAGGTGGTGATCGCCGGCGATCGCTCGCACTCCAAGGTCGAGCCGGTGGATCCGGCCAAGGTCATCGCGTGGACGCAGCGCCGCCTGATCTTCGAGAACACGCCGCTGGAAGCGGTGGCCGAACAGTTTGCGCGCTATCACACTCGCATCATCCGCGTGAACAACGATGCACTGCGGGAGCGGCGCATCACCGGCGTTTTCGACGCGCACGATCCGGCTTCGCTGATCGAATTCCTGCGCACCGACCGCGGCATCACCATCGAGGCCGACGAGCAGGGCTGGAAACTGTCCTCGTCCGACCTGCACATCGGCACAGCGGCGGCGGAGCGGCAGCACTGAAAAGGATCTCCGCGGGGAACGGCGCACCTCCCTTCCCTGCGGTGCCCGGTTTGCCCCGTGGAGATTCCTCACCCGAGCGCCGCAAGGACCGCTCGCCGATGCAACCCGGCCCTGCCGGCAATCGTTCCACCAGTGGAACGCTGAAACCCGCCGCGACCCTCTACTGGCACCATCGTCACGCCCTTATGCTGCGTCCATCGCAGCACTCGACGTGCACAGGAGCAGCCATGAAAAAGATTCTCGGTGTCTACAGCGCGCCGCGCCCTCATTGGGTGGGCGACGGCTTCCCGGTCCGCTCGATGTTTTCCTATGACGGCATGGGTCAGCACCTCAGCCCGTTCCTGCTGCTGGACTATGCGGGCCCGGCACAGTTCGCGCCGGCCACCCGGCCGCGCGGCGTCGGCCAGCACCCGCATCGCGGCTTCGAGACCGTGACCATCGTGTACCAGGGCGAGGTCGATCATCGCGACTCGACCGGCGCCGGCGGCCACATCGGTCCGGGCGACGTGCAGTGGATGACGGCCGCGGCGGGCATCCTGCACGAGGAGTTCCATTCGCAGAACTTCACGCGCCAGGGCGGCACGCTGGAGATGGTGCAGCTGTGGGTGAACCTGCCGGCCAACGACAAGATGACGCCGCCGGGCTACCAGACGCTGCTGGACCGGAACATTCCCAGCGTCGAGCTGGCGGATGGCGCCGGCCGCGTGCGAGTGATCGCGGGCGAGTTCGAGGGGCATCGGGGTCCGGCCCGGACCTTCACCTCGATGGACGTGTGGGACGTGCGCCTGAACCAGGGTCATTCGAAGCAGTTCGAGGTCGCGGCAGGACGCACGCTGGCGCTGGTGATCCTGCACGGCAACGTGATCGTGAACGGCACGCAGGCCGCGCATGAAAGCCAGCTGGTCGTGTTCGATCGCGATGCGACGAGCATTGCGCTGGAGGCGAGCACCGATGCGACCTTGCTGCTGCTGAGCGGCGAGCCCATCGATGAGCCCATCGTCGGTTATGGCCCGTTCGTCATGAACACGGAAGGCGAGATTCGCCAGGCCATCGACGACTTCAACAGCGGCCGCTTCGGCCAGATGCAGTGAGCGTCACTGGCGCCCGGATTCTCCGGGCGCCAGCTTGGTCGAAGCAGGCGGCAGCAGGACGATCAGCGCCGCAGCAGTTCCGAGCTGCGGCGCGCCTGGCAGAGATCAGGCTTTTCGTTGTTGCGCGATGAACGCGTCGATATCGCGCCCCAGCACCACCATCGGTACTCCACCACCCTTCACCACTGCGTCGTTGAAGAGACGCAGATCGAACTTCGCGCCGAGCGCCTTCTGTGCCTTGGCGCGCTGCCGGTTGATCTCGCTGTGGCCGACCTTGTAGCCGCAGGCCTGTCCCGGCCATGAGCAGTAACGATCGACTTCGCCGCTCACCTCTTCGAGGCTCGAACCGTTGGTGCTCGCGAACCATTGGATCGCCTGCTCGCGCGTCCAGCGTTTGGCGTGCAGCCCGGTATCGACCACGAGCCGGCAGGCGCGGAAGGCGATCGACTGCAGATATCCCAGGCGACCCACCGGATCGTCGTCGTAAACACCGAGCTCCGCAGCGAGCTGCTCTGCGTACAGCGCCCAGCCTTCCGAGAAGGCATTGAAGGCCAGCAGCGAGCGCAGCAATGGCAGCTTGAAGGTGTACTCGCCCTGCCAGACGTGACCGGGAATGGACTCGTGATAGGTCAGTGTCGGCAGGTTGTAGGTGGTCCAGAGGCTGGTGGTCCGCAGATTGATCCAGAACTTGCCTGGCACCTTGCCGTCGATGGTGCCCGGACCGCCGTAGGCGCCCGGCGCACCCGGTTCCACTTCGGGCGGCAGACGCTTGATCTCCAGCTTGCCCGGCACCAGCGTTGCGAATGCGCGCGGCAGTCGCGAGCGGATATCGCTCACCCGCGACTCGAGCAAAGCCATGATGCGCGCACGACCTTCGTCGTTGTCAGGGAACAGAAAGCGCGGCTGCTTGCCGAGCGCGGTCATGCGCTCACCGACAGTGCCTCGAGTCAGTCCTTGTCCTTTCAGGATGCCATCCATCTCGGCCTGCAGCTCCCGCAGTTCTGCCTGGCCCTGGTCGTGAATCTCGTTCGGCGTCATGCGCGTGGTGGTTGCTGCTCGCAGCGTCCAGGCGTAGTACGCATCGCCCTGCGGCAACTTCCACACACCCGCATCGGCCGTGGCGCGCTTGCGATGCGCCTGCAGCTCGGCAATCTGCCGATCCAGCGCCGGAGCAATTTTTTCTGCAGCGATCTTTGCGGCCTGGGCGCCGAAATTGCCCGGCATGTCCTGCGTGCGCTTCGCCAGGGAAGCGACGAGCGACCAGTCCTCGATCTTGCCGCCACGCGCGATCTTGATCTGGCTCAGTGTCTTGTCGAGCAGAAAATCCGGCGCGATCACTCCCTGAGCCGCTGCGCTCTTCAGGCGCCCGGTCTCGCCCTCCAGCTGGCCGGCATAAGCCTCCAGCCGCGACAGGTAGGCTTCTGCGTCTTGTCGCGTTTCAACCGTGTGCTGCTCATCCAGCAGGCTGGGGATTTCGAGAAACGCGCCGGTGTTCTGCGCAACCACATAGGGCGCGTTGCGCCACGACCAGTTCGTGTTGAGTATCGCGGTATCGCCATAGGGGAAGGCAAAACCTTCGGCTGCAAACTCATCCGCGGTGCGCATCACATCCACATCGATCCGCGCTGCCTCGCCGAGGCTGGCGGTGTCGATCGATTTCACCCGCTCGATCCGCTTCGCCACCTGTCGCGCGATGGCGGCCTGCCCAGCTGCCGACCGGTCGGTCAAACGGGCCTTCAAAGCGGCGCGCGCGCCGTCATCGACACCCAGCGAAGTGGCGTTCTCCGGGTAAGCGACCATCAATGCTTCGGCGAATTCCGCCAGGAGCTTCTCGGCCGCCGCATCGCCGGTTACGGCGGTACTGCTGTCGGCGCGGGCAGGCAGATTGGCGGCGGCAATGGCAGAGCCGGCACCCACGATGAAATCGCGGCGGGAGGTGGTCATCGAGAACTCTCCTTGCGATGAGCAGGAAGTCAGTGACGCCGCCATCATAGCCCGCTCATTGCGAGTTGGGGATGCGTCCGCGGCCCGGCAACGAGGCAGGTTCCGGCGATTCCCGGTTGATTCGATGGCCTGCCGCGCCGCCAGCATCGCTGCGCGGCAGGCCGTTGTCTGGACTACTTCAATCGATTCGCGGGAGTGACTGGACTCTCACGATCCCCCGATGCTCCGTGCACTGTCTACAGCAGTCGCTCGGCGATCTGCACCGCGTTGAGCGCTGCGCCCTTCAGCAGCTGATCGCCGGCGCAGAACAGCGAGATGGACCGGCCGCTATCGTCGCTCAGATCGCGACGGATACGGCCGACCAGGATGTCGTCCTCGCCGCTGGCGTCCTTCGGCATCGGGAAATAGTTGCGCTCGATGTCGTCCACGATCTTCACACCGGGGGCGGTTGCCAGGATCCGGCGCACCTCGTCCGGGCTGATCGGACGTTCGCATTCGAAGGTCAACGAAACGCAGTGAGCCCGCAACACCGGCACGCGCACGCAGGTGGCCGACAGCCTGAGATCGGGCTCACCGAAAATCTTGCGCGCCTCGGCGATGACCTTTGCCTCCTCTTCGTTGTAGCCGGTCTGCGGATCGATCCGAGTGTTGTGGCTGAAGAGGTTGAACGCGTACGGATGCGGCAGCACCTTGGGCTCATACGGCCGGCCATCCAGCTCGGCGCGGGTGGATTCGCGCAACTCTTCCATCGCCGCGGCGCCCGCGCCGGAAGCTGCTTGGTACGTCGAAATGATCAGACGCCGGATGGGATTGAGCTTGTGGATCGGCCACAGCGGCGTCATCGAGATGACGGCGGCGCAGTTCGGATTGGCGATGATGCCGGGATGGTTCGCGAGCTGGTCGGCGTTGATCTCCGGGACCACCAGCGGAATGTCCGCCTGCATGCGGAAGGCCGACGAGTTGTCGACGACCACCGCGCCCTTCGACACCGCGATCGGACCGAACTTCTTGGACGTGCCGCTGCCCGCCGAGAACAGTGCCAGGTGCACGCCGTCGAACGAACTTTCCGTCAGCTCCTGCACGGTGATCGACTTGCCCGCGAAGGGAAGCTGCTTGCCCGCGGAGCGAGCCGAGGCCAGCGCGCGTACCTCGGAGTA
>DATMEZ010000101.1:0-10699 GCA_035556415.1 Povalibacter sp.
CTGGTCGAGCGCCTCGGCGGCCGGTATCACTGCGAGTCGCTCGAAGCCGCCACGGCGCTGTCGCCCGACGTCATCATCGAGTGCACGGGTGCTTCTGAAGTCGTGGCCGCCTGCATCTCCCGCAACGCTGCAGGCGGTATCGTCTGCCTCGCCGGCTTGTCCTCCGGCGCGCATCGGATCGCTTACGATTTCACCGCTCTCAATCGCTCCATGGTGCTGGAGAACGACGTGGTGTTCGGCAGCGTGAATGCAAATCGACGTCACTACGAGGCCGCCGCCGCCGCTTTGGTACGGGCCGATGCAGATTGGCTGCGCTCGTTGATCACTCGCCGTGTCGCGCTGTCGCAGTGGCAGGACGCCTTGAAACGGGAGAGCCGTGATATCAAGGTGGTCATCGACTTCACCTTGTAGCACCTCACGACATGCCGGCCCGTATCGAAGACTATGCACTGATCGGTGATCTCGAAACCACCGCTTTGGTGGGACGCGACGGTTCCATCGACTGGCTGTGCTGGCCGCGCTTCGATTCGGACGCGTGCTTCGCCGCCCTGCTCGGCGATGCACGACATGGCCGCTGGCTGCTGGCCGCGCAAGATCCGGATGCGAAAGTCACCCGGCGCTACCGTGAGGACACATTGATCCTCGAAACCCGGCTGGAAACCGCCACCGGCGCGGCGTTGGTGATCGACTTCATGCCGCCGCGCGGCACTGCCTCGGACGTAATGCGGCTGGTCGTTGGCGAGCGCGGCGAGATCGATCTGCATACCGAACTCGTGATCCGCTTCGGCTACGGCACCATCGTGCCCTGGGTAACGCGGATAGAGCCAGGGCTCTGGCAGGCCGTCGCCGGGCCGGACATGCTGCTGCTGCACACCGACGTTGCGATGCACGGCGAGGATCTCAAATCGGTAGGCGACTTCACTGTCCGCCAAGGCGAGCGTATCTCGTTCGTTCTCACTCATCGCTCGTCGCACCTCGCACCGCCACCAGTACCGGATGTCGAACGCGCTCTGCTCGATACCGAAGCTTTCTGGCGGGACTGGGTCGCCAAGGGTAAGCAGACGCAAGCGTGGCCGCCCGGGGTGATCCGCTCACTCATCACGCTCAGGGCGCTGATCTACAGCCCGACCGGCGGCATCGTTGCGGCGCCGACGACCTCCCTGCCCGAACAGCTCGGCGGAGTCCGCAATTGGGATTACCGGTATTGCTGGCTGCGTGACGCCACTTTGGTACTGCTCGCCTTCATGAACGCCGGCTACTATGACGAAGCCGATGCCTGGCGTCACTGGCTGCTGCGCGCGATCGCCGGAAGCCCCGAGCAGTTGCAGATCATGTATGGCATCGCCGGAGAGCGCCGGCTCACCGAATGGGAGGTGCCGTGGTTGCCCGGCTACGAAGCATCGAAACCGGTGCGCATCGGCAATGCCGCCCACGATCAGTTGCAGCTCGATGTCTTCGGCGAAATCATGGACGTGCTGCATCAAGCCCGCAAAGGCGGCATCGCCACGTTGGCCACCGGCTGGGATCTGCAGTGCAAGCTGCTCGCGCATCTGGCGACGATCTGGGAACAGCCCGATCACGGCATCTGGGAGGTTCGCGGACCGCCGCGCCATTTCACCTACTCCAAGATCATGGCCTGGGTTGCGTTCGATCGGGCGATCAAGGATGCGCAACGCTACGGTCTGGATGCACCGCTCGATGAATGGCGCGCGCAGTGCGAGCGAATCCATCGCGAAGTCTGCGAGCGAGGTTACGACGAGCAACGCAATTGCTTCGTCCAGTCGTACGGTTCCAGGTATCTGGATGCGAGCCTGCTGCTGATCTCCACGCTGGGATTCCTGCCGGCGGACGATCCGCGTTTCCAGGGAACAGTACGGGCGATCGAATCGAGCCTGCTGCGCGATGGTTTCGTACTGCGCTACGACACGGTGGTCTCGGACGACGGACTGCCGCCGGGCGAAGGCGTTTTCCTGCCTTGCAGCTTCTGGCTGGTGGACGCCTACGCGATGTGTGGACGAGTGGACGATGCGCAGGCGCTTTTCGGACGCTTGCTGGCCTTGTGCAATGACGTGGGCCTGCTGGCCGAGGAATACGATCCAACGACGCGGCGCCTGGTCGGCAATTTTCCGCAGGCGTTCTCGCATCTGTCGCTGGTCACGAGCGCCTTCAACCTGGCACATGCCAAGAAGCCGGCGGAGCAACGCTCGGAGGCCACGATCCAGACCGGGCGCAGCGTCTCGCGACGCCCCGGCCAGGAAGATGCAAGTTCTTGAATTTGGTGGGCGGTACAGGGATTGAACCTGTGACCCCTGCCGTGTGAAAGCAGTGCTCTACCGCTGAGCTAACCGCCCGTGCAGACCTTTCTGGTCCGTCGGCCCGGCGAGCACGAAGCTGCCGGGGTGCGAAACGGGGGCGTAGTGTAGGGAGGCGTCGAGGGCCGGTCAACGCGCCGCGGGCAGATTCCGGTGGGTTTCAGGAAATCGTGTGCAGCGGCGGCGGCGGACGGTTCAGCAGCACCCAGTACAACCCCAGGCTGCTTACGGCTTCGACGAAGGCGCCGAACTCGACCGGCTTGCGCACATAGCTGTTGGCGCCCAGGTTGTAGCTGGCGATGACGTCCGCGTCCTGGCTGGACGACGTGAGAACCACCACCGGCAGCGTGCGGGTGCGCTCATCGGCGCGCAGGCGCTTCAAGACGCCCAGGCCATCGAGCTTGGGGAGCTTCAGATCCAGCAGGATCACTGTGGGTACGCGCGACACGTCCCGTCCGGCGTACTGGCCGCTGCCGAACAGGTAGTCGATCGCCTCCACGCCGTCGCGGACCACGATGATGTCGTGCGCCAAGCTGTTCTTGCGCAGGCTGAGCAGGGTCAGCTCCTCGTCGTCCGGATTGTCTTCCACCAGCAGAATGTAGCGTTCCGTCATCGCCGTTCCTCAACCCAGCGTGAAGTAAAAAACCGCCCCCCGGTCAACTTCGGCCTCGGCCCAGATCCTGCCCCCATGGCGTTGCACGATGCGCTGTACGGTGGCCAGTCCGACACCGGTGCCGGGAAAATCGGCCGCCGCGTGCAGGCGCTGGAATACCCCGAACAGATTACTGGCGTAGCGCGGATCGAATCCTACGCCATTGTCCTGGACAAAGAAGACCCGTTCGCCGTTGAGGCTACGCACGCCGAAGCGGATGTCGGCCGGCGAGCGGCCCGAGGTGAATTTCCAGGCATTGTCGAGCAGGTTTTCCAGCACGATCTCCAGCAGCCGCAGATCGCCGTCGACGCTGTGCCCCGGCTCGGCGCCGAACTGGGTCTGGCGCTCCGGCGCCCGCTCGCGGATGCGGTTGAACACGGCCTCGGCCAGAGCGGACAGGTTGACCGGCTCGCGCCGGAGCTCCATCCGCGTCACCCGCCCGAGTTCCAGCAGATCGTCGATCAGGCCCGACATCCGTTGGGTCGCTGCCTGGATGCGGTCCAGGTAGCGCCGGCTGTCGCCATCGATGTGGTCGTAGTGGCGTTCGCGCAGCAGGCCGGTAAATCCCGCAATGGCGCGCAATGGGCCACGCAGATCGTGCGAGACCGAGTAGCTGAAAGCCTCCAGCTCACGATTGGACTGCTCGAGTTCCTGGGTGCGTTGCCGCACCCGGGCTTCCAGCTCGCCGTACAGGCGCGCATTCTCGATGCCGACCGCGGCAAGATCGGCCAGCTGCCCGAGAACGCGTTCGTCGTTGGGACTGAAATCCCCATCCCGCTTGTCGGCAACGCGGATCAGGCCATTGGCGCGTCCGCCCGGCGTGACCAGCGGGACGGTCATGACGCCCGAGGCATCCAGGATCGCCTCCAGGTCGTGTTGTTCGTCGTCTGTCATGGCGGCGCGCGAACGACGGGTGATCTTCAGCGCGTCCCGTCCGGACGCCGGCACTGCCGTTACGAAACCCTTGCGCTCCAGCGACGAGTACTTTTCCGACGCGGAGACGCTTTGCAGCCCGTCGCGCCAGCTCTCGTCGGGCACCACGGCGCTGATGGCGACGTGGGCACCGACCAAGTCACGCGCAATGTCGGTAATGATCTGCAGCAACTCCGCCACGGACACGACGGAATTGACCTTGCGTGCAGCATCCGCCAGGAAAGCCAGCTGCGCCAGGTAACGCTGTCGCTCGGCCTCGCCGCGCCGGCGCTCGGATATGTTCGACACCGTCGCGATCACGCGGCTCGCCTGCCCCTGCTCGTCCATGATGGCCGAGCCGACCGCCTCGACGTCCAGCACTCGCCCATCGGGACGCAGCAACCGGAACGCCACCGAGATGCGCTCGCCGCGCAATAGACCTTCGATCGCCCGCTCCACCGTCGACATGTCGTCCGGGTGCACGACTTCGCGCCATCCATCCATCTCGAAGCTGATGGCCGCAGCCGCCGCGACTTCGCCGCCGAGAATCTCGCGAACCGCACCGGCGCAGCGCATCTCACGCTCCGGGATCCGGCAATCCAGGATCAGCTGGCCGGTATGCTCGGCAACCAGCCTGAAGCGCTCCTCGCTCGCTTGCAGGCGCAGCGCTGCCTCACGCTGCGCGGTGACGTCCTGCACGGTGCTGATGACCTTGGCAATCCTGCCCGCGTCATCGCGAAAGGTGCGACGCTGCGCCAGGATGTGGTGGATGCTGCCGTCGCGATGGCGGACACGGAATTGCAGCGGAGCCATTTGCGTGTTGTCGTCGCCGCTCTCCTGGTAGCCCGCCAGGACGATGGCGCGATCCTCGTCCACGACGCGATCCAGCAGCGTATCCAGATCGATGGTCTCGCCCGGATCCAGATCCAGCATGCCCCTGGCATCGCCGAACACGACCGTACGCAGCTTGAGCAGATCGCGCTCCCAGTAGCCGAGCCGGGCGACGCGCTGCGCCAGTTCCAGCCGAGTCCAGCTTTCCCGCAGCTGAGTCTCGGCACGCGCATGCTCGATGGCAACCGACACCAGCTCGCTGGCAGCCTGAATCAGATCGAGTTCGCGCTGTGACGGACGCCGCGGCTTGGGATAGTAAACAGCGAACGTCGCGATGAGCTGGCCACCGCCGCCGAACACCGGCGCCGACCAGCACGAGCGCAGCCGGTGCGACAAGGCCAGCTCGCGCTTGTTGGCCCACAGCGGATCGGTGGCGATGTCCTCGACGATCACCGTCTCGGCCCGCGCGATCGCGGCAGCACAGGAGCCGCCGGCCGAACCGGCGAAGGTACCCTCCATCGCCGACGTGAACGTCGCAGGCAGGCTCGACGCGGTCACCACGCCCAGCGACCAGCGGTCGGTGTCGATCAGCGTGATGGAACATTTCAGCTCGGAATCGAAGGCTTCGACCAGGCTGCACATGCGCCGCAGAACGTCGGGCAGCGCCGCGCCACTGGCGATCATACGCAGCACTTCGCGCTGCGACTCCCGGAATGTCTCGGCACGAGTACGCCGCGGGATGTCGAGCGCCGCTGCGTGCCGCGCCAGCGAAGCGGACGCATGCCGCCGACGCTCGCGGCGCAGGACCAGAATCGGCAGCAGAATCAATGCCAGCCCCAGAAGCACCAGCAGGGGCACAGATACAGCTATCGTGCGATCCATCGGCAGGCCGTCACCTGAGTAGGTCTGATACGGGACGAAGCTGCCTCGCGGTGGTCATTTTCGTCTTTCGAATGCACCGCCGTGCGCATCCGTTCGTCCCCTGCGAATTCGGCAACTATACGGCCCGAACGCGCCCCTTCGCGTCAGGGATTGCCTGATTCAGGGTTCTTCGTCGCCACGCAGCGCTTCGAGGCCGCGGGCAAAGCATTTGTCATGGTCGAGCGGCCCGACGCTCCCGCAGCTCGCCCTTCAGTGAGCGGGCTCGCCGCCGATCAGCTCCAGCAGCTCCGCGGTTTTTTCCTGCATCAGGGCGACATCGCCGCGGCTCTCGACGTTCAGGCGGATCAACGGCTCGGTATTCGAGGAGCGCAGATTGAAGCGCCAGCGCTCGAACTCGATCGACAGGCCATCGGTGAAATCGATGCTGCGGCTGCCCGGCCGGTAGCGCTCCTGCACGCGCTGGATCGTCCCCTTCGCGTCGGCCACCTTGCGGTTGATCTCGCCGCTGGCCGGAAATTTCGCGATGCGCTCGCCGACCAGGGCCGACAGCTTCTTGCCGGATTCGCCCATGAGCTGCGTCACCAGCAGCCACGGAATCTGTCCGCTGTCGCAGTAACCAAAGGCGCGGAAGTAATGGTGCGCGCTCATCTCGCCGCCGTACACCGCATCGGCCTGGCGCATCACGTCCTTCATGAACGCATGCCCGGACTTCGACATCACAGCCTTGCCGCCGAGCGATTCGACCATGTCGAGCGTCGCCCAGGTGAGTCGCGGGTCGTGCACGATGCGCGCACCGGGCTCGCGCTTCAGGAAAGCCGACGCCAGCAGGCCCACGATGTAGTAGCCCTCGATGAAAGCGCCAGTTTCGTCGAACAGGAAGCAGCGATCGTAGTCGCCGTCCCAGGCCACACCCAGATCGGCCCCATGCTCGCGAATGGCCTCGAGGGTAGCGACGCGGTTCTCCTCGAGCATCGGGTTCGGCACTCCGTTCGGAAAATGGCCGTCCGGCTGGTGATGGATCTTGATGAACTCGAACGGCAGGTGCGACTCGAGCTGATCGACGACCGCGCCGGCGCCGCCGTTGCCGGCATTGACCACGATCTTCAGTTTCTTCAGCTTCGATCGATCCAGATACGACAGCAGGTGCTCGATGTACTTCTGACGCGTATCCAGCTCGTGGCGCGTGCCCGGTCGCACCGGCTTGGAATACGAATCAGCTTCGGCGATGCGCTGGATGTCCTTGAGCCCGGTGTCGCCGCTGATGGGCCGCGACTGCTCGCGCACGAACTTCATGCCGTTGTAGTCGGGCGGATTGTGGCTGGCCGTCACCATGACACCGCCGTCCATGTTCTGCGCGAAGGTCGCAAAATAAACGCCTTCGGTGCCGCACAGTCCGATGTCATAGACGTCCACCCCCGAATCGAGCAGGCCGCGCGTCAGTGCTTGGCACAGCTCTTCGCTGGACAAGCGGATGTCGCGGCCCACCACCACACGCTGCGGCCTCAGAAACTCCGCGTAGGCGCGCCCGATACGGTAAGCGACTTCGGCGTTGAGCTCGCTCGGGATGCGGGCACGATAATCGTAGGCTTTGAATCCGGTGATCGCGGACATGTCGATGATCCTGGGCGAATGAGCTTGAGCGAGTGATCGAACGGTCGACCTGTATGACTGGGCGCTGCTGCTGCAATCAGCTTGTCTGCCCTTCCCTGCCGTAGCGGTCCTCGAAGCGCACGATGTCGTCCTCTCCGAGATACGTGCCGGACTGGACCTCGATGATCTGCAGCGGGATCTTGCCGGGATTGGCGATGCGGTGCCTGGCGCCCAGCGGAATGTAGGTGGACTGATTTTCCTCGAGCAGGAACGTCTCCTCGCCGCGCGTGATGCGTGCAGTGCCGGAGACGACCACCCAGTGCTCGGCGCGATGATGATGCAGCTGCAATGACATTTCGGCGCCGGGCTTGACCACCAGGCGTTTGACCTGGAAGCGTTCGCCGGCATCGATACTGTCGTAGCTGCCCCAGGGGCGGAACACTTCCCGGTGCAGCGAGGTCTCGTAGCGACCCTGCTTCTTCAACTGCTCGACCAGCCGCTTCACGTCCTGCACTCGATCCTTCGGCGCCACCAGCACCGCGTCCTTGGTTTCCACCACGACGTGATCCTTCAGACCGACCGCAGCGACCAGCCGGCTGGTCGACTGCAGATAGCAGCCGGCACTGTCCTCGACCAGCACGTCACCGATGCAGACGTTGTCACTGGCATCGCCCGGAATGGCTTCGTGCAGCGCGGACCAGGAGCCGACGTCGCTCCAACCCGCATCGAGCGGGACGACCACACCATGCCGGGTCTTCTCCATCACTGCATAGTCGAACGAATCGCTCGGACAGGCGCCGAATTCCTTGGCGGGCAGACGCGTGAAATCCAGATCGTGCTTGGCCGCTGTGAACGCCTGTGCACAAGCCTCGTAGATCTGCGGCGCCAGGGAACGCAGCTCGTCGAGCGCAGTCGAGGCGCGGAACATGAACATGCCGCTGTTCCAGAAATACTCTTTCGACGCGACGTACTGGGTTGCGGTCGGCAGATCGGGCTTCTCCACGAAGCGCTCGATCGGGAACGTCGGCCCGGAACCGGCAGCGCGCTTGATGTAGCCGTAGCCGGTCTCGGGCTTGTTCGGCACGACACCGAACGTCACCAGCTTGCCCTGCTCCGCCGCCTTGCGCCCGACCGCGATGGCAGTCTGGAATGCTTCGACGTTGCGTATCACGTGATCCGCGGGCAGCACCAGCAGAATGGCATCGTCCTGCGCCTTGGCATTGCTGGACTTGCCGGTGATGGCCGCCATTGCAGCCACCGCGATCGCCGGTGCGGTGTTCCGGCCGACGGGCTCCAACACGATCGCCTGCGATTGCGCGTTGACGGCGCGCAGCTGCTCGGCCACCAGGAATCGATGGCTTTCATTGCATACGACGACGGGTTCGCCGACCGCATCGACACCGCGCAGACGCGCCAGTGTTTCCTGCAGCATGGTGCCCTTGCCAACCAGCGGCAGCAGCTGCTTCGGATACAACTCACGTGAGAGCGGCCACAGGCGCGTGCCCGAACCGCCCGACAGAACAACGGGTATCAACACAGGCTATCGCCTCTTCCGATTGCGTAATAATTCAGACCAAAGCGCTTCACGAAGCCTGGATCGTAGAGATTGCGGCCGTCGAAAATGACCGGCTGCGCCAGCTGCGTCTTGATCGCTTCGAAGTCGGGGCTGCGGAACTCCTGCCATTCGGTAACGATGGCCAGCGCGTCGGCGCCTTCAAGCGCTTCCGTGGCACTGTTCACGATAGCGAGATCCTTGCGCTCACCGAAAATGCGCTGCGCCTCGTGGCTGGCCACGGGATCGTAAGCGCGTACCTTGGCGCCTGCCGCCCACAATGCTTCGATCAGCGTGCGGCTCGGCGCTTCGCGCATGTCATCGGTATTGGGTTTGAAAGCCAATCCCCACACCGCCACGGTGCGGCCTGCCAACTTGCCGTCGAAGTAGCGGTTGATCTTGTCGAACAGCACGCTCTTCTGCCGCTTGTTGACGGCTTCCACGGCTGTCATCAGCTCAGCATTGAACGAATGATCGCGCGCGCTGCGCTCGAGCGCCTGCACGTCTTTCGGGAAGCACGAGCCGCCGTAGCCACAGCCGGGATAGATGAAGTGATAGCCGATGCGCGGATCGGAGCCGATCCCCAGCCGCACCTTCTCGATGTCGGCACCCATGCGCTCGGCCAGATTGGCCAGCTCGTTCATGAAGCTGATCTTGGTCGCAAGCATGGCGTTCGCTGCGTACTTGGTGAGCTCGGACGAGCGCACGTCCATCACGATCATGCGATCGCGATTGCGGGTGAAAGGATCGTACAGCGCCTTGAGCAACTCCGCGGTGCGCGGATTGTCGGTGCCAACCACGATGCGGTCCGGCTTCATGAAGTCGCCGATCGCTGCACCCTCCTTGAGGAATTCCGGATTCGAGACGGTATCGAACTCCACGTGGACGCCACGATCGGCCAGCGTCGCTTCGATCTTCGCCTTGACCTTGTCGGCGGTGCCCACCGGCACCGTGGACTTGGTGACCACCACGCGATACTCGGACATGTTGCGGCCGATCGACTCGGCGACTGCCAGCACGTACTTCAGATCTGCCGAGCCGTCCTCGTCGGGCGGCGTGCCCACCGCAATGAACTGGAACAAGCCGTGCTTGACGCCCTCGACCGCGTCGGTGGTGAAGCGAATGCGGCCCGCCGCGATGTTCTTCTTCAGCAGTTCATCCAGCCCGGGCTCGAAAATCGGCGATTCACCGCGACGAAGCATCTCGATCTTGCGTTCGTCCACGTCGACGCACAGCACGTTGTTGCCCACTTCGGCAAAGCAAGCACCCGTCACCAGACCCACGTAGCCCGAGCCAAAAATAGTTAAGCGCATTTGGTAACTTATGGATTGATATAGGAAAAATGGGCGATGAGCTTAACCGAGCAGACACGGGCCGGTAAAGGAATCTCGTGCAGCAGACGCCCACGGCCGAGACCGCCGTCTCGGAATGGTCTTACGGTCACTGGTCGGCTCACACGACGCGCGATGCAGTCGCGGTATTTTTGCCGTTTTTTCGGGGCATATGACATCCAGCATCAACGCCGGATCGCGCCGCGATGATCCGTCACCAGGAAAATTTTTGCTCGAGCTGTCGCAGCACGGGCACAGCCAAAATTGAGACCTGACGTGATGGCCATGCCGTCGCTACGCGGCTTCGTTCCTGACAGCTGCCAGCGTGTTCGGCAGCTCATTGGCCACGGTCTTTCCATAACATGAAAATATTTCGCCGCAGCGGCTGCCGTGGCGAGGGAATTCTGTGACAGATGTCGCTTTATTTCATGGGAGCCCAAGAAAGGGTCACGGAGTTGACCCGTGGTTCTCGGGAGGATCGGCAGGCCGCGCAGGGACATGCGCGAGTTGGGCGCTTTCACGGATGTGTCTCATGGAGGAGACAGCGCGCAACGCAGGCTCAAGGAAGAGCTGGCCTGCCGGCCTTCGTCCTTACGGCGCCGCGAATCCGCAGGCATAACCTCGTCGTACTGCGGGA
>DATMEZ010000102.1:0-2652 GCA_035556415.1 Povalibacter sp.
AAGCCAGCGGCGCGCACGTCGGCTTGCAGCGAATATGTCATCGGCTCCTGCGAACCGGTGCGCTGCACGTCGAGTGACAGGTTCTCGATGGTCCCGGTCGCCTGCAATGCGCGCACGCGGGCCAGGTTCTGGCTTTCAGGCAGATATGCCAGCAGCGGCCACAGGTTCTGCAGCACCAGGCGATCGGCGCTGGCCGAAAGACTCAGGCCGCCAGCCGGACTTTTCGTCCACTTCGCGACGAGCTTGCCGGCACGCCAGGGCGAAGTCTTGCGGGTCAGATCCACGTCGGAGGCCGTCAGCTCCCAGCCCTCGCCCTGCCGGGTGGCCTGCAGATCCAGCGCGACGCGGTCGTAGCTCAGCAGCTGCGGCGGCTGCGGCGAATACGAGGCAGCACCGGGATCGTCACCGACCGCTGCGGGCTCGGCCTGCACGGCGACCTCCTGCTTCGGCGCATCGTCGTCAGTCTTCATCACCAATGGGTCTGCCACCGGCAGCTGTGTCATCCACACCGGCGCCACCGCGGTGACATTGGCGAGATCCAGCTTGGCCGACAGCCCGGTGAGGCGACGCCCGGTGAGCGCACCGGCCACGCGGATCGAGCCATGACCGGTTTCCGCCACCATCCACTCGTCCGGCAGCACGTCGGCCCAGCCGGCCAGATCCAGGTCCCGACCTTCGATGGCGAAACCCGACGCCAGCGCCTCGACGTTCTGCAGCGGCCCGGCTACGTGTGCGGAAAATTCCAGCGACTGGCCCAGCGAGTGCGGCAGCGAAGCATCGCCGCGCAACTCCAGCGAAGCATCCTGCCGGTCCAGATTGAAGCTCACGCCAGACAGCGACCACGGCCCGCGCCCGGTCGCTTCGTCGCGAAAGCTCACCACGGCGTCGCGCACCCGGAATTGTCCAATCGGCAGCGACTCGACCGCGATCGGTCGATTGTCACGTTCCGGCAGCGCGCTTTGGCCGGCGAGCTGAATGCGGCCCTCGCGAGTGCGGATCAGGGCGATCTGCGGCGAATCGAGCGTGAAGCGCCCGGCAGTGAGCCGGCCGGCCCGGATGGAGTTCCACAGATCGAAGCCGACGCTGCCGCGACGCGCGGTCGCCAATACGCGGCTGCGATCCGGCGTGCTCACCACGGCATCGTTGAACACCAGCTCCGGCCCGTACAGCCGCAGGCGCGCGCCGAGCTTGCTGAACTCGATCGCAAGCCCGGTCTTGTCGCTGACCCAGTTCTGCAGCTGCACCCGATATTCGGGCACGCGTGTCACTGCGATCTGGAATGCGCCGATCGTCAGGCCCGCGAGTGCCAGCAACGCGGCGAGCGTTGCGAGGCAATACTTCACGGTCTTGGAACGCACGGCACTCATCGACTCTCGAAATCGGCTACATCAACACCACGTCGTACTGGTCCTGCTGGTACAGCGCTTCGGTCTGCAGCCGGATCGGCTTGCCGGTGTGCACTTCCAGCTCGGCCAGCGCCGCCGACTCCTCGTCCAGCAGTCGCTCGATCACGTCCTGGTGCGCCAGCACCATCAGTTCCTGGAACTGGAACTGGCGCGACTGTCGCAGAATCTCCCGGAAGATTTCGTAACAAACTGTTTCCGTGGTCTTGACGAAGCCGCGGCCCTCGCAGGTTGGACAGGAGCTGCACAACATGTGTTCCAGGCTCTCGCGGGTGCGCTTGCGGGTCATCTCCACCAGGCCCAGCGGCGACACCGAGGAAATGTGGTTCTTCGCGTGATCGCCCGCCAGCGCCTTCTCCAGCGCCTGCAGCACCTGCTTGCGGTGCTCCTCCTCCTCCATGTCGA
Source organism: Povalibacter sp. (assembly GCA_035556415.1). Lineage (GTDB taxonomy): Bacteria > Pseudomonadota > Gammaproteobacteria > Steroidobacterales > Steroidobacteraceae > Steroidobacter. Next base: position 1,809 of record DATMEZ010000102.1, read on the forward strand.
TGAAATCGATGATGATGATGCCGCCCAAGTTGCGCAGCCGTAATTGCCGAGCGATGGCCACCGCCGCCTCGAGGTTGGTGCGGAAAATCGTCTCCTCCAGGGTGCGGTGTCCTACATAGGCGCCGGTGTTGACGTCGATGGTGGTCATGGCCTCGGTCTGATCCAGCATCAGGTAGCCGCCGGACTTGAGCGGCACCTTGCGGTCCAGCGATTTGTGGATCTCCTCCTCGACGCCGTACAGGTCGAAGACGGGACGATCGCCGCTGTACAGCTCGATGCGCTCGGTCATGTCGGGCATGAAGGTGCGCGCGAACTCGGTCATGCGCTGGTAGGTTTCGGGCTGATCCACGCTCACTTTGTCGACACCGCTCGACACCACGTCGCGCAGCACGCGCACCGCCAGCGGCAGATCCTCGTGTACCAGGTTTCCCGGCTTGGTGAGCGCGGCCTTCTCGCACAGCACGGTCCAGAGTTTCTGCAGGAACAGCATGTCCGCTCGCAGCGCTTCCGGAGTCGCTCCCTCCGCCGCAGTGCGCACGATGTAACCACCCGACTCGTCGGGGCGCAGAAAGACGCTGGCAGCCTCGCGCAGCCGGTGCCGCTCGGCCTCGTCCTCGATACGGGCGGAGATGCCGATGCCGCGGCCTTTGGGCATGTAAACCAGGTAACGCGAGGGAATGGTGATGAAAGTGGTCAGGCGCGCGCCCTTGGTGCCCAGCGGGTCCTTCAGGACCTGCACCAGGATCTCGCCGCCCTCGGTGACCAGGGCCTGGATGTCCTCGGTGGTGCCGGGCGCTACCGGTTCATCCGGGTGGCCGTTCTCGCCTACCGCCGGATGCACGAT
>DATMEZ010000103.1:0-25717 GCA_035556415.1 Povalibacter sp.
CAGCAGCCACGAGAATTTCTGCTTCCGCGCACAGCGCCGGCAGGTCACGCGTTTTCGAATGCGCGATGGTCACTGTGCAATCGTTTTGCAGCAGCAGCTGTGCCATCGGCTTGCCGACGATGTTCGAGCGGCCGATCACCAGCGCGCGCTTGCCGGCCAGGTCCGGCATCACTTCGCGAATGAGGATCAGGCAACCCAGGGGAGTACACGGCACCGTCGCGGATTCGCCGAGCGCCAGTCGCCCGGCGTTCATGGCGTGGAAGCCATCGACATCCTTCTCCGGATCGATGGTGGCGAGCACGGCCGCACTGTCGACGCCCGCCGGCAGAGGCAACTGCACCAGGATGCCGTGCACCTCCGGGTTCGCATTCAGGCTGCGCACCAGTGCGATCAGTTCGGCGGTGCCAGTCGTCGCCGGCAGCCGGTGATCGAAATGCCGGATGCCGGCTTCGGTCGCCTGCCGCGTCTTGCTGCCCACGTAGATCTGGCTGGCCGGGTCCTCGCCGACGAGCACGACGGCGAGTCCGGGAATCAGTCCCTGCGACTTCAGTCCGGCAGTGTGTTCGGCGATGCGGCGACGCAGGCGTTCGGCAGCGGCGCGGCCGTCGATGATATGGGCGCTCAAAGGATGTTCCTTGCAGAAAACGACCGGTTGCGAAGTCGCCATTGTGATGGGACCGCGAAGTTTTTGCGACTCGCCTTCGACGATGATCCGGCGCTGCTATGATCCGTCACCATGTCTGCTCAGTGGCGGGATGCTCTGGATCGCTGGCTGGCCGCGGGATTGCTCGACGAAGCGGCCGCGGCGCGTATTCGTGCCTGGGAGGCAGGGCATGCAACGCACGCCGGGCGCAGTCGTCTGTCCGCCATCATTTTTGGATTGGGCGGGCTGCTGCTCGCGGCGGGCGTGCTGTTGTTCGTCGCGGCGCACTGGGATGACATATCGCCAGGATCGCGTTTCGCTCTCGTCATGGCGATGGTGGCCGTGCTGCATCTGGGTGGTGCGCTGACCAGCGGCAACAGTCCAGCTCTGTCGACTACCCTGAATGCGGTAGGCACCGCTGCGTTCGGCGCGGGAATTTTTCTTGCCGGCCAGATCTTCAACCTGGCGGAGCACTGGCCGGGTGCATTGTTGCTATGGGCGCTCGGTGCGGCGGCAGGTCTCTATCTGCTGCGCGACTGGCCGCACGTTCTATGGGTGGCCGTACTGGCGCCGGCCTGGCTCTGCAGCGAATGGATCGCTGCGAACCAAGGGCCGCGCTTTTTCCTGGAGTACACGGTCATCGCCAGCGGCGTGACGCTCCTCGCCGTGGCGTATCTCGCCGCCGCTTGCGACGGGCGGGCTACTGTGTGGCGCCGGGCGCTCTCGCGGTTGGGTGCGATCGCGTTGATTCCAGCGGTGATCCTGCTCGGGGCTTCGCATGAGCGGAGCTTTCTGTTCGAGTTGCAACCGAACGCAGCACCTTCGACCGGGTGGCTGATGATGGCGTGGATTGCCGCCATCGCGCTGCCGTCGATTCTGATTTTTCTGCTGCGCGGTCGGCAGGCCGTAGGGTTCGCCGCGGCAGTTGCGTGGGTGCTCATCGTCGGGCGATTCGATTGGAGTTTCGACGGCGGCGAATTGGCGTTTTATGCGTTGTGCGCGCTGGGTGCCGCGGGCGTGGTCTACTGGGGCCTGAAAGATCAGCAGCGCCTGCACGTCAACGTCGGCATCCTCGGATTCGCGCTGGCCGTCGCCGCATTCTATTTCTCCAGCCTGTTCGACAAGCTCGGCCGCTCGCTGGGCCTGATCGGCATGGGGGTGCTGTTCATCGGCGGCGGCTGGCTGCTGGAGCGCACGCGTCGCACCCTGGTCGAGCGCATCGACGGCGGCAAAGCATGAGCACCTTCACCAAGGGCCTGATCGTCGGCGCGGTGCAGTTGCTGCTCATCGCCGGCATCGGCGCGAAGTTCCTGATCGATCGCGCCAACTATCCACGCGTCTGGGTGCTGACCGCACCGTTCGATCCCGACCTACCGATCCGGGGGCGCTATGTACGACTTGCGGCCGTGGTCGAGCATGGCGAACCTGGTCACCAGGAAGCGGTGGAGGTGCTGCGTGTGAGGCTGGCTGCGCAAGATGGCAAGCTCATGGCAATCGCCGACGAGAATGGCCGGCACTGGCTCAATGAACGCACTTGCAATGGCCAGCCCTGCTGGGTGTTGACGCAGCCGCTGGCTTATTTCATTCCCGAGCACGTCGCCGATCCGTCACGGCGCCAGCCGGGTGAGGAGCTGTGGGTCGAAGTCACCGTGCCGCCGCAAGGTCCGCCGCGCCCGATCAGGCTGGGTGTGAAGACCGGTGGCAAGATCGAACCCCTGATCCTGCAGTAGTCGGCAATCGCGGGCGTTCACGGGGCTTACTTGTCACTTCCGCAGAGCTTGCCCCGCGCAGGTAGGGTGGGGGTCCACCTGGCCGATTCGGATGGATTCCCGCATGCACGGGAATGATGAAGTATCAAGCCTCCGTCAAAGCCAGGCTCATGTGCGTTTCGCTGGTCGAGCGCCCGTTGAATCGCAGGGCATCCGGTTCCACGCCCCAGGCCTGGAATCCGACGCCCTCATAGGCCCGCCGGGCGCCCGGCGTCGTTTCGTTGACCGATAGTTGCAGGCTGGTAACGCCGGAAAGGGTTCGAGCATGGGCGATGGCTGCTTCGAGAAGCCCTTTGGCGAGACCGTGACCACGCCACTGCGGCGCCACGAACACTCCCCAGATGTAAGCGATGTGTGCGGTCTTGAGTTGCGGCAGCCGATACATGCCAAGCATGCCCACCAAGCCTTCTGCGAACGCGCCGATGATCGCGCAGTCCGGGCCGCGGCCGAGTTGCTCACGTGCGGCTGCAATGGATGCGATCCGGTCATCCTCCGGACTGGCACTGAAAGCGTAGGGCGAATCGAGCAGCGCCTGGTGACGCAGGGTAAAGAGCTGTTGCGCATCGGCGGGCGACAGCAGGCGGATCTGGGTGTTCATGCGCCGAGTCTACCGAACGTCGGTGTGGATTCAGAAGGTCGCTGTGCGGCGCGGGCGAGGGCAACCTCTCGGCGGGAGGGGCTTGCACGTTCTACGACACATGTCGTAGGCTAAACCACATTGTTAGTCATCAAGGGGGCGCGCATGGCCTCGCCCAGGCTCAGCAAGCTGGAATTGCAGATCATGGAGGCGCTGTGGAACGCAGGCGCCTGCTCCATCCGTGAGATTCACGAGGCCTTCCCCAAGCGTGGCCGACCGGCTTACACCACGGTGCAGACCATGGTGTACCGGCTCGAAGCCAAGCAGGCGGTGCGCCGCACCAAGAAGATCAGCAACGCCCACATCTTCGAAGCCGCCATCACGCGCGACGCGGCACAACGCCGACTGATCGATGAGTTGCTGGGGCTGTTCGGCGGACGCACCCAGCCGGTGATGGCGCACCTGATCGAGTCCGGCAAGCTCACGCTGGAGGACATCAAGGCGGCCGAGAAGGCGTTGCGGCAGCTTTCCGACAAGGAGCGGCCGCAATGATGTCGGCGCTGGTGAATCATCTGTGGCAGTCGACGCTGTTCGCGCTCGCGGCCTGGATGCTGACACTGGCATTACGGAACAACGGCGCGCGTATCCGGTACTGGATCTGGTTCGCAGCCTCGGTGAAGTTTCTGTTGCCCTTCTCGCTGCTGGTCGCGCTGGGGCAGCAGCTCGGCCAGATAGCGCAGCCGTCTGCAGTCGCGGCGCCGGAATTCTTCGTCGACGTCGTGCAGCAGTTCACGCAGCCCATGACTTCGGCTTCCGGTTTTCCGACGTACTCGTCCGGCGGTCTCGCGCTGGCCGTATCGGTTCTATGGGCGCTCGGCTGCGCCACGCTGCTGTTGCGCTGGCTCATCCTTTGGATGCGTGTCAGAGCCGAAGTGAATGCTGCGGATACCCCGGACTTCGATCTTGCCGACTTCGAGATGCCGCTCGCCGTAAGAACCTCTCGTGCTCACAGCGAGCCCGGTGTCGCCGGCATCCTCGAGCCGGTGCTGTTGCTGCCCGCCGGTATCGAAAGACGGTTGACCGCATCGCAGCTGCGGGCGGTGCTGGCGCACGAGCTGTGCCATGTTCGTTGCTGCGACAATCTGACGGCATCGATCCATATGCTGGTGCAGGCCGTGTTCTGGTTTCATCCGGCGGTATGGTGGATCGGCGCACGCATGATGGAGGAGCGCGAGCACGCGTGCGACGAAGAAGCTCTCGAATCGGGCGGCGACCGCGAAGACTACGCTGCTGGCATTCTTGCCGTCTGCCGGCACGGTGTGGAATCGCGTCTCGCATGCGCGGCGGGTGCGACAGGCGCCAACCTGCAATCACGCATCACAAAGATCATGAGCAACGGCGTCGCGCGGCGGTTGAGCTTCGCCAGGAAATTTCTGCTGACGTGTACGTCAGCGCTGGCGGTAGCGACGCCGATCGTTGCTGGCGCCGCCGTGGCGCGTGAGCCTGTCGTCGGACCGCTGCATCTGACTTTCGATACGCTGTCGATTCATCTCAGGCAGTCGGAGCAGCCTGGCCGCGCATGGCTGATCGCCACCGGTGGCACGCTGTCCATGCGCAACATGTCGCTGCGCGGGCTCATCGCGTTCGCCTACGGGGTCGACGCTTCGCGCGTCAATGGTGGACCCTCGTGGCTCGATTCGGTGCGCTACGACTTCGATGCCGCTGCGCTCGAGCGTGAGCGCGCTGCGGGCGCCGACGATCCGGCGGCCTATCGTCCGATGGTCCGTGAGCTGCTCGCCGCACGATTCAATATCGGCATCATCGTCAACAATCGTTGCGAAGAGCCGTGCGGCCGGGCCCACATGGCCTCGCTGCACTAAGCACGGTCGGAAAAAAGAACTCGTCGATCCACGCTCGAGGGGAGCCCATGATCGCCATGCAGGCAGTCAGCAAGGTCTTTCGCACCGATCTGGTCGAGACCCATGCGCTGCGCGATTTCGATCTCGAGGTCGCGCCGGGCGAGTTCGTCGCGGTGAGCGGTCCATCGGGCTCGGGCAAGACGACTTTTCTGAATGTGGCCGGATTGCTCGAAGAGTTCAATGGCAGCTACCTACTGGACGGTCGCGATGTGGGCAATCTCAGCGATGACGAGCGCTCGCGCATTCGCAACGAGAAGATCGGCTTCGTCTTCCAGGGCTTCAATCTGATTCCGGACCTGAGCGTCTACGACAACCTGGACGTGCCGCTGTGGTATCGCCGGATTCCGGCAGCCGAGAGACGCCGGCGCATCATGACAACGCTCGAGCGCGTCGGGTTGGCGGCACGCTCGAAGCACGTACCGGCGCAGCTCTCCGGTGGACAGCAGCAGCGTGCCGCCATTGCCCGGGCGCTGGCAGGCGATCCGTGCGTCATCCTGGCGGATGAGCCCACGGGCAATCTCGACTCCGTCATGTCGGGCCAGGTCATGGACCTGTTCGAGGAAATTCATCGAGCCGGCGCCACCATCGTCATGGTGACTCACAATCAGGAACTGGTGCGGCGCGCGCAGCGGCATGTGCAGATCGCCGATGGCCGGCTGATCGACGTGGGTCCGCAGCAGCCGATGCCGTTTACCGGCGCCGCGGTGCAAGCCTGAAGGGAGCATCCATGCTGTGGCATGACGTGCGGCAGGCCTGGTGGAGCTTTCGCCGAAGCCCTTGGCTCACCGTACTCATCATCGGCGCAATGGCTGCTGGCATCGGCACGTCGCTGATTACCTTGACGCTGTATCACGCGCGCGCCGGTAACCCGATCTGGTGGAAGAGCGATCGATTGTTCGCGGTCACGCTGGACAACCGGCTGGTGGATCCACAGTCCGATGGCAACTCGCGGCACCCGGAGTACCCGCCGTTCATGTTGACCTGGCGCGACGCCCAGGCGATCTATCGATCGGACATCCCGGTACGCAGCGCGCGGATGTTCGCCAGCCGGCGCCTCATCGATCCGCAGCGGCCGGGCGTCCCGATATTTCGGGCCGCCACGCGCGTCACCAGTGCCGATTTTTTTGCGATGTTCGACGTGCCCTTTCTCTATGGAACGGGTTGGCCGCGCACGGCGGATGAAGCGCCGGAGCCGGTGGTCGTCATCAGCAAGGCGATCAATGACCGGGTGTTCGGCGGTGTCGACAGTGTCGGCCGCAGCATCAACGTCAGCGGCCGACCGTTCCGCGTGGTCGGCGTGATCGATGGCTGGATGCCGCAGCCCAGGTTCTACGACCTCAGTGGCGCCTTCGATCCTTCCGAAGGCATCTTCCTGCCTTTTGGCTGGACCACGGCCTGGGAGCTACCGGCGGCCGGTCCCATCCGGTGCCTGTCGAACGACCAGGTCGGCTCATTCAAGGAGCTGCTGGCGGCGGAGTGCGTCTGGTTGCAGGTGTGGGCGGAGCTTGCCTCCGACGAGCAACGCGCGCGCTACCAGCAGTTTCTCGACAACTATGTGCGCGAGCAGAAGGAAGCGGGACGGTTTCCGCGACCGCTGAACAATCGTCTTGCCGATGTTTCCACCTGGCTCGACATGAACGACGTCGTTGGCGACAAGAGTCGGATCCTGGTGGCGGTGGCGCTGTTGTTTCTGGCGGTGTGCGTGCTCAACACGCTGGGGCTGATGCTGGCCCGGTTCCTCGGGGCGGCCCCGATCAGCGGTTTGCGCCGTGCGCTGGGTGCGACGCGCCGCGACATCGTGCGTCAGCACCTGACTGAAGTGATGTTGATGGGACTGATCGGCGGCATCGCCGGGCTGGGACTGGCCAAGGCGGGGCTGTGGCTGCTGCATGTCCTGCTGTTCTTGCCGATGGCGCGACAGTCGATCAATCCGCAAGCGCAGACGATCGCGCATTCGATGACGCACCTCGACGGTCAGATGGTGCTGGCTGCGCTCGCGATGTCACTGATCGCGGGTTTGGCGGCCGGCTTGTACCCGGCGTGGCGCATCGGGCGCCTGCAGCCGGCTTCGTTCCTGAAGAGTCAGTAGGGAGCAACTCATGAACCTCAGGCACATCGTCCATGCCATGGCGCGCAGCAAGACCGGGCCGCTGCTGATCGCGGCACAGATCGCCATCACGCTGGCCATCCTGGTGAACGTCGTGTACGTGATCGCGATTCATGTCGGCCTGGAGCGCCGCCCGAGCGGCCTCGATCTGGACAGTATTTTCTGGATCGTCAGCGAAGGCCATGCGCCGGACTACGATCACGCGCGGGTGACCCATGCGGATCTGATCTACCTGAACTCGATGCCGGGGGTGGTCGCAGCCGCCGCGAGCAGCGCGCTGCCACAGACGGGTATGGGCTGGATGCTGGGCCTTTCACCTGAGCCCGAAGACGACGGCCAGATCACGCCCGCATTCGTCTACGCAATGACCGAGCGAGCCGTCGACACGCTGGGTTTGAAACTGATCGCGGGAAGAGATCTTCGCGCCGAGGCGGTGGTGCCGCCGGGCCAGCATCAGGAAACGCAGTTCGCCCATCTCGCACCCGAGATCGTCATCACGCAGACGCTCGCCACCAAGCTGTTCGGCGGCGAAAGCGCACTCGGCAAGACGATCCATTTCAGTCCCGTTCATCGCGCCTCCACCGTCGTGGGGATCGTCGAGCGTCTGCAGGCTGCGCCCCCACTGTTCGGCAGCGCATCGGACATGGAGGAGCGCGTCGTCATCGCTCCTGAAATTCCGTCGGGTCCGACAGCGTTGTATCTGGTGAGGACCGAGCCGGGCCGGCGCGATGAGGTCATGGCCCACGTGGAGAAGGATTTCGGGCCGACTCAGCCCGGACGCTACATCGAGCGGATCGAAACGCTTGCCAACACGGCTGCGGCCATGCGCGCCGCGGACCGGACCGGCGCCATCGCTTTGGCAACCGTTGCTACGCTGGTCCTGGCGGTAACGGCGTTGGGGATCTTCGGACTGGCCGCCTTCGCTGTGACGGGCCGGACCCGGCAGATCGGCATCCAGCGCGCGGTCGGTGCACGCCGCCGTGACATCCTGCACTACTTCCTGCTCGAAAATTGGCTCATCAATACTGTTGGCGTCGCGGCGGGCAGTGCATTGGCGCTGGCCGTGGCAGTGCAATTGGCCACCATGCTGAGCATCCCGCGCCTGCCGTTGATCTATGTCGTCAGCGGCGTTCTGTGCCTTTGGATGATAGGGCTCGCCGCTGTGGTAGCGCCGGCGAGACTGGCTGCCGCGGTCCCGCCTGCGGTCGCGACGCGAGGTATCGTATGAAGCGTCGAATCCGCCCCGATCGGCTCACGGCTGCCTTTGTGGGCGGCCGGCGAATCGCCATGCGCAGGACCTGAACGTAATGCTGGCACCTCACGGCACGCCACAATGGGCGGAGCAGCTCCACGTCGCGTTCGAAAGCGGCGCTTCCGGCCAGTTCGTGCTCTACGGCAACGTGCACGATCGCCGGCCGCTGGGCGGGCAACTGGTCAATATCGAAGACTACGTGCGCGACGATCTGCTCGGCGATTTCGACGTGGTGTTCGTCTACGACCTCGGCAATGGGCTGACGGTGGCGCGTGGCGGGGAGCAACTGGCCGACTGGGTGCCTTCGGCCATGCGCAGCCTGCCGCAGCGTCCGCTGGAGGCGATTCGTTTCGTCAGTCGCTACCTGCGGTATCTCGCGAATGTCATTGCCCTGGATGCGGCCGAGTCGCGCCGCGTCGCAATCGTCATTCGCGGTTCGGGGCAGTTCCTGCCGGCAAACGGCGAGGGCTTCGAACATGGTGCGGTCACGGCCATCGTGCGGGAATGGGGTTCGAGCGATCCGTTCGCGCAGTTGCCGTTCGCCAGCATTCTCATGACTGACGAGCTGACCGATCTGGAGCCTCTCATCGCGTTCGCGCCGCACGCCACGCCGGTACGGATTCCGTTGCCTTCTGCAGCGGAACTGGAGTCTGCGCTGGGCATCCTGCAGAAGAAATTTCCGCAGACGCTGCCGGCCGAAACGGATCTGGGCGCGCTGGCGGCCGCCATGGTCGGAGTATCGCTGCGCACGCTCGAGCAGCTTGCCAAGGTTCGCGCATACAACGGGCAGGTGCTGCAGTTTGCCGAGCTCGCCGCGGTGAAGAAGCAGCTGGTCGAGCACGATGCGTCCGGCCTGGTCGAGTTCATGCAATCCACACGCACGCTCGATGACTACCATGGCCAGCAGGCGCTCAAGCACTGGCTGCGGCAGGACGTGATGCTGTGGCGGAGCAACGATCTGCGGGCGCTGCCGATGGGCTATCTGCTGTGCGGGCCGGTGGGCACCGGCAAGACCTTCCTGGTCGACTGTCTGGCGGGCGAGGTTGGCGTGCCGGTGGTGAAGCTCAAGAATTTTCGCGAGAAATGGATCGGCTCGAGCGAAGGCAATCTGGAGAAGGTGTTCAGGCTGGCGCGCGCGCTGGGTCGTTGCATCGTCTTCATCGACGAGGCGGATCAGACGCTCGGCCGTCGCGACTCGGGCACTTCGGACAGCGGCCTGTCGGGCCGCCTGTACTCGATGATCGCCCAGGAGATGTCCGATACCGGCAACCGCGGCAAGGTCATGTGGGTGCTGGCTTCGTCGCGCCCCGACCTGATCGAGGTCGATCTGAAGCGGCCGGGGCGGATCGATTTCAAGATTCCGCTGCTGCCGACCAGTACGCCGGCCGAGAGCGCCGCGCTGTTGACCGCCCTGTTACGACGCAACGGCCTGGAAATGTCGCTCGAAGAGATGTTGCAGATCGACGCGCTGCTGCCGCAACTGCTGACGCCCGGCGCGGCAGAGGCGCTGGTGGTCAAGGCCTATCGCATGGTTCGCACCGAAGGCGTTGCCGCTGGCGAGGCTGTCCGGCGCTGCCTTGCCAGTTATCAGAGTCCGGTCGCTGCCGACGTGCTTGAAATGCAGATGCGGCTCGCGATCCGTGAGGCAACCGACCTGTCGTTCGTTCCGGAGACGCTGCGCTGCCTGGCGCAGGAGGAGGAAGAACTGGAAGCGTGAATCGGCAGGCTATGCGCTGCTCAGTATTGCACCGGCGGCGTCAGGACGATCCGGTCGTCCGGGTCCGAATGCGAACCGATCGCGTAGCGATCGCGCAAGATGCGCAGCACGCCATCGATGTCGCTGACGCGGAATTCTGCGCTTACGCGAACGTTGCGCAGCGCTTGGTCGGCGAGCACGAATTTGCGGGCGGTATAGCGCTCGATTTCGGCGAGTGCATCCTCTAGCGGCTGCTGCGCGACGAGGATCAGGCCTTGTTGCCACGCGAGCTGTCGTTGCAGCTCGGAGGGCGCCAGCTGCCAGACCGACTGCCAGTCCGGCCCGATGGTCGCGCCTTGCAGGGCGTGCACGGTGACTTCCCCATAGGTATAGCTGAGCGCATTGCGAAGCTGTGCAGGCGTCTTGACGGTGCTGCGCCAGGGACGCATCGCCGTGACTTCGCCGGTAGCGACGATGAGCTCGGCGTTCTCGGGTGTCAGGCGGTGCAGGTTGAAGTGGCTGCCGTCGGTCTCGAAGCGTCGCTGGCCCGCATCCAGGCGGAACGGCCGGTCCGGGTCGGGCACCACTTCGAAGCCGGCTTCGCCTTCGAGCAGCGTCACGTCGCGGGAGTGCAGTCCGTAGTTCACGACCACCCGCGTGGCCGTATTCAGGGTGATCCTGCTGCCGTCCGGAAGATCGATCTGGCGCAATGCGCCGACCGGGTTGCGATAGATCTCATCGACCAGCACGGCGGCGCGGCCGGTTTCGGAATCGAGCCAGCGGGTGCTGCTGGCGATCGTAACGATGGCGATCGCCACGAAGCCGACCGCAATTGCAGCAGACAGCAGCGAGTTGAACCAGGTCGAGAGCGGCTGCGACCGCGGCGCGGTGTCGATGGGAACGAGCTTGCCCAGGACGGCGAGCACCTCCGGACCATGCCAGAGCATGCAACGCTGCACGATGGCCTCACGGTGCAGCGGTACTTCGAGCCACTCGCGCAGCGGGGTGATTTCGCCCTGCCGCAGCGTGCGCTCCAGCCTTTCGAGCCACATCGAGGCTTCCTCGGTCGCTTGCTTCTGGCGCGCCTGGCGCGATCGATCGGCCACAGTTCCTCCGCTTCGGCGATGCCTGGGATCGAGGTCGGACCATGATGATCGATCCGGAATCGACAAGCCAGCCGGCCGCTGGATTCGAGAGCAAGAATCGGAGTGCGCCATTCGTACGCTCGCGCCTAAACTTCACCCGCATGAGTTTCCTCGACGAATCCCAACCATCGCACACGGCTTCAGGCGCGGTCATTGCCGACACTGAAGCCATCACCGCGCGCGTCGCGTCCCTGGACTGGGAGCGGACATTCAACGATCTCGATGCCCAGGGCTGCGCAGTGCTCTCACAGTTGCTCGCACCGCGCGAATGCGAGGCGCTGGCCGCCCTTTATTCACAAGAGAATCTTTTCCGCAGCCGGGTAGTGATGTCCCGTCACGGGTTCGGGCGTGGCGAGTACAAATATTTCAGCTATCCGCTGCCGGATCCGATCGCCGGACTACGCACTGCGCTCTATCCGCGGCTCGTGCCGCTGGCGAATCGCTGGAACGCGGTCATGCGCCTCGACGTGCGTTATCCGCCGACGCACGCGGATTTCATCTCGCGTTGCCATCAAGCAGGACAGCTGCGTCCGACACCGCTCCTGCTGCAGTATGAGGCAGGCGATTACAACTGCCTGCACCAGGATCTGTATGGCGAGCACGTGTTCCCGCTACAGGTTGCTGTTTTGCTATCGCAGCCGGCGCGCGATTTCATGGGCGGCGAGTTTGTGCTGACCGAGCAGCGGCCGCGGATGCAGTCACGTGCAGAAGTGGTGTCGCTGAAGCAGGGTGATGCCGTCGTGTTCGCCGTGCACCATCGTCCGGTGCAGGGTACGCGGGGCGCCTATCGCGTCAACATGCGTCACGGTGTCAGCCGGTTGCGTTCGGGCCGGCGTCATACGCTGGGCATCATCTTCCACGATGCCAGCTAAGCCGGTTCGGTCGGCAGGCTGAAATAGAACGTGGCGCCCTTGTCGATCTCCGCCTCGGCCCAGATGCGTCCGCCGTGGCGTTGCACGATGCGTTGGACCAGCGACAGGCCGATGCCGGTGCCTTCGAACTCCGAATGACTGTGCAGGCGTTGGAATACGCCGAACAGCTGTCCTGCGTACTGCATGTCGAAGCCGGCGCCGTTGTCGCGGATGAAATAGACGTTCTCGCCGTTCTCGTGCTGGCTGCCCACTTCGATCACGGCCGGCGTGCGCTGGCGCGTGAACTTGAAGGCGTTCGAGAGCAGGTTGACGAACACCTGGCGCAGCAGGATCGGGTCGCCGATCGCCCTGGGCAGCGGACCGACACGCATGTCGATCTGGCGATTGCCGCTTTCCTTGCGCAGCTCGTCCAGCGTCTGCGTCACCAGCAGGCCAATGTCGACCGGCTGTCGCGCCAATGCCTGCCGGCTCAGGTGCGAGAAGTGCAGCAGGTGCTCGATCAGCTCGCCCATGCGGTGCGCGTTGTCGGTCACCTTGGTCAGCAAGTGCCGCGCTTCCGGCGGGATCTGCGCCGCATAGTCTTCCATCAGGATGGACGAATAACTGTTGATGGCGCGCAGCGGCGCACGCAGATCGTGCGAGACGGAGTAGGAGAAGCTCTCCAGCTCTTTGTTGGCCGCTTCCAGCTCGGCCACGTGCTCGCGCAGGCGCTGTTGCAGCTGAGCGATCTCGATGCGCAGCCGGCGCACGTTGAGCGCCCGCGCCAGCACCGGCAGGATCACGCTCAGCTTGAAAGGCTTGAGTACGTAGTCGAGCGCGCCGGCTTGCATCGCTTCGATCGCGGTATCGATGGCCGCGTTGCCGGTCATCACGATGCCGAGCAGGTCGCGGTCGATGGCCTGTGCCTGCCGCAGCAGCGCGATGCCGCTCATCTCCGGCATCACCAGATCGGTCAGCAGCAGGTCGAAGCTGCGTTCGCGCAGCAGCTGCAGGGCATCGTTCGCCGAGGTCAGGCCGGTGGTCTGGTAGCCGGAGTCCTCCAGCGTGTCGCAGAGGGCGGTCATCTGCGCCGCTTCGTCGTCGACGATGAGCAGCCGGGCCTTGGGAGTTGCGGCGGGAGCGTGGGTCATGGCGATCACTCGGAGGTGGCGGGCACCAGCTCGGCCAGAGCCTGGCGCAATTCACGAAGTTTCGGCGGCTTGTTCAGCACGCGGTCCACGTGCGGCGGAGCATCGTTCTCCGCCAGCAGGCGCTGGCCCCAGCCGGTCAGCAGCAGCACCGGCGTGGCCGGCGAAAGCGCCTTGATCTCTGCCGCCACCTGGCGGCCATCCACATAGGGCATTCCCAGGTCGGTGATGACCACGGCAAACGGTTCACGCGTCGCGCAGCTGGCGGTGAACAGTTCGATGCCGCGCCGGCCGCCGTCGGCCGCCGCCACCAGATGGCCGTCGTTCTCCAGAATCTCGCGCAACGATTCGACGATGATGGGATCGTCATCGACGATGAGAATGCGCAGCCGTCGCATGCCGCCCGGTTGCGTGGGCAAGCGCATCGCCGGCGCGCCTGGGGCGGCCACTGCGCTGAACTCGATGCGCACCGTGGTGCCGACGCCGACCTCGCTTTCGATCTCGAGCTCGGCGCCGTGGCGCTGGATCATGCCGTACACCATCGCCAGCCCGAGCCCGGTGCCGCGTTCGCCCTTGGTGGTGTAGAACGGTTCGAGACAATGCCGTCGCGTCTGCTCGTCCATGCCGACACCGGTGTCGATCACCTCCAGCTGCGCCAGTCGCTGCGGTTCGCTGCCGGGGGCGGGTTCGCTGTCGGCGGCCCGGGTGCGGATCGTGAGCGTGCCGCCCTCGGGCATGGCATCGACGGCGTTGAAAATGAGATTGGTGAGCGCGTCGCGGATCTCGCTCTCGGCGCCCATGATCTCCGGCAGGTCGGCGGCCAGCTCGGTCTTGAGCGAAATGACGAAACCGCGCTCCTGCGGCAGATTGTTCCAGCGGGCGCGCGTGAGGTCGATCACCTGCGTCGCCAGACGATTCAGCGCCACGCGGGTCAATATGAGCTGCGGCTCGCGCGGCCGATAGAACTCGCGCATGCGGGCAACGGTTTCAGCGACGTCTTCGATCGAGCGCTGAATGGTGGTCAGGTAATGGCGCGCCCGCTCGCTGAGATGGGGTTCGCGCTCCAGCAGCGATTCGGTGTAGAGCGCAACCGGCGAGATGGCGTTGTTGATGTCGTGCGCCACTCCGCTGGCCATTTGCCCCAGGGCGCGCAGCCGCTCCTGCTGCATGACCGTCTTCTGCGTCTGTCGCAGATCGTCGTAAGCCTCCTGCAACGCCGCATGCAGCTGCGCCTGGTGCGACGCCAGCGCTACGTGCTCGCTCAGTTGCCGCAGGAACTCGCAGTCGCCGCTGCTGAAGGAGTTGGCTTTGCGGCGTGCGGCCACCAGCACGCCGAACACCTGGCTTTCGGCCAGCAACGGCGAGATCACCAGCGACAGCAATCCGCCGCCTGCGAGTCGCTGCGGAAAGGCGAATGGCAGCGGTCGCACGTCCGGCTCGTACACCAGCTCACCTCGTACGCAGCGCGACAGGCCGTTGGCATCGATCGGAACCTGCGTCTGCTCGCGCATGTCGAGCTGTTCGGCCAGGGCGGCGCTGGCGGCTCCGGTGCTGGCCACGGTCAGCATTTCGGCGGCCGCGTCGTACAGGAACACGCAACCGAAATCGACCGGCAGGTTGTCTTCGAGGTTCTGCAGCACCACGCGGAAGATGCTGTTCAGGTCCTGGCGGTCGCCGATCGCGCGCGTGATCCGGTGCAGCAGATCGAGCCGGCCCAGATGGCCCTGGATGCGGCGCTCGATCTGCTTGCGCTCGGTGATGTCGGTGATGAAACCGCAGAAATTCACCGTGTCGCCGCTCTTCATGGGGCTGATGGAGATTTCCGCCGGGAATTCGCTGCCGTCGGGTCGCAGCGCGCTCGTCTCGAGCGGCCGGTTCAGGATCGGACCTTCGCCGCTGGACCGATAGTGGGCGAGGCCGCGGCGATGCGCGTCGCGCTGCGCCGGCGGGACGATGACCGCAGCCAGTTCCTGCCCGATTGCCTGCTCGCGCGTGCGCTCGAACATGGCTTCTGCGCGCGTATTCCAGTCGACGATCAGCCCGTTCGAGTCCATGACGATGACGGCACTCAAAGCCGAGTTGAGCACTGCCCGCACGCGCGTTTCGCTTTCCTGCAAGGCTTCGTGTTGCGTCTGGAGCTGCGCCAGCATCTGATTGAAAGCGTCGGTGAGCAGACCGACCTCGTCGCGCCCGTGCGAGGCCGCGCGTACCGAGAAATCGCGGCGTTCCGACACCGCGCGGGCCGTCCTGGCGAGTTGCAGGATGGGTTGCGAAACCTGTTGTTGCAGGATGCGCGACAGCAGATATGCCGCCAGCATCGCCACGCCCATCACTCCCGCCGCGATCAGGCCGTAAACCTTCAATTGGTCATACACCACGGACAGGTCGAACTTCAGCACCAAAGTGCCGAGACGATTGTCGCCTTGAACGACTGCGCGCGTGCCGACCAGATAACCGCCCTCGGAATGCCAATTGTCTTCACCTGGCGCGTCGGGCAGAGCCTCGAGATCGGGCGGCGAGGGGTAGGACGCGAACAGTCCGCCATCGCCGTCATACAGCCCGGCGGCAATCACGTTCGGCACGGCCTGGAAGGCCGCGAGGATCTCGTTGCCGGCCTTCGGGTCGTTGAAGGCCAGGGCTGCGGTGCTGTTGGTCGCGATCACGGCGCTCAGCGAGTCGAGCTGGCGCACGATGGTCTGGCGCGAAGTAATCAGCTGGGTGGTGAAGAAGCCGATGCCGGTGAGCAGCAGCGCCAGGCCGCTGGTCATCAGGACCATCAGTGTGAGCTTGCGACGAATGGGTGCGTCTCGCAGCATGGCTTCAGTCGCGTTGCACCGCCGGCGAGCGCGTCGTCACGATGTCGGCGAGCCGCAGCAGCTTGGAGCTGATGGTGAGTCGGGCAAGCGCTGCCGACTGCGCGTTGATGCGCAATCGCAGCCGGTTGTTCACGGTGACGAACTCGATCGCGCCGCCGTGGCCGGCGAAATCGCTCAGGTCGCTCACCGTGAGAATGGGCCGATCGCGCAGCTGCGACAGCACGGTATCGAGCTGGCCGGCCTGCGATTGCGAGACGAACAGGATCTGGCAGTCGCCCACGT
Source organism: Povalibacter sp. (assembly GCA_035556415.1). GTDB lineage: Bacteria > Pseudomonadota > Gammaproteobacteria > Steroidobacterales > Steroidobacteraceae > Steroidobacter. Next base: position 16,206 of record DATMEZ010000103.1, read on the forward strand.
CTTCCAGGCGGGCGTAGCGCTCGAGCACCAGCGGCCGGCCGTTCACGGTCTCGCCGCTGAGCGTGTGGTCCAGCGCTTCGTGGAACGGATCTTCACCCAGCACGCCGACCACGAAGGGCGCATCCGGCGCGGATGTCGCCGGCCATTCGACGAACTGGGTGAAATTGAACAGGAACACCGCCTTGAGCTGGTATTCGGGCGCCGCCGTGGCGGCTGCCGTCACTGGCCAAGCGCAAGCGGCCATGAGTGCCACTGAAGTGCAGGCGGCCACCCGGGCGCGAGAAGCGAGGATCTTCCACATGCTTTCAATGACGCCAGGCGATTTGTCCGTACACGCTGCGTTCGATCGCACGTGGGGCGGGTGAGGCCGGGACGAATTCTGCGTGCCGTTCGTCCAGCAGATTCTGGCCGACCAGCGACAGCTCCAGGTGCTCGGTCGGATTCCAGGCCAGGCGCAGATCGAGGCTGACATACGCCGGCACGTGCGGATCGGGCAGGGCGTCCACGTAGCGCGCCACGCCGTCCAGCCGCAGGTCGCCGGGCAGATCCAGCATCGATTGAATCAGCAGCTGATGGCGCGGATCGTCGCTTTCCACCGAGGCATCGTTCAGGTCGTGGCTGCCGGGCTTGAGCCGCAGATCCTTCTTCAGGAAGGTATATCCGCCGCGCAGCCGCCACCGCTGCGACACCTGGTAGACCGCGGCCAGCTCCAGTCCGTAGCTCGAGCCTTGCACGCCGTTGCCAAAGGTCAGGGGAATGCCCAGCGGCGGCGGGCCGGGCTCGGCGCTGCGCAGTTCGTCGTAGTCGTTGTAGAAGCTGGACAGCGACAGGGACAGATCCTCGTGCGGTTGCACGCGCCAGCCCAGCTCGTAGGCCAGCAGCGTTTCCGACTGGAAGTCGCTGCCGGTCACCAGCGGTATCGTCGGCGTCAGGAACAGGTAGAAGTCACGATCGATTCGCGACGGCGTGCGCACCGCGCGCGAAACGGCAGCCCAGAGTGTGTTGCGAGCGTCAGGTGTCCAGGCGAGGCGGGCGCTGGGCTGGTATTCATAGTCGGTGTAATTGTTGTAGCCGATCTTCGTGCCGAGCGTCAGTTCCAGCCGATCCGGCAGCACGGCGATCTGGTCCTGCACGAACAGGCCATAGCGCGTCAGCGCCTTGTGCGCGGGCAGGAATGCGAACAGCGGCAGGTTGTCGACTTCGTGATTCTGGCGCCGCAGGTGCAGTCCCCAGGTGAGGTTCTGCCGGCTGCCGATGGCGAAGCGGTGCTGCCAGTCGATATCCCAGGTGTCGAGGCTCTCGGCGAGACCCTGGTCGAAATCGCGCCGCGTGTGGTCGTAGTACAGCTGCAATTGCAAGTCGGCGCCGGATGAGGTCGTGCGCTGCCAGCGGCCGAGCAGGTTGCCGCCGCTGGCGTCCACTGCGGTGGTGCCGTCGGGATTGGGCCGGCCCTGGTAGAGATCGGCCTGCAGCGTCAGCAGGTCCTCACCGGGCTGCCAGTCGAGCCGGAATCCGCCCTGACCCATGTGCCAGTCGTCGTTCGCAGCGCTGCTGTCGACGTTGACGGTGGCGCCGCGCTCGAAGCCCTTGGCATAGACGCGATAGTGCAGATCTTCGTTCAGTTCGCCGCCGTAGCGCAGGGTGCCGAGCGAGCGGATCTCGCTGCCCGCGGCTGCCTGGGCCAGCAGGCCCTGCGTTTGCGCGGAATTGCGGGTTACGACGTTGATGACACCGTTGACGGCGTTGGCGCCCCACTGCGTCGCACCGGGACCGCTGACGACTTCGATGCGCTCGACGTCGTCCAGCACCACGTCCTGCACGTCCCAGAACACACCGCCATAGAGCGGGGTGTAGACGCTGCGGCCATCGATCATGACCAGCAGCTTGTTGGCGAGGATGTTGTTGAAGCCGCGCGCGCTGATGGCCCACTGGCTGGAATTGGCCTGCGCCACTTGCAGATTGGGCGCCAGGCGCAGCGCTTCGGGAAGGCTGGTCGCGCCGGCACGGTGGATTTCCTCGGCGGAGATCACCTGGATGGCGGAAGGAGCCTGCGACAGCTTCTGCGGCGTTCGGGCGATCGAGGTCACCTCGACGTTCATCAGCTCTTCGACGCTCAGCTTCTTCAGCGCGTCAGTGGCCGGCTGCAACGCATGGGCCGCGCTGGTCGTGAACAATGCGCCCAGTGCTGCAACGACGCCGACATGGGAATGCGTACGAGAGCCCGCCGATCGCATTCGTTCCTCCCCTGAACGCATCTTCTAGTTGGTTCTTGATTCCATGCGGCAGATCTCGCCGACGAATGGCCGAAGTGTCGTATCCAAACCCATGTGACCATGGCTCACAGTAGTGGAATACCACGAGTGAGAATTACCTAGACCGGTGCAGGGGATATCCCCGCCTCGCCGCTCAGCCCTCGCGGACGCGGTGCTTGCAACGCATGGCCCATTGATGACGGGCGTGCAGGCGCTCAGCCTCGTTCGCCGATTCGCTGGGCGCGCTTCTCAACAAGGCGCGCAATTCGCCATGCGCGCTGGCGAGTTCCGGGCTCATCTGCAACAGCGGGCGGTAGTGACTCAGGAAAGATTCGTTGGCCAGGTCGCCTTCGCCGGCGAGCAGGCCGCGCAGGTGGACAGCCACCACCGCGTGATCGTATTCGGTGGGCGGCTGCGGCTGCGCCAGCACGTGGTCGATCTCCGCATTGAGGGTCGAGAGCGGGCGCAGCCAGGCCCACTGGGGATCGTTGACCAGCTTATCGAGCAGGTCGAGCGCGGCCAGTTGCGGATGAAACTCCCGTTCCGCCGCCAGCACCAGCGAGTACAGGTGCTGGAGTTTTCGGCTGAGCTGTTCGAGCTGTGTCTTGGGCGAAGACATTGCCGCAACTTGCGCGCTCGCGCGTGCGAACGCAACTATCGCAGCAACTCGTGGCACTTCTCGAGCGCCGGTGGCAGGCTGCTGAAATAGTTGTCGGAACCGATCAACTCCAGCACGCCGGCCTTGCGCAGCTTGGCTTCGACGCGTTCGTTGGCGCCGGTCAGCATGACGCGCACCTTGCGGCGCTGCAGGTCCTTGATGACCTCTTCCAGCGTCTGCAAGCCGGTGATGTCCATGAAGGGCACCCACTTCAGACGGATGATGAGCATCTTCGGGTCGGTGTGGGTGCTGGCCAGTGCGCGCTCGAAGTTCTCGACGGCGCCGAAGAAGAACGGACCTTCCACCGAATACACCAGCACGCCCGCCGGCAGCGTCAGGCCACGGTGCGCCAGTTCCTGGTTGAGCTCCGTGGCCGACTGCTCTTGCACCTGGACGCTGCTGGCCATGCGTCGCAGGAAGTGCAGGGTGGCCAGGATCACGCCGATGTTGACTGCCACTACCAGGTCAACGAACACCGTCAGGCCGAAGGTCACCAGCAGGATGACCACGTCGGCTCGCGGCGCGCGCGCGACCATTTTCACGAAATGCCGCGCTTCGCTCATGTTCCAGGCCACCACGAACAGGATGGCGGCCAGGGCCGCCAGCGGCACGTTCACGGCCAGCGGCGCCAACACCAGGATGATCAGCACCAGCATCGCCGAATGCACGATGCCGGCGAGCGGGGTGCTACCGCCGTTGCGCACGTTGGTCGCGGTGCGGGCGATGGCGCCGGTGGCGGCGAAGCCGCCGAACAGCGGCGCGGCGATGTTGGCCACGCCCTGGCCGATCAGCTCCTGGTTGGAGTCGTGCCGGGTGCCGGCCATGCCGTCGGAGACCACTGCCGACAGCAACGACTCGATGGCGCCCAGCATGGCGATGGTGAACGCCGGGCCGATCAGCTCGATCAGGCGCGAGGCGGTGATCTGCGGAAACTGCAGCGACGGCAACGATTGCGGAATGCCGCCGAAGGCGGCGCCGATCGTCGCCACGCCCTGCGGATGGAAAATGGCTTGAATGACGGTTGCCACCACCAACCCCAGGAGCGGTCCTGGAACGCGCTTGAGCGTGGCGATGCGCGGCGTGCCGATCACCACTGCCAGCGTCAACAGCGCCAGCCCCGTGGTGGGCAGATGCAGGTGCGGCAGCGCCTGCAGCGAGCTCAGCAGCTTCTCGTGGAAATGCTCGCCGGTGACACCGGTCAGGCCGAAAAAGTCCTTCCACTGGCCGGTCCAGATGATGACGGCGATGCCGGCGGTGAAGCCGACGATCACCGGATCCGGGATGAACTTGATGATGGCGCCCAGTCGCGCCACGCCCAGCAGCACCAGGATGATGCCGGCCAGCAGCGTGGCGATCTGCAAGCCGTCGATGCCGTGCGTGGCGGTGATGCCGGAGAGGATCACGATGAACGCGCCGGTGGGGCCGGCGATCTGCACCCGCGAGCCGCCAAACACGGAGACGGCCAGGCCGGCGACGATGGCGGTGTACAGCCCCTGTTCCGGCTTTGCCCCGGAAGCAATGGCGAAAGCCATCGCCAGCGGCAGCGCCACGACGCCGACGACGGCGCCCGCGACGATGTTACGCGACCAATGTTCGCGCCGGAGTAGGCCGGCACGATGAGCTTCGAGTAAAGCGATCATGCATGTGGCAGCAGAAGGGGAGCTGCCACATAGGATACGGGAATCAGCGCTGCGGCAGCGGGATGAATTCGGTTTCACCCGGGACGGGCTTGAACTTGCCTTGCTGCCAATCGGCCTTGGCCTGCTCGATCCGCTCCTGGCTGGACGATACGAAATTCCACCAGATGTAACGCGGACCATCCATGCGGGCGCCGCCCAGGAACATGAGCCGTGCCGCGCGAACCGCGGTTACGGTGATGCGGTCGCCGGGCCGGAAGACCAGCAGCTGCGGCGCTTCGAACTGTTGTCCGCCGATCTCGATCGCGCCTTCCACGACATAGATGCCGCGTTCTTCGTGATCGGGGTCCAGCGGCGCACGCGCACCGGCGGCGAGGTTTACTTCGACATACAGCCAGTCGGACAGCATGGCGACCGGCGAGCGCTTGCCGAAAGCGGCGCCTGCGATGACCCGCGCCTGCACGCCGGTGTCCTCGATGACGGGCAGCTGCGCGGCGTCGAAGTGCTGGAAGGCCGGAGCGATCTCTTCGTGTGCCCGCGGCAATGCAAGCCAGCTCTGGATTCCGAACAGCGGGCTGGATTGCTGGCGCTGTGCCGCCGGCGTGCGCTCGGAGTGCACGATGCCGCTGCCGGCGGTCATCAGGTTCATGGCGCCGGGGGTGATTTCGAGCGCGTTGCCTTCGCTGTCGCGATGCATGAGGCTGCCTGAGAACAGGTAGGTGACGGTCGCCAGGCCGATGTGCGGATGCGGGCGCACGTCGATGCCCTGGCCGGGAACGAACTGCGCCGGCCCCATCTGATCCCAGAAAATGAACGGGCCCACCAGGCGCCGGTCGCGATGCGGCAGCGCCCGGCGCACTTCGAAGTCGCCCAGGTCGCGCGTAGGAGGAACGATGACCAGTTCTGGCGCGATGCGGGCCGAGTGGGGTGAGGACTGAGTCATGATTTAAAGCTCTCTGTCGCGAAATGCACTGCTGGTCTGAGCGTATGGCTAGGAAGCCTATCACCCGAGCCGCAGGGCGCGCCGATTTGCTCATCACTTCCGCGTAGGCGGCAGTCCATCTGACGCACCGTACAGCTGTCGGTAGGCTTCCCGCAGTACGCTCTTCTGTACCTTGCCCATGGTGTTGCGCGGCAGCTCGTCGACGAACAGTACGCGCTTGGGCAGTTTGAACTTGGCAAGTCTTTGCTCGAGTGCTTGCCGGATCGTGGTCTCGTCGAGCTCGGCGTTTTCTCGCTTGACCACGACAGCGGTGACGCCTTCGCCGAAATCCGGATGCGCCACGCCGATCACGGCGCTCTCGACTACGCCCGGCAGCGCGTCGATCTCGGCCTCGATCTCGATCGGGTAGACGTTATAGCCGCCGGTGATGACGAGATCCTTGCCGCGCCCGACGATGTGAACGTAGCCGCGCGCATCGATCCGCCCCAGATCCCCGGTGATGAAGAAGCCGTCGGAACGGAATTCGGTCGCGGTTTTCTCGGGCAGGCGCCAGTAGCCGGCGAAGACGTTCGGACCGCGCACCTCGATCATGCCGATCGCGTCGGGCGCGGTGAGCGGTCGGCCCGATTCCGGATCGGTGATCCGCACTTCGACCCCCGACAGCGGCGGGCCGACGCTGCCTGGAACACGTTCGCCTTCGTAAGGATTCGACGTGTTCATCAGCGTCTCGCTCATGCCATAGCGTTCCAGGATGGCGTGACCGGTGCGCTCGCGGAATTCGCGATGCGTATCGGCCAGCAGCGGTGCCGAGCCGGAGACGAACAGCCGGATGTTGCGTGTCGCTTCGCGTGTGAGCCCGGGGTGCTGCAGAAGCCGGGTATAAAAGGTCGGCACGCCCATCAACACCGTCGCTCGCGGCAGCAGCCGCAGCACCTCGTCGGCATCGAACTTCGGCAGGAACAGCATGGTCGCACCGCTGGCCAGCACCGTATTGATGGCGACGAACAGACCGTGGACGTGAAAGATCGGCAGCGCGTGCAGCAGCACGTCGGCTTCGCTGAAATGCCAGGCTTGCGCCAACGTTGCGGCGTTCGATCCGAGATTGTCGCGGGTCAGCATTGCGCCCTTGGAGCGTCCGGTCGTGCCGGACGTATAGAGAAGCGCAGCGAGGGCAGCAGGCTCTGCGGTAAAAGAGTCGGGCGGTGCTTGTGTTGTCGAGGCCGCGAGGCGTGGCAACGAGCCGTCGCCTTGGGCGCCGAGCGTCTGCACGTCCGGCACACCGACGCGGTCGGCGATCGTGCGCACGTTCGCAAGGTCCTGCGGCCGGACCACGGCCATGCGCGGTTGCGCGTCCTGCAAAAAATACTCGAGCTCCGCCAGCGTGTAGGCCGTATTGAGCGGTACGAATACGGCACCGAGTTTCAGGCAGGCCAGATACAGGGCGACGGCTTCGGGCGACTTCTCTACCTGGGCGGCGACACGATCGGTCGGCACGACGCCGCGTTGCGCGAGCGCCGCCGCGTATTTCGAGATCAGTGCGTCGAATTCACGACGGCTGTAGCGCTGTCCGGCGGCAGTTTCCAGGAACGATCGATCCGGATCCTGCGCCAGCACGCGCGCCAGCCATTGAAGAGGGTCACCAGAAAAAACGGGTTCGGACATCCGCGGTAGCTCCGGGTTGGAGCGCGAATGATAGCCGAGGACGTCCAGACGCCCCGATTGCGACTGCGACCGTACGGGACCCGGCCAGGGCCGCGCTTCTGACGGTCATCGTGCAGATTCCGCCGGCTCGTGCCCGTTGCGTCGGAATGGCGGCCGCGATCAGCTGCCACCGCTGCGATGGTTCGACGCGCGTTTGTCTTCGTACATCGCGGCATCGGCGCGGGCGATCAGGGCCTCGACGTCATCGTCGGAGCTGATGTTGAAGACGGCCGTCCCGACGCTCATCTCCAGCGAGTAGCGGCGTCGCTTGCTTTGGTTCATCAGTTCGACCTGCTCTTGCAGCCGCTTGTCGAGCACCGCGGTATCGCGATTGATGTGAGCCAGGGCGACGAATTCGTCGCCGCCCAGTCGCGCCACGATGTCCGATTCGCGAAAGGTCCGGCGCAACACTTCCGCCAGGTCGCGCAGCGCCTGGTCGCCGGCCAGATGGCCGAACTCGTCGTTGATCTGCTTCAGCCCGTTCAGGTCCACGAAGAACAGTCCCAGCGTGTGCTTCTCGCGCCGTGCAACTTTCAGCGCCTGTTGCGCCAGCTCGAAGAATCCGCGCCGGTTGCGCAGCTGCGTCAGTTCATCCACCAGCGACAGGCTGGCGAGCAGCTCGACATTGCGTCGCAGGGCTTCTTCGCGCTCGCGGTGAGCGACTTCGGCGCGGTGTTTGTGAATGGCGACTTCCATCGCGCAGTGCAGCTCGACTTCCTGGAACGGTTTCACCAGGTAACCCAGCGGGCCGACGCGCACCGCACGACGCAGTGTCTGCACGTCGCGGTGGCCAGTGAGAAAGATCACGGGCACGTGAGCGCGTTCCTGGATCATCTGCGCTGCCTGGATGCCGTCGATGTCGCCCTGCAAGCCGACATCCATCACGATGAGCTGCGGTTTCAGCTCTGCAGCCATGCAGACTGCCTGCACGCCTTCGCTGGCAACGCCCAGCACCATGTAACCCAGCCGCGCAATGGTCTCTTCCAGGTCCTGCGCCACGATGGCCTCATCTTCGACGAGCAGCACGCGGATCGGCTCATCCGACATCTCGGGCGAGCTGGAGGCATCGAGGGCGCTGGCGTCGGTCATCACTCACCCGTGAAGCATGCAGAGGCAGGCGTTTGCGGCCCCATAACGCATGAACCGTTGAACGGGTTCATTGGACAGTCGTCACCCGCGTCCGGCGGGCTATTTGGCGCTCCCCGGCATCGGACGAAGGATTAAGCGACACCTCCATGACCGGCCCGTAGCAGCGCCGGTCCAGTTGAACCGCCGCTTGCTACGCGCGTCATGTGGCGTCCATCGGCCAGTTGTGAGCCCCGGCGTGTTGCTCGCTGCGAATGGAGTCGTTTCCTCCTGCTCAATCGAGTCGCCCGCTTTGGCGCTTGGGGCGCGTCAGGCGGAGCGCCGGGCGCCAGCGAATCACTATGGTTATGGCCTCATATCTGCGTCGTAGCCTGGGCGCGGTGCGCTACCGGCACAATTCGCGCAGCGAAGAGGTAGGGAGGTGAGCGCGGATCTTCACTGCCCGCCCTGGCGCGCTTCCCTTACAATCCGCAACTATCCTTATGGGGAGATGTACGAAGTTTCCATGACCAAGCCAGGCAAACGCGCGCTCATCTGCGGCTCCGTCGCTTTCGACACCATCATGGTGTTCCAGGATCGTTTCAAGAATCACATCCTGCCGGACAAGATTCACCTGCTGAACGTGTCCTTCCTGGTGCCGCAGCTGCGGCGCGAGTTCGGCGGCTGCGCCGGCAACATCGCCTACAACCTGTGCCTGCTGGGCGATGAAGGCCTGCCCATGGCTACGGTGGGGCGCGACTTCGCGCAGTACGAGGACTGGATGAAGCAGGCCGGCGTGCCGATGGACCACATCCGCCGGGTCGAGACCGAGCACACCGCGCAGGGCTTCGTGACCACGGACCTGGACGACAACCAGATCTGGGCCTTTCATCCCGGCGCAATGCAGCAATCGCACTTGAACCGGGTGAGCGAGGCCCGCGACATCGACATCGGCATCGTCGCGCCGGACGGCCGCGAAGGCATGATCGAGCATGCGGCGCAGTTTGCCGCGGCCGGCATCCCCTTCATTTTCGATCCGGGCCAGGGCCTGCCCATGTTCAGCGGCGATGACCTGCGCGCCTTCATCAAGCAGGCGCGCTGGGTCGCGGTGAACGACTACGAGTGGCAGGTGGTGCAGGAGCGGACCAAGCTGTCGGCTGCCGACATCGCCAGCCAGGTCGAGGCCCTGATCGTGACGCGCGGTGCCGAAGGTTCGGTGATCTACACCAAGGGCCAGGAATACCGGATCCCCAGCG
>DATMEZ010000104.1:0-3762 GCA_035556415.1 Povalibacter sp.
TCATTCGCGATGCCAAGGGCGAGCCGACCGGTGTGCTGGTCGATGCCGCGACCGCGCTGGTTGAAAAGCACATACCGGCGCCCACCGACGACGACATCAAGCACGCCCTGAGCGCAGCGATGCAGGAACTCGCCGCGCTCGGACTGACCGGCGTACACGATGCGGGTATCGACGTTCGGGAATATCGCCAGTACCAGGCGCTGGGCGCGGCGAATGGCCTACCGATCCGTATCTACGCCATGCTCGCCGACAGCGAGGCAGCACGCTCGACCATGCAGGAAGGACCGAAGCCGGCGCAGTTCGATGATCGGCTGCAGATGCGCGCGGTCAAGGCATGGGTCGACGGCGCTCTTGGCAGCCGCGGCGCGGCGCTGCTGTCCGACTACAGCGACGAACCGCATCATCGCGGACTCACGCTCTATCGGCCCGAACAGATGCAAGCGCTCGCTACGCTGACCGCCAGCAAAGGCTGGCAGCTCAACGTCCATGCCATCGGCGACGCGGGCAATCGCCTGATCCTCGATACGTTCGAGCATCAGCTCAGCGCGGCACAACGTCATCAACTGCGCCCACGCGTGGAACATGCGCAGATCCTTTCATCGCAGGACATTCCGCGATTCGCCAAGCTAGAGGTCATCGCCTCGATCCAGCCCACGCATGCGACGTCGGACATGAACATGGCGGAAGACCGGCTCGGGCACGAGCGCATCAAGGGCGCCTACGCGTGGCGCTCACTGCTCGATGCCGGCGCGCGGCTGGCCGGTGGCAGCGACTTTCCGGTCGAGCTGCCGAATCCGTTCTTCGGGCTGTACGCAGCGGTGACCCGGCAGGATCGCAACGGTCAGCCGCCGGGCGGCTGGTATGCGCAGCAGAAGCTCACGCGCGAAGATGCGCTGCGCTTGTTCACCATTGACGCCGCATACGCGGCACACATGGAGAATGCGGTCGGCTCGCTGGCGCCCGGCAAGTGGGCCGATTTCATCCTGATCGATCGCGACTACTTCAAGGCACCGGCGGACCAGATCGACGATATCCGGGTCGAGGCCACGTACGTCGCGGGTCGCCAGGTGGCAAGCCGCGCCGGTGCAGAGAAATGAACGGCCAGTAAGACTTCCGCTCGATCCGTACTGCCCGCGGCTAGCCCAGCCAGCTGCAACACACCCGAAACCGGCCGGTTCGCCGCAGAGCGGCAGCCGGCGGCTTTCGATCGATCCTGCTGGCGCAGATCGCCCTCCCCGCCGCACTGCAACGCTTGACCTTCCCACCGTGGCAAGGTTGATCATGGCACCCATGAAACCACCTGCCGCAAGCCCCCGTTACACCATTGGCCGCGCCGCCGAGGTTTCCGGCGTCTCCGCCAAGATGATCCGGCACTACGAGGCCATCGGCCTGATCCCGAAAGCCGGACGCACCGCCGGCAACTACCGGACCTACGGCGAGAACGACGTGCACACGCTGCGCTTCATCCAGCGCGCCCGGACGATGGGCTTCTCGATGAAGCAGATCGCCATACTGGTCTCGCTGTGGCGCAACCGCTCGCGCTCCAGCGCCAGCGTGCAACGCCTGGCGCGCGAGCACATCGAAGAGTTGCAGGCCAAGATCGAATCGATGCAGGCGATGGTGCGCACGCTGAGCGATCTCGCCGACGCCTGCCATGGCGACGCCCGGCCCGACTGCCCGATCCTGGACGATCTCGCGAAGACGCCGGGTACGACCAAGAAACAGGAGAAGCGACGATGAACGACCCGGCCCACGGCCACAGCTGCTGCTCCACCCGCAATCGGCAGGAATCCGCCACGAAACACGGCGGCGCGCTGCTCGATCCGGTGTGCGGCATGACGGTCTGCGCCGATTCGCCGCATCGCGCCGAGCACGCTGGCCAACCGTACTTCTTCTGCTCGGCTGGTTGCCGCAGCAAGTTCGTCGCTGCGCCGGAGCGCTATCTGGCGAAGCGATCACCTGCCAAGGCCTGCCATGGCGGCGAGCAGCAGCGAGACCATGGTCACACCGGCCACGGACACGGTCATGAGCGTGGGCACAGCGGTGGAAGCCACGGCCACGACCATGCGCAGTGTCACAGTCACCCTCATTCCGCCCATCGCGCAGCTGCGGCGGCTGCGCTCAAGCCGTCAGCCGACGCCATCTACACCTGCCCCATGCACCCGGAAGTCCGCCAGGTTGGGCCGGGCAGCTGTCCGATCTGCGGCATGGCACTGGAGCCGGTGGCGATCTCGGTGCACGAAGAGGCGAATCCGGAACTCGAGGACATGACGCGGCGCCTGTGGGTATCGCTGCTGTTCAGCGTGCCGCTGTTCGCCATCGCCATGGGGCACATGATTCCGGCCCTGGCCCACGTGTTCGACTTCCCGGGCCGTGCCTGGGCCGAACTGGCACTGGCGCTGCCGGTGTGTACCTGGGCGGCATGGCCCTTCTACGAACGTGCCGTCGCCTCGTTGCGCACCCGCAATCTCAACATGTTCACGCTGATCGGCCTGGGCGTCAGCGTCGCCTTCCTCTACAGCCTCGTCGCCACCGCCTTCCCAGGGATTTTCCCGGACTCGGCGCGCAACGAGCACGGGCAGGTCGACGTCTACTTCGAAGCGGCAGCGGTGATTGTCACGCTGATCCTGCTTGGCCAGGTACTTGAACTGCGCGCGCGCAGCCGCACTGGCGCGGCGATTCGCGAGCTGCTGAAAATGGCGGCCACTTCGGCACGAAGGATCGATGACGACGGCAACGAAACCGACGTCGCACTGGAACAGGTCATGGTCGGCGACCGGCTGCGCGTGCGGCCGGGTGAAAAAGTACCGGTCGACGGCGTGGTGCTGGAAGGCTCGAGCACCGTCGACGAGTCGATGATCACCGGCGAGCCCATCCCCACACATAAGCAGGCAGGCGAACGCGTGGTGGGCGCCACCATCAACGGCACCGGGACATTGATCATGCGCGCCGAAAAAGTCGGCTCGGAAACTCTGCTGGCGCGGATCGTGGCCATGGTCGCCGATGCGCAGCGCAGCCGCGCACCGGTTCAGAAACTCGCCGACACGGTGGCTGGGTATTTCGTGCCCGCAGTCATCGCTATCGCCGCCATAGCGTTCGCAGTGTGGTGGTTCTTCGGCCCCGAGCCGCAGCTCAGCCACGCCATCATCAACGCCGTGGCGGTTCTCATCATCGCCTGCCCCTGTGCGCTGGGATTGGCTACGCCGATTTCCATCATGGTCGCGACCGCGCGCGGCGCGCACTCCGGCGTGCTGTTCCGCAACGCCGAGGCCATCGAAGTGCTGCGCAAGGTCGACACATTGGTGGTAGACAAGACCGGCACGCTCACCCAGGGCAAGCCGCGACTCACTACCGTCATCGCCGACCAGGACGACAGCGCTCAGCTCTCCGCTGCACAAACGCAGCTGCTGCAATTCGCAGCGAGTCTGGAGCGCGGCAGCGAGCATCCGCTGGCGGCCGCAATCGTCAGCGGCGCGGAACAGCGCGATCTGTCATTGCTCAAGCCTGAGGGCTTTCAGTCGATCACCGGCAAAGGCGTCACCGGCCGCATCGAAGGCAAGCCAGTTGCCCTGGGTAACCAGGCGTTGATGACGGATCTGCACATCGACGTCTCGAACATGAACACGCGCGTCGAGCAGCTGCGCCGCGAAGGCCAGACTGTAATGTTCGTCGCCATCGACGGCCGCGCGGCCGGCCTGGTCGGCGTCGCCGATCCGATCAAGGATTCGACGCCGCAAGCCATCGCAGCCTTGCAGCGCGACG
>DATMEZ010000105.1:0-6065 GCA_035556415.1 Povalibacter sp.
AGGGGCCCTTGACCACCGAAAGTGCCCGCACCGAAACCGAGCGCCGGGACCTTGAAGCCGGAGGCGCCGAGAAATCGATGGTCCATCGTGTCACCTTTCAGGGATTGCGTTGAGGAACGCAAAGCCTACGGCGCACGCGGCCGCATGAGGACTATCGAAACGCGAAGACAGTCTCTGCGATCGGTTGAGAATCGCCGGGTGGGACCGAGCGCTGGGTGCCTATTCTGATGGGCCCGTGGACGCCAGGCGTGCCAGGCCTTGCAGCACCAGATCCGGAATCAGCTCGTATTGCAGATGGATCAGGCGGCCGATGATGGGCGCGAAGCCGCCGGTCAGGATGAGCGAGGGAGCTTCACCTGCCTGCGCCTGCATTGAAACCACTGCACGCTCGATCAACGCCGCGAGCGCATGCGACGATCCTTGGTGAATGGCGCCGAGCGTGTTGTCCGCAAAGAGCCCATCGCTGGTATTCCCCTGCTCCGCCTTGCGCGCGATGTCGCTGGTGTTGCGCAACAGGCTGGCAACCATCAGGTCCGGACCCGGCGTGATCACTCCGCCGAGATGCTGGCCATTCGCATCGACGCCATCGATGGTCATGGCGGTGCCGATACCGACGATGCAAGTGAGCCGCTTCCTGAGATGGTGCGCGGCAATCACGCCGAGCCAGCGATCCACGCCGAGATTGGCGGGCTCCGGATAGGCGTTTCGGACACCGCACGCCGCAGCGACGGTGCTGGCGAACTCGACCTCGATGCCCCAGCGCTGGCGGATGGAATCACGCACGACTGCGGCAATGCGCGTGCCACCGACATTGCTGACGAGAACGCGCTCCGGTCGTTCGCTGGGCTCCAGGACGGCGGCACTGAATTTCGCCTCGTCCCAATCCGAATAGACCTGAGCGGACTGCACGCTGACGCCGCGCGCATCGAGCGTCGCCCACTTCATGCGCGTGTTGCCGATGTCGAATAGAAGGTTCACTTACCTGGCCCGCAGACTCACTTCGCCCGAAACGAAACGGCGCAGCTGCCCGTCGACGTCGACCAGCAGCGCGCCATCGACCTCGACGCCCTGCGCCGTGCCGACGATGGTCTCGGCGCCATTGATGACCTTCACCGGCGCGTGAGCCAGCGTATCGAGCTGCCGCCACTCGTCCACGAATGGCTCGAAACCACGCGTGGCGAACACCTGCAACAACTCGATGATTTCTTCCGTCACTGCGCCAGCCAGCGCGCTGCGCGTCGGCGCCCGGTCGCGCAGGATCTCGTGAACGTCGGCAATCAGCGCCGCCTGCTGCTCCGCCAGCGCCAGCCGCACCGTGGACGACATCAGCGTGTTCAAGCCGATGCCGATCACCACCTGCGACGGCCCGCCGGATTCGCCGCGCATCTCGATCAGGATCCCGCCCAGCTTGCGACCCTGCCAGATCAGGTCATTGGGCCATTTCAGGCCGACCCCCTCGGCGCCGAAACGGCGCAGCGCTTTGACGACGGCGACGCCCACGGCCAGGCTCAACGCGGAAAAGGTCGGCGGCGCTTCCTGGAACTGCCAGCCGATGGACATGCAGATGCCGCTGCCGAACGGCGCAACCCAGGTACGGCCGCGCCGGCCGCGGCCGGCATTCTGCAGCTCCGCGATGCACAGCTGCGCATGGCCGGGAGCCAGGTCGAGGTTGTCGTAAACGTGGCGATTGGTCGAATCGACACTGAGCAGGACATCGACGCGATCCAGCAATGACTGCGCGGCCGGCGACATCGCGTCGAGCAGCGCTTCCTTGGTGAGCAAATCCACCGCGCGTGGCAGCCGGTACCCCTGGCGGGCCACCGACTCGATTTCGATCCCCAGGCCGCGCAAGGTGCGGACCAGCTTCCATACGCCGCCGCGCGAAATGCGTAGGCGTTTCGCCAGACGCTCGCCCGAATGGAACGCACCATTGGCCAGCAGCGCCAGCAACCGCTGACGTCGTACCTGGGCTTGCGATTTGGGCTTGGCGGGCATCGCTCAGCGCGGACGGAACAGCCAGAGGCGCTGCGCGCGGTTTTCGGTGCCACTGCGGATGCGGTCGATATTGGCGCGGTGGGTGTAACAGACGAACAGCAGCATCGCGCAGCCGAACACCAACAGTGCGGCCGACGGCTCATCGAATGCGAGCAACAGGTAAATGGGGAACGAAGCCACTGCCAGCATCGTCGCGAGGCTGACGAAGCCCGTCACCATGAGCGTTGCCAGCCACACCACCAGGACCGGCAGCAGCGCGGCCGGCAGCAGCCCGGCCAGCACGCCGACCAGCGTCGCCGCGCCCTTGCCGCCCCGGAATCCATACCACACCGGATAGACATGCCCGACCACGACCGCCGCCGCACACGCCACGGCGAGCCACTCGCGATCGACCGCCGGATCGAGCCCCAAGCCAGGGATACGCAACACCGGCAGCAGCGCCGCCGCCACCCAGCCCTTGCCGATGTCGATCGCCATGACCCAGAACGCGAAGCCGTAGCCTTGCGTGCGCAGCGCATTGGTGCCGCCGGCATTGCCGCTGCCCATGGTGCGGATGTCGACGCCGCCGCGCAGCTGACCGACGATGAGGCCGCCGATCAATGCGCCCAGCAGATAAGCAAGCAGAGTTTTGAAGCCGAGTTCGAGCATGCCGGAATTGTCCAGTATTCAACGCAAGCAGGACAAGGAGCAGCATCCTCAGCTGCGCGGCAGATGCACCTCGGCAATCATGCAACGCACGCTGCCGCCACCCAACCGCTCGATGGTGGGAATGGCATGACTGACGATCGGACCGGCGGCATCTTCGAGCACGGCGCGCTGATCCGTGGCAAGCGAGGCCAGCGCGGCGCTCGACATGGCGATCACCGAACCGCCGTCCGCCGTGCCCAGCTCCAGCATGTTGCCGGCGAACTGGTGCATCTGGTCGAAGCTCAGCTCGACCACGGTGCGGCCGCTGGTGTGCAACAGGTCGATCACGGCCTCGCGCCGGCCCGCCTCGATGCATTCGCTGCAGACGGCCGCGAACCGCGCGCCAACCGACATGAGCACATTGGTGTGATAGATCGCCGTGCCGCCGGCATCGAAGGCCTCGAAGGCAGCGATCTCGTAATCCAGGCGTTGCGCGAACTCACCGAGCACGTCCATATCCGTGCGCGGCGACAGGCAGGCGTAAGCGATGCGGTTGATGCGGTCGAGCACCAGGCTGCCGGTGCCTTCGAGAAATTTTTCCTGCGCCTCGCGATGCGTCAGGTCGATGGTGCGGGCGATGTGGAACCCGTGTCGCGTGTGCAGCGCTTCGAGGAGGTCGAGGCGACGCTCCAGGCGCCGGTTCGGCGCCAGCATCGGATACAGCACCACGGTGCCGTCGGCGTGAAAGCTCACCCAGTTGTTGGGGAAGATGGAATCCGGCGTGTGGGGCTCGGCCGTGTCCTCGAAGACGTGAACCTGCACTCCCGCCTGCTGCAACGACTGGGCAAGCCCATCGAATTCGGCGCGCGCGGCGCTTTGCGCGGCATCGCCGGAGGCCGTGTTCTCGAGTTGCTGAAAACGGTTGGAAGCCGCGGTCTGGACATTGCCGGCAAAGCGCACCGGCCGGACCATCAGCACGGCGGAGGCGGTCTGTTTCTCGGTCATCGCGGCGCGTACTCGCGACTGCAGGGGGTGGGAGTATAGCCAGCGCGCCACCTCCCGACTTGCGGGCTGTCGTGGAGGCTTCTAGACTCCTTACCAGACATTCGTCTGGTATCGATCCACATGCCACCCCTGAGCCCTAAGCAATTGGAAGTATTGTCTTTTATCCAGCGCTTCATGGAAACGCACGCACTCCCGCCGACCCGCGGCGAGATCGCCTCGGGACTGGGCCTGCGCAATCGCCAGGGCATCGATCAGCACTTGCGGGCGCTGCAGACCAAAGGCGCCATCGAGCTGCGACCGGGCATCTCGCGCGGAATCCGGATTCGTGAATCCGCTGCGCTGGCGCTGGGCAGTGCCGTCGGTGCTCCCGCCAATGACGAACGTGCAGCGAGCGGCCTGCCGCTGCTGGGCCGCATCGCTGCCGGCTCGCCCATCCTGGCGCAGGGCAATATCGAGGACCGCATCCAGGTCGACCCGGCACTGTTTCGCCCACACGCGGATTTCGTGCTGCGTGTGCGTGGCGACAGCATGAAAGATGCCGACATCCTGGATCGCGACCTGCTGGCGGTACACCAGACCACTCAGGCTCGCCAGGGCCAGATCGTGGTGGCGCGCATCGGCGATGAGGCCACGGTGAAGTATTACCACCGGCAGGGTCATCGGGTGCGGCTGGAACCGGCGAATGCCGCCTACTCGCCGATTGAGATCGACCTGCGCAAGCAGGAGCTCACGATCGAAGGATTGGCCGTGGGCGTGATCCGCACGGCGCTGTCGCGCAGCCGATGAATCCCTATGAACCGGCAGCGAAGTACCGAACAGCTGGCGCAGCTCGAGCGACTGACGCGACTGTGCAATCTCAATCGCGAGGGTGTCGCGCCCGCCTCGATCGAGGCCAGCGGTTTTGCCGAACTCGATGCCGCCCTGCCGGGTGGCGGCTGGCAAAGCGGCACCATCGTCGAGTTGATGCCCACCGAAACCGGCATCGGCGAATTGCGATTGCTGATGCCCGCGCTGGCGCGCATCACCCAGGCGGGACGCTACATCGCATTGATCTCTCCGCCCTGGATACCTTTTGCCCCGGCGCTGGCACGGCATGAGGTCCGGCTCGATCGGCTGGTCGTCGTTCACTCCCGGAGCGCCACGGATACGCTCTGGGCTTTCGAGCAGACCTTGCGCTGCAAATCTTTCGGCGCCGTACTCGCCTGGCCAGCAGTGGTTCAGGACCGCGAAGTGCGGCGGCTGCAGCTTGCTGCCGAGGCGGGTCGCAGCACCGGTTTTCTATATCGACCCGCTGCAGCAGCACGCGAGTCTTCGCCCGCCGCGATGCGCTTGCGACTGCATGCGGACTCGCAAGGCGGCCTGAATCTGGAAATCCTCAAGTGCCGCGGTGGGCGCAGCGGTTTTTCAGTGCAGGTGCGATCGCAAGACCAGTGGCGCAACTCCCAGGCGATGGCCCTTGAAAAGGCACCCGGGCTCACGCATGCCGGCTAGCGCCAGACACGCCCGTTCGACCTACGTCATCGGCCAATCCATCCAGTCCATCCACCATCAATCGCGACGCCGGCGGCTGCAAGTCATTCGTCCAGTCCACACGGCATCGCCTTCTTTCGCCCATGCTCTGGCTCTGCATCAATCTGCCGCAATTGCCACTGGAGGCCCTGCACACGGAAAACGATGATGCCGTTGTCGTCGTAACCGCGTGCGAAGGCAGCACACGCTGGGTCATCTGCTGCAGTCCCGCGGCGGAACGGATGAACCTGCAAGCGCCGATGAATTACACCATCGCCCTCGCGGTTCATCCTCAGCTCACCATGCTCAACCGCAAGCTGCGCGCGGAACAGGCGGCGCTCGAGCGACTGGCCGCCTGGGCCTACCAGTTCAGCAGCAGGGTCATTCTGGGCGAGATCCAAGAAGAGTTGCGGCGGTCGCGCACCGCCTGCCTGTGGCTCGAAATAGGCGCGAGCCTCACCTTGTTCGGCGGCTTTCGCAGCTTCATCGAAATGCTCGAAACGCAATTGCGAGAGCTGCGCTACACCTATCAGCTCGGCATCGGGCCGACGCTCGAAGGCGCCTCCCTGCTCGCCCGTGCGGGAATCCGACTTGCCATACACACGCCTCACGCACTGTTCACGCGTATCCGTTCCCTGCCGATCGGCAAATTGGCGCTTGCACCCGAAATCACCAGCCAGCTTCACATCGCCGGCGTGCGCACCATTGGCTCGCTGCTCGAGTTGCCGCGCGCTGCCGTGGCCAAACGCTTCGGGCCGGAGATCAGCGGGTTCCTCGACCGGCTGATGGACGAAGCGGCCGATCCGCGACCGGCGTTCCGGCTGCCGGAGAAATACGCGGCTCACTACGAATTCGAGTTCGAGGTCAAAAGTACCGAAGCACTGCTGTTTCCCCTGCGGCGCATGGTGCACGAATTCGCCGGCTACCTG
>DATMEZ010000106.1:0-20450 GCA_035556415.1 Povalibacter sp.
ATTGCTGTGCCAACCTGACCGCGATCCTCCTGGTCATCGGGGTCATGGATCTGCACGCGATGGCTGTCGTGGCGGCGGCCATAACGCTCGAACGTCTCGCGCCAGACGGGGAGCGCGCCGCACGGGCTCTGGGGGCCGCAATGGTCGTGCTGGGGCTGCTCGTAAGCGCGCGGGCAATCTGGGTCGGGTGACCCATGCCGCCGATGGCCATCACGGGTCCGGAACATCCCGGGCCGGGTTTTCGCAGCGCGTCATCGTGCGCCCAGCCGGTCCGTTCGTACGGCCGCAGCGAGGCTCCCGGGTCATATCCAGATCGAATGCCTTCAGAGCATTTCGGTTGAATTACGGTAACAGGCGAGGTGGTATCTTGCCCGGCACCATCCCAACCCAACACAAACGGGAGACCCTCGACATGAGCTTGCAGATAGGCGACACCGCACCGGACTTCCAGGCCGTCACCACCGGCGGATCGATCCAGTTCCATGGCTGGCTCGGTTCGAATTGGGGCGTGCTGTTCTCGCACCCCAAGGACTTCACCCCGGTGTGCACCACGGAGCTGGGTTACACCGAGCGGCTGCGCCCCGAGTTCGAGAAGCGTGGGGTCAAGGTGATCGGCCTGTCGGTCGACCCGGTGGACGATCACGAGCGCTGGGCTGACGACATCGAAGCGACGCAGGGCGCGCGCCCGCGTTTCCCGATCATCGCCGACGCCGACCGCAAGGTGGCGAGCCTGTACGGCATGCTGCACCCGAAGGCCGACAGCACCCACACCGTGCGCTCGGTGTTCATCATCGACCCGAACAAGAAGATCCGCGCCACCATCACCTATCCGGCCAGCACCGGCCGCAACTTCGACGAGATCGTGCGCGTGATCGATTCGCTGCAGCTCACCGACAAACACAAGGTGGCGACCCCGGTGAACTGGCAGGTCGGCCAGGACGTGATCATCGTGCCGTCGGTGTCCAACGACGACGCCCGCAAGCTGTTCCCGGCCGGCTGGGACGAGCAGCGGCCGTACCTGCGTCTGGTCAAGCAGCCGTCCTGACCCCATGCCGGCGCTTGCTGTGAGTAGTCCTTTGCAATCCGTCCCGGACGGTCGATCGCACGAGGTCGCTCCCTGGGCGTCGGCGCCCTTCGATCCGGCGCTGGCCGAGGAGGCGCGACGCCTCATCGGCCGGCTCGACGCCGGCCAGCGCCTGTGGTTGAGCGGTTATCTCGCGGGCAGTCTTGGCGCAGCCGTCGCCAAGGCTGCGCCTGCCGCGCCCGCCCAGCCCCTGGTCACCATTCTTTACGGTTCGCACAGCGGCAACGGCGAGCAGCTCGCCAAGCGCATCGGCGAAACCCTGTCGAGCCGCGGGCTGAGCTTCGTCTGCCTGGACATGCTCGACTGCCGCAAGAACCACTTGCAGGAAGCGCAGCATCTGCTGGTCGTGGTCAGCACGCACGGCGAGGGCGAGCCGCCCGACAGCGCCAAGCCGCTGTACGAGCTGTTGCATAGTCGCAAGGCGCCGCGGCTGGAGCGTGTGCGCTATTCGGTCCTGGCGCTGGGCGATTCCAGTTACGCCTTCTACTGCGAAACCGGCCGACGCTTCGATGCGCAGCTGGAGCAGCTCGGCGCGCAGCGGTTGCATGACCGCGTGGAGTGCGACGTCGATTTCCAGGAAGCCGCCGGCCGCTGGATGGATACCGTGGTCGAGAGCATTGCGCGTGAGCATGCTTCGAGCGCTTCGATCGAGAGTCTGTCGCCGAGCGCAGCACTGGCGCCTGCCAGTGCCACGATTGCCACGGCGTATACCCGCAAGAACCCGTTCCAGGCCGAGGTGCTGGTCAATCAGCGCCTGACCACCCGCAATTCGACCAAGGACGTGCGCCACATCGAGCTGTCCATCGAAGGCTCGGGCATTCATTACGAGCCGGGCGATGCGCTGGGCGTGGTGCCGCGCAATGCCGACGAGGACGTCGGCGCGGTGCTCGAGCGTCTGCCCTTCGATGCCGAAGCCGCGGTCGAAGTCGGATCGCAACCCTTGGCGCTGCGCGAGGCATTGTCGCAGCATTTCGATATCGGCCTGCTGACCCGCCCGTTGCTCGAACGTTACGGCGCGGCGACGCAAGACGCCGAACTGGTCCGCCTGACCTCGGCCGGACAGGAAGAGGACTTGCAGCGCTATCTGCGCGGCCGTCATCTGATCGACCTGCTGCAGGATCATCCGCCGACCGGTCTCGATGTCGCGGCTTTCGCGCAGACACTGCGTCCGCTGGCGCCGCGCCTGTACTCGATCGCCTCCAGCCTGCGCGCGACGCCGGGTGAGGTTCATCTCACGGTGAGCCATGTCGCCTATCAGTCGCACGGGCGTGAACGGCACGGTGTGGTGTCGCGTTCCCTGGCGCTGCTGACGGATGAAGGAGCCACGGCGCCGGTCTATCTGCAGCGCAATCCAGCTTTCCATCTGCCGGCCGATCCGAATGCGCCCATTCTCATGATCGGCCCGGGAACCGGCGTGGCGCCGTTCCGTGCCTTCCTCGCCGAGCGCGAGGCGCAGGGGCTGCATGGACGCACCTGGCTGTTCTTCGGCGACCGCTCGTTCTGGAGCGACTTCCTGTACCAGGCCGAGTGGCTCGAATGGCGCAAGAGCGGCGTGCTCGAACGCATCGACGTGGCGTTCTCGCGCGATGCAGCACAGAAGGTCTATGTCCAGCAGCGGATCCGCGAACGGGGCCGCGAAGTGTATGACTGGTTGGAAAACGGCGCCCATGTATATGTGTGCGGCGACGCCCAGGCCATGGCGCCCGACGTGGAGCGGGCCTTGCTCGAATTGATCCAGGAGCATCGTGCGGTCTCGGCCGAGCAGGCCGAGGAGTACCTGATGCAGCTGCAGCGGGATCGCCGCTATCGGAAGGATGTGTATTGATGCAGACCCCGCCCCACAAGGACCTGTCGCGTCCCCTCGACGAGCTGCATCCGAACGAGCGTCTCAAGCATGAAAGCCGGTATTTGCGCGGCACGCTGGTGCAAGGGCTGGCGGATCCCGTTACGGGCTCGATCAGCGCCGACGATACGCAGCTGACCAAGTTCTTCGGCTTCTACCAGCAGGACGACCGCGAAGTGCGCGAAGAGCGCCGGCTCGCGCACCTGGAGCCGCTGTACCAGTTCATGGTTCGCGTGCGCCTGCCGGGCGGCGTCTGCACGACCGCACAATGGCTCGCGCTCGACGCACAGGCTCGTGCCACTGCCAACGGCACGCTGCGGCTGACCACGCGCCAGACTTTTCAGTTCCACGGGGTACTGAAGCCGAATCTTCGGAAGCACGTGCAGGGCATCGTCGCTGCCGGACTCGACACGATCGCGGCCTGCGGCGATGTCAATCGCAACGTGATCTGCACCGCCAATCCCCTGATGTCGCCGGCCCATGCCGAGGCGACTGAAACAGCCCACCGCCTGTCGGCGCATCTGATGCCGCGCACCGGGGCCTATCGCGAGATTCTGCTGGAGCAGCCGCCCGCCGAGTTGCCTGCGAACGAAGAGACGCTCTACGGTGCGACTTACTTGCCGAGAAAATTCAAGATCGCCATCGCGATCCCGCCGCAGAACGACGTGGACGTGTACGCGCACGACCTCGGGTTCATCGCCATCGTCGAGAACGAGCGCATCGTCGGCTACAACGTGCTGGTCGGCGGCGGCATGGGCATGACCCACAAGATTGCGACCACCTTCCCGAGGCTGGGCACGCTGGTCGGTTTCTGCCGTGCCGAAGACGTCACTGCCGTGGCCGAGCACACCATGTGCATTCAGCGTGACCACGGTGATCGCGGCGATCGCGCCCGCGCGCGCTTCAAGTACACCATCGAAGATCTGGGCACCGAATGGTTCTGCAGTGAGCTGGCCACGAGACTGGGCAAGCCTCTGGAAGCGCCGCGACCGTTCCACTTCGAGTCCTCGGGCGATCGCTACGGCTGGCAGCAGGGCAGCGACGGCCGCTGGCACTACACGCTGTTCATCGAGAACGGCCGCGTGTCGGACACCAAAGAGCGCACCTTGATGAGCGGCCTGCGCGAGATCGCGGCGGCTCACGACGGCATATTTGCCCTGACCACCAACCAGAACGTCACCATTGCCGGCGTGCCCGAGGCACAGCGGCCCGTCATCGATGCCCTGCTGCACAAGCATCGCATCGCCAACGAAGTCGGCAGCACCGGCTTGCGGCGCAACTCGATGGCCTGTGTCGCCTTTCCCACCTGCGGTCTGGCGATGGCGGAGAGCGAGCGTTACCTGCCGACCCTGATCGATCGCATCGACGTCATCCTGCGCGAGGCGGGTCTGGAAAAGGATGCGATCTCGATCCGCTCCAGCGGCTGCCCGAACGGCTGCTCGCGTCCCTACCTGGCCGAGATCGCGCTGGTCGGCAAGGCGCCGGGCAAGTACAACCTGTACCTCGGCGCCAGCGCCAACGGCGATCGTCTGAACTCGCTGTACCGCGAGAACATCGGCGAGGAACAGATCCTGGAAGCACTGCGGCCGTTGTTCACGAGCTTCGCGACGCAGCGGCAGCCGGCCGAATCTTTCGGCGACTTCGTCATTCGCAGCGGCGCCGTCAAGGCGATGCTGGCCGGTCGCGATTTCCAGCGGTAGGCGTTCGCCGACGACTATCTATTCGATTGCGCATGGGTTATACCTGCATGGGTGAACGACCACCCATGACGCATCGAATGCTCCTGCCGCGCTTCCACCTCTTTGCCAGATCAATGCGCCGCCCGGGCATCGCCGTCGCTTGCCTTCCCGTAGCAACCACCGGCGATACGGCCTGGCTTGCTTGAGCCCGGCTCTCAGCCGCAGCGCGCGCTGAGCCCGGGATACTTCCACCGATGAGATCGCGCAGGCCTGGCCTGCGCAACGTGCCGCTACGATGAGCCGGCAGAACCCCGCCGGTGGTTCGCCGTGTTGCATCGAGCGGCTTTCCAAATCCGCCCTTATGGAGTGACGGGGTGCTCCAGGAATACGCCATCGAACGCACTTGCTCGCATCGAACCGAGAAATTCCAGCTCGCGTTTGCGCGCACCGCCATGCAGTTGCTGGGTCGCCACGAAGACCTCGCTTTCGAGGCGACGCGCGCGGGCCTGACGATACTGGCCGAAACGGAACTAGCGCTCGAGCGTCCCTTGACCAAGCTCCACGATCTGTACGCGGACGCGTTGTCCGTCGGTCCGCCGCTCATACGATATCGTCGTGGTGCAGTCATCGAGGAACCGTACATGGGACTGCGTGTGCTTTGTCCGCCGGCTCAGCTCGATGCGGTCAAGCGTGATTTGCTGACGCGTGGAGCTTCGATTCTGGATACTGAGTCGAACGCGAGGTTCGGCGTCGTGCGTGCCAGCGCCGCGTTGGCGCGCCTGATCGGTTATCCGAGACGTGTCAGGGATCTGACATCCGAGCACGTGCAGTTGGTGATGTGGCTGAGCCACTACGCGCAAGTGGAGCCGACGCTGCCGGGCGGAGACGCGGCCTGAGTTCAGGATCGGAAGATCTGCTGCGCCTTCTTGCTGATCGCAAGCACGGCGGGGTGCTTGATCTTGCGCTCCATGGAGATGGCATAGAACTCGGCGCGCACCTTGCGTGCCGGGCCCAGGACCGCCAATCCTGAGTCTCTTTTGAACTGCTCCAGCAGCACGTTGGGCACGGGTGCGACGCCGTGGCCGGCTCGCGCGAACGCGCGCAGCAGGGCGTAATCCTCGAACTCGCCCACCACGTAGGGCCGCACGCCGTGCCGATCGAGCCATTGATCGAGCGCGCGGCGGATTGCCGTGTCCTCGGTCGGCAGCAACACGTTGGCGCCGTCGAGCGATTTGGGGAAGCCGGCTCGAAGCTCGCGAGCCAGTGCTGGTGCCGCCATCCACGATTCGTCGCAGCTTCCCAGCGGATGGTTGTAGGCGCGCAGGTTGCGGCTCGGCGTGGCAGGCGAATCGGAGATGACGACGTCGAGTTCGTGAACCTGCAATTCGTCCAGCAGGTATTCGAGCGTGCCTTCGCGACAGATGAGCTGCACCGCGTGCTCGATGTCGAGCGCTGCCTCCAGCAGTCGCTGCACGATCTCCTTGGGCACCACGTCGTCGACGCCGATTGCCAGGCGCATGGGCTTGCGCGTCGGCCGCTGCGCCAGCGCGCTCAGCAGGTCGCCGCCCAGCCCGAAAATTTCTTCGGCGTAGCTGTACACCAGCCGTCCCATCTCCGTGGGCACCAGCGTGCGCCCGGACTTCGTCAGCAGCTTCTCGCCGACCCGCTCCTCGAAAGTGCGTAGCTGTGCGCTGACAGTCGGCGCCGACAAATGCAGTTCCGCGCATGCCTTGGTGAGGCTGCCGCTGCGGACGACCGCCCAGAAATACAGCAAATGCTGGTAATTGAGCCGCGGGATGGGGAGCGCCATGACACTTCCATATAATCTAAGTATTGAGTCGAATAATTCTAATGGATCTAAGAGCCGCCGCGTCGTAAAACATTCCGGCGCAAGATTGCCCTTGCTGCGCCCCAAGTGACCGTCGGTGCCCGCCGCACCGATTGATCAGGAGAATCGCGATGGAAACCCGAATCATGCTGAGTCGGCCCGACCTTCTATGGCTGCGCACGCTGCTGGGGGCGCATGCCCGCACCGCTGCCGTCGATCGCGAGCATCTGCTGTATCTGCAGGACGAGCTGGATCGGGCCGTCGTGGTCGAAGTCGAGTCGCTGCCGGCGGACGTGGTTGCGCTGGCGTCCTGCGTCACGGTGCTGGATCTGGAGTCCGGCGTACACAGCGAATACACGCTGGTGCTGCCTTCGCAGGCCGACGTGGCCGAGGGCCGGATTTCCGTGCTCGCGCCGCTCGGCACGACGCTGCTCGGATGCCGGGTGGGCGACGAGGTGGAATGGCGCATGCCTGGCGGTTTGCGTCGTCTGCGCATCGAGGCTGTGAAGCAGTCGCAGCATCTCGATGACGGACCCCCCGGCAAGCGGCTTGCGGCTTAGTGCGGAGGGGCGCGCCAATGAGAAAGAGATTGTTGTGCGCGACGGATCTGACCGTGAGATCCGACGACGCGGTGTTGCGCACCGCGATGCTTGCCCAGCAGCTGGATGCAGAAGTGCTGTTCGTGCACGCCGTCGACGACGCTCAGTCCGGACGCATGATCCGCATGAAGGTCAACCGTGCCCAGGTCCGGCTGCTGTCGCAGGGCGAGCGGGCCATGAAGCATGCGCCGCAGGATGCGCAGGTGGCGGTGCGGCTGGGCAAACCGCTGCAGGTGATCGCTGCGGCCGCGCGTGAATGGAATCCGGATCTGATCGTCATGGCATTGCCGCAGCGGCGTCGGCTGGACGCCGTCATCGGAACGACGGCCGAGCGCGTGATTCGCGCCACGCATCGTCCGGTGCTGGTGGTGAGCGGCGCCGCGGCGATGGCGTACGACAGCGTCGTGCTGGCCACCGATCTTTCGGCCACCTCGCTGCACGTGGCGCGCACCGTGGCCAACATGGGGCTGCTCGACAATGCCTATGCCTGGTTCGTGCACGCCTTCGATCCGCCTTACTACGGCATGCTCGACAGCGAGGCTACCGTGGAGAAGCAGATCGAGGAGCACAAGCGGCGCTGGCGCAACGTGGTCATGCGGGATCTGGTCGAGGACCTGACGCAGCTCGGCATCGATCCGGACAAGGTGAGCGCTTCGGTGCAGGCCGCCCGGCCGTTCGATGCGATCACGCAGGCGATCCAGCAGACCCGGCCGCAGTTGCTGGTGATCGGTGTCAGCCGCTGGTTCATGCTCAAGCGCATCCTGTTCGGCAGTGTCGCCGACCAGGTATTCCGCAAGATCGATTGCGACGTGCTGGCGATCTCTCCGCCGGCGGCGCCTCGCAAGAGCTGGCTGCGCGCGGCATGACCAGGATCGCTTTCGCACCTCGGGTCAAAGGTGGCCCGAGGCCTCACCTCATGGCGGCGAGCGATCAGCCGAAGCTCCGGGTGTTGTGCGCCACGGATCTGTGGACGCGTTCGGATTTCGCTTTGCAGCGGACGCTGTCGCTGGTCGCGGCGTCCGACGCGCAGTCCCTGCTGTTGCACGTGGTCGATGAAGAGAAGCCGTTGCGGCTCGCGGGCCGCATGGCCGATCGAGCTCACAACGCGCTTGCCTGGAGGGTGCGGCAGTGGGGCCCGCTGGTCGAGCCGCCCGACATATCGGTGCGTATCGGCCGGCCGCATCACCTGGTTGCACAGGTCGCGCACGACTGGTCTGCCGACCTGATCGTGCTGGGCGCCTATCGGCCGCGAACGGCTGACTGGCTGCTGGGCACTACCGCCGAACGTCTGGCGGCCCGCGCCCGGTGTGCTGTTCTCGTCGTCAACGCGGACCCGGCGACGACGTATTCCGACATCACCTTTGCGGCCGCGTCCATCGATTCCGCCAGGTCGCTGGCGCAGATCGTGTCGCATCTGGGCATCGCACACCCGGTGCGACCGCAGTACCGAACGCTGGCGCACGTCAATTTCGAGTCGGTCGCACGGGCGCTGCTCGGCACCGGATCCGATCTCATCGTGACGGACCTGGATCGCCTGCCGCTGGCGACGCGGCTGCTGCGCCGGAATCTGACCAATGCGCTGGTCCGCAGGGCGCGTTGCGACGTGTTGATTGCGTCGACCGGACCGGAGCCGGGCCGCAAGCCGGGCGAGCAGAGCATCGGCGCATGCCTGGGCACCGCGGCGGAGCCGGTGGTTTAGGCGGCTTTCTTGAAATCTGGAACATGGAGATTGCGGTAGATGACACAGCAAGCGCGACGCGCACGGCGAGCGGATCCTGGCGCTCGCAAGGTGCTCAACTTCGAACTGCTGCGGCAGGACGCCGTGGCGCGGCGTTCGGCCAATGAACAACAGTCGCTCGATTTCTTCACCGAGCGCGACGGGCTGCGCTTTGCCGGCGCACATCTCATCGTCGACCTGCACGGCGCGCGCCGGCTGAACGAGCTCGAACATATCGAGACTACGCTGCGGCGCTGCGTCGACGTGGCCGGCGCCACGCTGCTGCACATTCACCTGCACCCGTTCGAGCCGAACGGCGGCGTGAGCGGCGTGGCGGTGCTGGCAGAAAGCCACATTTCCATTCATTCCTGGCCGGAAGCCGGGTACGCGGCGCTGGACATTTTCATGTGCGGCAACGCCAAGCCGCAGCGCTGCATCGAGGTGCTGCTGGAGGCGTTTGCACCGGCCCGCATCGGGGTCGAGGAAATCCTGCGCGGGTGCAACCCGTGAGCGCCGGCCGCTGGTTCACCGAGCCGGTCGCGCCCGGCGTCCGGCTCGGCTACGAAGTGCGGCAGGAGCTGGCGCGGGACAAGACCGAGTACCAGGAGTTGGTGCTGATCGAGAACGAGCGCTTCGGGCGCGTGCTGATGCTCGACGGCGTGGCGCAGACCACGACGGCCGACGAGTTCATCTATCACGAGATGCTCAGCCATGTTCCGCTGCTGGCGCACGGCCAGGCAGCGCAAGTGCTGATCGTCGGCGGCGGCGATTGTGGTCTGGCCGAAGAAGTCTTGAAGCATCCGACGGTGCGCGGCGTGACGCAGGTCGAGATCGATGCGCAGGTCGTGGAGTTTTCGCGCCGCCATCTCGCGCAGCTCAATGCGCCGGTGTTTGCAGACGATCGTTTTCATCTGCAGATCGCCGACGGTGCTGCGTTCGTGGCGCAGTCGCAGCAGCAGTTCGACGTCGTGCTGATCGACTCGACCGATCCCACTGGCGCGGCACAGGTTCTTTTCTCGCGCGAGTTCTACGCGAACGTGCGTCGCCGGCTACGACCTGGTGGTGTCGTCGTCGTGCAGGCGGGTGTGCCGTTTCTGCAGCCGCAGCACTTTGCGGGCACCCTGCAGAATCTCGCCGACACGTTCCCGATATCGAGTTGCTATCTGCTGGCGGCGCCAAGCTACTTCGGAGGTCATCTCGCGCTCGGCTGGGCAAGCGAGAGCCTTGCGCCGCAAGATGTGGCCGTGTCGTTGCTGCGCGAGCGTCGTGCCGCGGCGGGGATCAGGACGCGGTACTACACGCCGGAAGTGCATCAGGCGGCATTCGCCTTGCCGGCTTATATCCAAGAGTTGATTGCCAAGCGCTGATTGACTGGGTGCATCGCGCACTCAGTCAGCTTCGGCGCAGCGTCAGGCGTGAATGCCCAGGTGCTCCAGCTGCTCGAACAGCTGCGGCTCGTCGAACGGCTTGCCGATCACGCGCACCCACGGATCGTCGCGGAACTCGGTCTCGTACTGCGAAGCATCGAACCCTGTGCACACCACGATCGGCAGGTTCGAGTCGCGCGCGCGCAGCTGGTAGGCCAGTTCCTGGCCGTCCATGTCAGGCAGGCCCACGTCGATGATGGCGGCGCAGAAGGATCCCGAAGAGAACACGCGCAGGGCCTCGACGCCGGCTGTCACGTAGATCGCATCCAGGCCGACGTCCTGCAGGGCGTTGCGCGCCGACATCGCCACCAGTTCTTCGTCTTCGACGATGAGGACCGTGCTTCGAACCGCTGTCGCCGTTGTCATGACGTTTCTTACGACATGGAAGGAAGAGGAGGGAAACGAGTTGTGCCACTTCGGCGCAGGGCGCGTCAACCGTATAAACGGAAGGGCGCCTGGTACTCGCTTCGAGTCAGCACCGTACTTGCAGTGCGTCGAGCACAGGGTGTCAGTTGCGCAGGTCCAAGGCAATCGAGAATTCGTGCGGATTACAAAGTCATGACGTTTGATGTGCCAGGGAACGCGCGCAGTAGTTGCACGGTGCTGTTTGTCGGGAGATCGACTGCATCGAGCCGCGTGATACAGAAAATAAAGAATCAATGCGCGATCCATGCGCCGTCGCTGAAAGCCGACAGTGACGGGTCGCGGCAATTTTTCCGTCGGTTGCACTGCGATCAGTGCGAATAGGCCGTGCGCGGAATGGCCTCGCGGATCGTTTTCTCGTCGCTGTGGATCAGGTCCTTCGATATCTGCGCGACCAGCAGGGCCTGACAGGGCGTGGACAGCTCCTGTCGCAGCAGCCCCAGCATGCGTGGACCTGCGATGATCACCAGGCGATCGAACGCTCGTTGCGTGCGTTGCTGGTCCACCTGTCGTGCCACCGTGCGAGCAAACCTTACAGTCCGCTCACGCTCGGCGCTGTGCTCTCCGTCCAGGCCGTGGCGCCGACCGAAGCCGCCGAAACCGCGGCCTTCGCGATCGCTTTCCATGTCCTTGTTCTTCAGCCCGGCGCGCTCGTCGCGCATCGAGCCTTCCGACAGCAGCGGCAGGTTGGGCCGCCGCGAGCTGAAGAACTCGGCTTCGACTTCATCGGCAACCACCACTCTGACATTCATGATCGGCCTCCTGCGGCTGGATGTGCGATGCAATGAAAACGGCTGCGGCGCGCGCCGGCTCCTGCGAAAAAGAGAAAGCTCTGCGGGCGATCCGGCAGCGATACTTCGTAACTCGCCAGCAGGCGGTGGATATCCCTTGACTCACGCCATCCGTCCGGAACATTGAGGTGGCAGCGGCATTGTTCGCTTGCTCGAATGACATTTCTTCCATTCCTCATTCGAAGGAGAGCGAAAGATGACCACAGCCAGCGGACACACTTCGGCCATTCGTGCCAAGAGAGTCATCGGCACCACCGTGAAAGACAGCGCCGGCGAGAAGCTCGGCCAGGTCGAGGACGTGGTGCTGGACAAGCAGTCCAACCACATCCTGTTCGGTGTCATGAGCTTCGGCGGCGTGTTGGGGGTCGGCGAGAAGTACCATCCCGTACCCTGGAGCGCGCTCAACTACGACAAGGACGAGGACGCCTATGTGGTGAACATGACCAAGGAGCAGCTGAAGGCGGCGCCAGCGGATTCCATCGAGGAACTGACCCGCAACGACGGCATTGCGTATCGCGATCGTGCCTACGACTACTACAAGGCGAAACGCTACTGGTAACCGGAACTCTCGTCACGTGAATCGGGGCGCGTTGCACCGTTTCGCGTGACGAGGCGATCCACGAGGACGGCTGACGTCAGCCAGTCCGGCGCTTCGCGCGGCCGCATCGCGTCCGGCCATGTTACGGGACCTGGTACTGGGGCGGCGGCCGCCCCGCCCAGATGAGTTCGCGCTAGAGCGAGTTGCGTGACCGTGACTTCGGCACTTGGGTGATAGGACTGTCGCGCGCAAACGGCACGGTGCCGATCGCGCGACGGTATTTGTTTCCAGCTCCGCAATGGTGCTGACGTACCCGCCGCAGTAATCTAGCGGCCATGCAAGAACCCACTTTCAATGATGTCCTGGCAGCCCGCGACAGGCTGTCAGGCCAGGCGGTCGTGACGCCATTGCTGCGGATCGCGGAGCTGGATCGGCGCACTGGCGGAACGATCCTGGTGAAGCCGGAGAATCTGCAGATCGCGGGCGCTTTCAAGTTTCGCGGTGCGTACAACAGGTTGGTGCAGCTGGAGGCTGACGCACGTGCCCGGGGTGTGGTTGCCTGGTCCTCTGGCAATCATGCCCAGGGTGTGGCGGCAGCAGGTATGCGGCTGGGAGTGCGCACCACCATCGTGATGCCAGCCGATGCGCCGGCCATCAAAGTCGAGAACACGCGGCGCATGGGGGCCGAAGTCGTTTTCTACGACCGCTACAAGGACAATCGCGAGTCGATCGGGCGCCAGTTGTCCGAGCGCAGCGGTGCGACCATCGTGCCGCCGTATGAAGATCCACACATCATCGCAGGCCAGGGAACGGTCGGCCTGGAGATGGCGGCGCAGGCGAAGGATCTGCATGGTGCGAAGCTGGATGCGGTGCTGGTGCCTTGCGGCGGCGGCGGACTGGTCGGTGGCTGCGGGCTCGCGCTCGCAGGCGCGAGCCCCGGTACCAAGGTCTACTGCGTCGAGCCCGAAGGTTACGACGACACGGCCCGCTCACTGGCAAGCGGCACACGCCAACAGTCGATCAAGGGCGCAAAGTCACTGTGCGATGCGCTGATGGCGCCGACGCCCGGTGAGCTGACTTTCCAGATCAATCGGCGACTGCTGGCGGGTGGTTTCGCGGTCAGCGACGAGATGGTGCTGGCTGCGATGCTGTTCGCGTGGCGGGAACTGAAACTGGTCGTAGAGCCGGGCGGTGCCGTCGCACTCGCTGCCGTGCTGCACGGCCTGATCGACTGCGCCGGCAAGACCATCGGCATCGTGCTGAGCGGCGGCAACGTCGATGCCGAGCTCTATCGCCGAGCCCTGGCGTAGACACGATTCGCGAGAGCCTCACTCGGCGACGACATCGGCCGGGAAATATCTCGATCGCGGCCGCGGTTGACCGCGCTCGGCTATCTTGTCGTGTGCCGAGCGTGGCAACCGCTATCTGCTGCCGACGATCTCAGATCGTGAAGCCTTCGCGTTTCAACGGCAGTGTGCGCACACGATGGCCGGTCGCTGAGAAGATCGCATTGCAGACCGCTGGCGCCAATGGCGGCAACGCCGGCTCGCCGCATCCGGTGGGCGAATAGTCGCTCTGGATGAAATGCACTTCCACCTGCGGCGCCTGCGCGATGCGCAGCAGGGGATAGCGATCGAAGTTGGTCTGCTCGATGCGGCCGTTCTCGATCGACAGCTCCAGTCCCAGCGCGGTGCTCAGGCCGTCGATCACCGAGCCCTGGCACTGGTTCTCGGCGCCGCTCAAGTTGACGACGGGGCCGATGTCGCCGGCCACGACCACGCGATGCACGGTGATCTTCTTGCTGGCATCCACGCTGACGTCGGCCACTTCGACGAAGTGACCGGCGTGGCTGAAGTGGAACGCCAGGCCGAGCGCGCGACCTTTCGGCAGCGGCTTGCCCCAGCCGGCTTTTTCCGCAGCCAGTTTCAGCACGCCTGCAGCGCGTCCGGTATTCAGCGCGAACTCATTGTTGGGTGTGAGCCAGCGCGGCTTGCCCATGATTTCGAGCAGGAACTCCAGGTGATCGCGCCCGGCGGCGCTGGAAAGCTCGTGCAGGAAACTCTGCACCGCGAATGCAATCGAGTTCGAACGCGGCGCGCGCCACCAGCCGGTGGGGATCTGCGACGGCAGCTTGGTCTGCGTCAGGCGGAAGTTCGGCACCAGCAGCGCGGGGAATTCGTCCGGCGTGATTTCGCCTGCCAGCACCGGCTTGTCGCCGTCGGTGCTGAAGGTGATGAAGTGATCGGCCCAGGCCACCAGCTTGCCCGACTCATCGACACCGCCGCGGAACGAGTGGAACCCGCCGACGCGATAGAAGTCGTGCTGCATGTCGTCTTCGCGCGTCCATTGCAGCTTCACCGGTACGCCGGCCTGCTTGGAGATCTGCGCCGCTTCGCACATGTAGTCGTTCATCAGGCGCCGGCCGAAGCCGCCGCCGACGCGGGTCTGGTGGATCGTGACTTTTTCCGGAGCGATTCCCAGCACGCCGGCGACCAGCTTCAATGCGCCGTCCGGCGTTTGCGTGGGCGCCCAGATTTCGACGGCGCCGTCGCGATAGGCGGCGGTGCAGTTCTGCGGCTCGAGCGTTGCGTGCGAGACGTAAGGATAGGTGTAGAAGGCTTCCACGGTTTTCCCACCCACGATGGCCTTGTCGAAATCGCCGACGGATTTCAGCGTTTCCGCGCCGTCTTCGCTGGCGAGTTTGCGTGCCTGCGCTGCGGCCTGGGTCCAGCTGTCCTTCGATGCCGCCGATTCGTCCCAGTCGACCTTCAGCTGGCGTCGGGCGCTGATCGCCGCCCAGGTGGAAGTGGCCAGGATGGCCACGCCCGGCATGACTTCGGTGGGCTTGCCGGTGCCTTCGACCACGAAAGCGTGGGTGACGCCGGGCAGCTTCTTGATCTGGTCCAGGTTCGCCGAGCGGACCTTGCCGCCCACGGCGGGACATTTCTCGAACACGGCGTACTGCATGTTCGGCACCACCTGGTCGATGCCGAACAGCGGTTGGCCGGTGACGATCTGCAGGTTGTCGACGCCGCTGACGCGCGTGCCGAGCAGTTTGAAATCCTTGCGATTCTTGAGTCTCACCGACTGCTCGTCGGGCACCGGCAGCGCCGCCGCTTTTTCGGCCAGTGCGCCGTAATCGAGCGAACGGTTGCTGGCCTTGTGGGTCGCCACGCTGTTCGCGGTAGTGATCTCGGATTCGGCGACGTTCCACTGCTTTGCTGCTGCGGACACGAGCATGGTCCGCGCCACGGCGCCTGCGCGTCGCAACTGCTCCCACGCAGTGGGAATAGAACGTGAGCCGCCAGCGCTTTGACGGCCGTATACGGCCGGGTTGATCGCAGCCTGTTCGACCTTCACGCGCGACCAGTCCGCGTCCAGCTCTTCCGCCACGATCATGGGGAACGCCGTCTTGATGCCCTGGCCGAGCTCCGGGCCCTTCGAATAAATGACGATGGCGCCATCGGGCGAAATGCGCAGGAAGGCGTTGGGCGCAAAGGTTTTTGCCGCGTCGCCGCCAGCGGCCGATGCGACCGATTCATCGCCCATGTAGAAAGCGAGCACGAACCCGCCGCCCGCCAGGCCGGCGAGCTTCAGGAAGGAGCGTCGATTCACGGCAGCCGGAAGCGGCGTGCGCGCTTCGACCATGCGCGCGATCTCCTGCAGATAGTCGTCGCTCGAGAACAAGGTGGTTTCAGCTGCGCTCATGTCCTGAACCTCATTCATGAGCCGCTTTGGCGGCGGCGTGAATGGCTTTGCGAATGCGGATGTAGGTGCCGCAGCGGCACAGGTTGCCGCTCATGGCCGCATCGATGTCGGCGTCCGTCGGTTCGGGGATCTGCTGCAGCAGCGCCGTCGCCGACATGATCTGCCCGGCCTGGCAATAGCCGCATTGCGCGACGTCGTGCTCGATCCAGGCGGCCTGCACTGCGTTCAGCTTGCCGTCGGGGCCCGCCAGGCCCTCGATGGTGGTGATCTTCTGCCCCGCGATTGCCGATACCGGCACCGAACAGGAGCGCATCGGGCTGCCGTTCACGTGCACGGTGCAGGCGCCGCATTGCGCCACGCCGCAGCCGTATTTGGTGCCGACCAGGCTCAGGCGATCCCGCAACACCCACAGCAGCGGCGTATCCGGGTCGAGGCCGTCCAGCTCGTGCTCTTTGCCGTTGACGTTCAGTCGCATGGGAAATCTCTCGTGAAATGCGCCGGAAGAAGGAAAGAGTCAGGCGCCGGATTGTTCCACGGTCGCGGTTGCCATAACAGCCTGCGGGGAGATTCCGCGCGATTGGCAGGGCTGCGAACGCCTGCCAAGGACGGCGCTCTCGTATAGAATCGTCTTGCGCTGCGGTAGCCGCGCTAAGCGTTTTCCCCAAGGAGATGACTCTTGAGCGACAGCCCTTCTGCCGCGATCGACGGCGCCATCGCCACCGACGTGGTCATCGTCGGTGCCGGCCCCTGCGGCCTGTTCCAGATTTTCGAGCTGGGTCTGCTGGGCATTCATGCCCATGTGATCGATTCGCTGAAGCATCCCGGCGGGCAGTGCAGCGAGCTGTATCCGGAAAAGCCCATCTACGACATCCCGGCATTGCCGGTGTGCGGCGCGCAGGAGCTGGTGGACCGCCTGCTGCAACAGGCCAAGCCCTTCAACGCCCAGTTCCATCTGGGTGAGGAGGTCACGGAGCTGAAAGTGCTCGAAGACCAGAGCTTCCTGTTGCGCACTTCGCAGGACACCCGGTTCCACGCCAAGGCGGTGATCATTGCCGGCGGGCTCGGCTCGTTCCAGCCGCGTCGGCTTGCAGTGGAAGGTGCGGAGCCGTTCGAGGGCTCACGCATCCATTACAAAGTGAAGAGTGCGGCCGAGTTCACCAGCAAGCATCTGGTGATTTTCGGTGGCGGCGATTCGGCGCTCGACTGGACGCTGGAGTTCGCGGGCAAGGCCCGCAGCGTCACGCTGGTGCACCGGCGGTCCGAATTCCGGGCGGCGCCTGCCTCGGTGGCCAGGATGCGCGATCTGGTGGCGCACGGCAGCATCAAGTACGTGGAAGCCGTGGCGCAGTCGGCGATCGTCGAGGGCGGCGAATTCCGCGGCGTGCGGGTGAAGCGGACCGACGGCCAGATGGAAGATCTGCCGGCCGATCACGCCCTGGTGTTCTTCGGGCTGCATCCCAAGCTCGGCCCCATCGCCGAATGGGGGCTGGGCATCGACAAGCGCGCCATCGCGGTCGATACCGAGAAATTCCAGACCAACATCCCGGGCGTGTTCGCCATCGGCGACATCAACACCTATCCGGGCAAGAAGAAGCTGATCCTGTCGGGCTTCCACGAAGCGGCGCTGGCCGCGTTCGCCGTGGCCGCACAATTGAATCCGGCCAAGAAGATCCCGCTGCAGTACACGACCACCAGCCCGATCATGCACAAGCGTCTGGGGATTCCGGACTGACGCACTTCGGATGTGCGCCTGCAGGGCAGACCTGCGGGCGCAGCTTGCGGCAGCAGGCGGTGACATTGCGGTCACCGACTCTTATCAGCTCATATCCAAAGCTTATTTGGTGGCCCCGAGAAGCGGCGGCTACAGTCGGGCGCATGTATCGGCACGATCAGGCAGCCAGTCTTTCACGGCCCGCGTCCACGCGCCGGCTCATCAAGCAGCGTGAGCTGGTCGTCGACGACTGGCGGTACGCGGAGGAGGATCCGCTCGGTCGCGAGCGCGCGCTGATCCTGCCTTTCGCCCGCTGGAGAGAAGAGCGCGAACGCTGGTGGTTGTGGGACGGCCGCCTCGGCGTGCGTCTCGGGCCGAACGACCCGGTCGCGGAGCTGGAACACGATTTCCTGCGGGTCGGGCTGGTCGCCATCGAGTTCGACGGCCTGACCGACAGCCGCGGCTGCAGCCAGGCGCAGCTGCTGCGCAAGCGCTACCGGTTCACCGGCGAGCTGCGCGCCATCGGCAAGTTCCGGCGCGATCAGCTGTTCTTCATGGTCCGCTGCGGCTTCGATGCCTTCGAGCTGGCGTCGAACGCCAACCTCGATGCGGCGCTGGCGGCCTTCGACGATGTCGCCGTCGCCGGTCCGCTGGTCGTCGACAACGGCCCGAGTTTGCAGCGTCGCGCGGTGTAAGTCTGATCTGTCGGCGTAAGTCTGGCTGTCATTCCCGCTTGCGCGGGAACGACGAGCGCAAGAGCCCTTAGCCGACGTGCTCCCGCGCGGCATCCTCCTGCAATCCATTGCTTGCCGCCGCTGCCAGGTCCGTGAACTGCAATGCCGCCAGCCGGGCGTACAGCGGATTGGTTTCCAGCAGCTGCGCATGCGTGCCGATCGCGACGATCCGGCCGTGATCCATCACCACGATACGGTCGGCTTTCAGAATGGTGGCCAGCCGGTGCGCGATGATGATGGTGGTGCGGTGCTGCATCAGGCGCTCCAGCGCTTGCTGCACGTAGCGCTCACTTTCTGCGTCGAGCGAGCTGGTCGCTTCGTCGAGCAGCAGGATCGGCGGATCTTTCAGCAGGGCGCGCGCGATGGCGATGCGTTGGCGTTGCCCGCCTGACAGCCGCGCGCCGCGTTCACCGAGAAAAGTATCGTAGCCTTCGGGTAGCTCGCGGATGAAGGCATCCGCACCGGCGGCGCGCGCCGCTGCTTCGATTTCGGCATCGGTCGCTGTCGGTCGGCCGTAGCGAATGTTCTCCCGGGCGCTGGCGCCGAACAGCATGGTTTCCTGCGGCACCAGTCCGATGCGCTGGCGCACGTCTTCGGGCGCAGCCCGCGCGATGTCGACGCCGTCGATGAGAACGCGGCCATCTGCAGGATCGTAGAAGCGCAGCAGCAACTGGAACGTGGTGCTCTTGCCGGCGCCGGACGGTCCGACGAAGGCGATGTTCTCGCCGGGCCGGATGTCGAGCGTGAAGTTGTCGAGCGCCTGTGTGTCCTGCCGCGACGGATAGCGGAACGTCACGTGCTCGAAGCGAATCTGGCCGCGCGAGGGCGTGGGAAACGTCTGCGGGTTGTCGGGGGCGACGATCGTCGGCGTCGCGTTCTTGAGCTCGACCAGCCGCTCCATCGCGCCTGCTGCGCGCTGCACTTCGCCCCACATTTCACTCAGCGCCGCAGCGGCGGTGCCAACATAGACGGCATAGATCAGGAACTGGCTCAGCTCGCCCGGCGTCATCTCGTGCGCCAGCACGCGATGCGCGCCTTGCCACAGCACGAACGTGATCCCGCCGAACACCGTCATGGTGCCGAACGCGGTCAGCAGTGCTCGCACCTTGGTGCGCTTCACGGCGGTGTCGAAGGAGCTTTCGACCGCTTGGTCGTAGCGCTTGCTGTGCAGCGACTCCAGTGTGAAGGCCTGCACGGTCTGGATGGCGTTCAAGGTCTCGCCCGCCAGGCCGCTGGTATCGGCGATCCGGTCCTGCGCCAGGCGCGAAAGCGTGCGCAGCTTGCGGCCGACCATGATCAACGGCACGACCACCAGCGGAATCAGCAACAGGATCATGGCGGTGAGCGACGGGCTGGTGACGACCAGCAGCGCCAGCGCGCCGAACAGCTGGATGGCCGAGCGCAGCGTGATCGAAAGGTTCACGCCGGAGATCGACTGCACCAGCGTGGTGTCGGTGGTCAACCGTGACAGTACTTCACCGGTACGCGTGACCTCGAAGAAGGTCGGATCCATGCGCATCACGCGCCGGTAGATATCGGACCGCAGATCCGCCACCACGCGCTCGCCCAGCCAGGTGACCAGGTAGAAGCGCAATGCTGCGAAAATGCCGAACGCAGCGGCGGCGGCGAGGAAGGCGACGAAGTAAAGATCGAGCGTGGCGGCGTCCTGCACCACCATGCCCTGGTCGATCACGTTGCGGAACGCCATCGGCAGCACCAGCATGGCGCTGGATGCGATCAGCAGCGCGAACAGCGCCAGCACCAGCGTCTTGCGATAGTGGCGCAGGTACGGCCACAGCGACCGCAGCGGTTTCAGGGAGCGCGATTTGGGGCGATCGGGAAGTGAGTGGGGCATGGTTCTCGTCGTTGCGCCGCTGACGCGGCTAGCGATACACCGGCAGTTGCACGTCCGCGAACAGGGCCTCGACGTCGGCAGCGCCGGCGGCGTTGCCGGCGCGATCGACCAGGCGGCGGGTCAGATGGGGAGCGAGCAGTTGCAGGAAGTCGTACATGTAGCCGCGCAGCAGGGCGCCCTGGTGAAAACCCGCCCAGGTCGAATGGGCCGGGAACAAGTGGGACGCATCGATCGACACCAGATCCGCATCCTCGCGCGCATCGACCGCCATGCTGGCGACGATGCCGACGCCGAGGCCCAGGCGCACGTAGGTCTTGATCACGTCCGCATCCCGCGCCGTGAGCGCAAGGTGCGGCGTGATGCCGGCGCGCGCGAAGATCTGTTGCAGCGATGACGGCCCGCTGAATCCAAAGACGTACGTGACGATCGGATATTTGCCCAGGGTCTCGATGGTCACCTTGGACTCGTGCGTGAGCGGGTGCCCGTACGGCACCACGATGCGCCGGTGCCAGC